>JAISVZ010000189.1 GCA_031271295.1 Clostridiales bacterium | reverse complement strand
GGTTACAAGAAAGTGCATTCAGTAGCGCTAAACAATAAGAATGGCAAAAGCATCACCGAACGACCAAAAGAAGCAGAGGAACGGACGGAATTAGGGCATTGGGAGATAGATTTAGTAGTAGGAAAACAGGGGACAAAATCGGTGATATTGACGCTTGTTGACCGGAAATCGCGCAAATCTCTGTATGTATTCGCAGAAAACAAGACGCAGGCAGCGGTAATAGTAGCCCTCAAGAAAGCCGCAAAGCGGGCCAAAAGCGATTTTGATGTGGTTTTCAAAACCATCACGGCAGACAACGGATCAGAGTTTCTGGACGGCGAAGCAATGAAAAAAGCCGCCAAATGCGGGGAAATCTACTACGCCCACCCCTATAGCAGCTGGGAGCGCGGCAGTAACGAGAACGGTAACCGGATTTTGCGGCGTTTCATTCCGAAGGGAACCGATATTGGGACGATGACTGACACAGAGCTTAAGCGGATTGAGGATTGGGTTAACTCCTATCCGCGTAGGTTATTGGGCTATAAATCGGCCAACGACATAGCGGTGTAGAAAAAGAGAGTGTTAAAGGGGCTTTTCGGAAAGAGCGCCGAAAAGCCACCTTCCATTATCTTTATCCTATTTCCGCAAGGTCAAGGTCGGGTAGTATTTTCCCGGAAAATTCACCGGGAAAATCTCCACCCTTCTCTTGACCTTGCTATTGATTTTTTCGTAACTGGCATTATTTGGGCGAGCAATTAAACTTGCAATTTTCATACTACTTACCAACCGTAAATTCCCAAAGTAAATGCAACAGTGGCGCGAAAGTGGCATTTGCTTTGGGAATTTACTACTGCTTACCGATTTTCCCATGACGCTAATAAAGTTATTGACAAAATTTCGG
The DNA here is from genome assembly GCA_031271295.1 of Clostridiales bacterium. Lineage (GTDB taxonomy): Bacteria > Bacillota > Clostridia > Lachnospirales > WQUN01 > JAISVZ01. The sequence goes on along the minus strand of JAISVZ010000189.1, from coordinate 28,205 downwards.
CGCAATGCCACAATACATACACAAGGCGCAAAATTAAAAAGTTGCGCAAAAAACGAAGGACGTGTAATTATATTGACAAAGCAAACAATTTTTTCCGGTATGCAGCCATCCGGCAAACCGCATTTGGGTAATTATTTAGGAGCAATAAAAAACTGGGCGTCTTTGCAGGACGAGTATAACTGCATTTACTGCATTGTGGATTTGCATTCACTCACGGTGCGGCAAAACTCGGCGGAACTTCGGCAAAACGCCAGAAATTTGCTAACACTCTACATCGCCGCAGGGCTTGACGCAGAGAAAAATATTGTATACTATCAATCCCATGTGCCGGGTCACGCTCAACTTGCGTGGATTTTAAACTGTTATACCTATATGGGCGAACTTAACCGTATGACACAATTTAAAGAAAAATCCAGTAAGCACGCTGAGAATATCAATGCGGGGCTTTTTACCTATCCCGTGCTCATGGCGGCGGATATTTTGCTTTATCAGGCAGGCCTTGTTCCGGTTGGGGACGACCAGAAACAGCATCTTGAAATTTGCCGCGATATCGCCGTTCGCTTCAACAATATTTACGGTGATACCTTTACCGTTCCCGAAGCGTATATCGGTAAAGCCGGCGCACGGATAATGAGCCTTCAAGAACCGGAAAAAAAGATGTCCAAATCGGACGCGGGAACGGAAAACGACCTTATCTATTTACTGGACGAACCTAAGGCGGTTATTTCCAAAATTAAAAAAGCCGTTACCGATTCCGAAAATCAGGTGCGTTTTGCTCCCGAAAAGCCGGGTATCGCCAACCTTATTAACATTTACTGCGCGGTTACTAAAAAAACCGTACCGGAAACGGAGAAGGAATTTGAAAATTCCGGGTACGGCGCGTTTAAAACCGCTGTTGGGGAATGCGTTGCGGCGGAATTGGAACCGGTTAGAAGGCGCTACGAAGAATTAACGAAGGATAAGGCGTATATAGACAGCGTTATTAAAAATAACGCCGCACGCGCAAACGAACTTGCGGAAAGGACGCTCAAAAAGGTTAGCAAGAAAGTAGGGCTTCCTTTAGAAATTTAATATTATTCGGATGTTACCTTGCAAACCATCCGGAATTAAAAAACAAGGAGAATTTAAATGAAAACTAAAAAAAATGTTGATGTTAAGGCAGTTGCTTTGGGAGGGCTTACGGCGGCGGTTTATTTTGCCGTTACAAGTTTTTTGGCACCGATAAGTTTTGGTATGATTCAGTTTAGGATGGCGGAAATTTTAAACCTTATGGCGTTTTTTCATCCGGCTTACGCAATAGGCGTAACGATAGGATGCTTCTTTTCAAACCTGCTTTTGCCGTCGTCGTTCGGGCTTGCCGATGTTTTAATAGGAACTTTTTGTACCGGGCTTTCAGTTTTGGCTGTAACAAAAACAAAATCGCTTTTTTTGGCGTCGCTTTGCCCGGCTGTGTTTAATATACCTGTTGCCGGGGTTATTGCGTATTACACCGAGGCGCCTTTTGTTCTTACCGCCGGATACGTTTTTTTGGGGCAAATAGCGGTTGTAACGGTAGTGGGTTATCCTCTGTTTAGGTTTGTTATTTTAAAAAACAAAGCACTTGTAAACTTTATATCATTGGGAAGGAATGACAGAAAGGGTGTTTATGATGGAAATGCGAAACTGCCCGAAATGCAAGAGGGTATTTAACTACATAAGTTCTCCGATTTGCCCGGATTGCGAAAAGGAAGAAGAACTGGTATTTGATTCTGTTGTGGATTATGTAAAGAACAACCCGGAAAGCAACTTGGCCAAAGTTTCGCAAGAAACGGGCGTAAGCGCAAAAAAGCTTCTCAGGTACGTAAAAGAGGGACGGCTTGAAATATCTAAGGGGATGCATGGGGAGATAAGATGCGAAAAATGCGGAGCGCCTATATTAAAAGGGCGTTACTGCGATACATGCGTAATAGCCGTTAACCAGCAAATAGACGAAATGTTTGAAACGAAAAAACAAGACACAATAAAAATGCACGTTATGGACAGAATAAAACACAGGAACTGATACTCAAGAATTTTATAAGTTTTGAAGATTAAAGCCGCCTAATACTAATTCCAATTTAAAAGGTTGAAGCCAAGCCCCCCAAATTGCCGTGATTTTCGGCGTTTTTGGGGCACCGGTTTCAAACTTTTTAAACAGAATCAGTATAAGCGCGGCTTTTTTTGGAGGATAGAAAATGATTATAGTAAGCAGCGCTCCCGAATCCGAACAAATTGCCGCAAACGAGATATATAAAATAAATCCTTCCGCAAAATTTATTAAAAGAATTTCTCACGGAGTTTGCCTTTATGATGTCAATATTGACACTTTTTTTAAATCCGCTCAAATTAAGCCTCCAATTTTTATACGGCATATTATGCCTGTGGACTTGGTGCTTAAATTACCGGACTACGCGGAAAATTCGCCGCAGCTTTTAAGCCCGCCGTTAAACGGACATTCCGGTTTTAATTTCAATACGTCCTTTTCGCCGGTTTTCGAAAGGTTAACATCTTTGCCCTTCTCCGTTCAAACAAGAATTTTTTGCAGAAATAGTGCGCTGCTAACTCCCCTTTTAGTTAATAACGATATATCAGAATTCTTAGAAAATTCCGGAAATATTTTAGACGTAAAAAACCCGCAGCAAATAATTTCCGTCATAATAACGGATACGGACATTTACGCCGGGTTATCCTCGCCGGAATTTAATATGAGCAAATGGTCGGGCGGAGCTCCTATGTATTCCAAAACTGAACCGTTTATTTCCCGCGCGGAATTTAAGCTGACGGAAGCAATGGAGGTTTTTGGAGTATCCTTTAAAAAGGAAAGTTCCGCTCTGGATTTGGGCGCCGCCCCCGGCGGCTGGAGTAAAATACTAATTAATGCCGGGCTTAAGGTAACATCTGTAGACCCCGCAATTTTATCCGAAGCTTTGGCGGGAAAGGTAACTCATGTTAAAGCTACCGCGCAGCAGTTTTTCAGAAACATAAGCGAACGCGAATGTAAATTTGATGTAATTACAAACGATATGAAGATTGATTATAATGAAGCAATAGATATTTTATTTGAGGCGGAAAAATTTTTAAGCGGCAAAGGAATTATTATTACAACGTTTAAACTGCCCGAAAAAAACCAGCAGAAAACGGCTTATAAAGCGGTTGAAATTTTAGCTGGGAAGTACGATGTGAAAGGAGCTCGGAGGCTTTTTCATAACAGGAGTGAAGTGTGTGTTGTTTTAAATAAAAAGCAATAAAAAAGCACCCACAGGGTGCTTTTTTATTGCTTTTTATGTGTTTAACATATTGGCAAGATAAAATACTGAAAAACTTATCTTCCTTTTTACGCCGATGCAGAATCAATTACTTCTGACAATTTGCCATGACCACCTGCGGACGCATCGCCACCCGGGCATTTTACATCGTCCCATGTACCCTTACCGGACTCATCCGTATATCCGTATCCAAATTTCGGGCACTTAGGCAAAGCCCCGTATTTATCGGTTCCGGAACCCATAAAATCGCTCAGAGCTGCAGCGCCGGTTCCTGACAACAACTTATCGGGGTTGGCCATAAAATACATACCAGCCGTGGACTGAATTGTACGCATATTACCTATGCAGGTACCTTTCTGAGCGGCTTCTCTAAAAGCCGAAACCCTCGGTACAACCAACATAACGAGGATGCCCATGATAACAATTACCACTACGAGCTCTACAAGAGTAAAGCCCTTTTTGTTGCTCAACTTGCTCATTACATTTCCTCCCTCAATTAAAAATTTTTGTTGCAAATATAATTTGCCTTTGCTATACTCATATTATCATAAAGCTTAAAGTTCGTCAATCACTATTTGAAATTATTTTACAACTATTTTACAAAAATTGTTGCACAAAATCTTCACAGCGTTTTAAAACAATTTGCACAAAACATAGAAATGGGTGGATATATGATTAGTATACCTGTACTTACAGCTATTGTTGTTTTAGCCGCCGTAGGCGCTGTTTTCTCCGTTATTTTAACCGTCCGTTTTCTCCCGGTAATTAATTTTAAAAAAACACAGAATATTCTAAACGAGGTTACGCAGAGCCTATCCTCGCTGCCGCCAAGCAATATGGATAATTTAATTGCCGTAAATAAAATCGCAACGGAAGAATTAAATTCCGTATCCGGCCTTACACTTATGAACTCATGGAAGCGTTTTTATAACGTTGCTGTTATGGTTTACCAAAGGCTTGCGGCGCCTCCCGCCGGCAAATTCTTCTCCTTCGATGCTTTTATTGCGGAGTTTAACATCAAAAATTCCTTTTTCCAGGTTTCTCTTTTAATTTCACTCTTTTCGGTATTTTCCTTTGCGTCTCCCGCAGCCGTTTCGCTTTTTGCGCAAAACGGGGAGTTTTCGGGCTTTGGCATAGCCGCCGGTTTGGTATCCGTGTTCATTTGCCTTTGTGCGCTCTCCTATGTTTGCCTTACATACCGTGCAAGGGTTGAGCGTATGCGCGCAGTGTTTTATTTATTCGTCAATTCACTGGATTCTTGCTTTCTCCCCTCGGATTCTCCAAACAACACCGCATTAATTCTGCGCTCCAATAAGGAAGCTTCGGAATCTTACAATAACGCCATAAACATTTTAACGCAAAAAATTGATTCTTTTTTGCTGGATAAAATAGCGCCGGGCATTACCGATATTTTCAGCCAGAGCGTTAAACAGTACATTGGCCCTGCCATAAGCGAGCTTAACCGGGAAGTTTCCGCTAATTTGGAAAAAATAATTGAAAATTACGGCGAAACGCTAAACGAAATGCCAAAAGCCTTTTTTGAAAAGCTATCCGCCGAAACCGGCAATTCTTTGGAGAAACTTTCGAAGCGTATTGAACGGGTTGCGGAGCAAATGTCCGGCGCGGGGGAATCTTACTCAGGTATGATAAATAACGCAAACGATGTTATGCGCCAAAACTTAGAGGCTTGCGAACAGGCGTACCAGGCGGTTTTTAAAGTTTCAGATTTAAACAACGAGGTTCTTTCCTTTCTAAAGGAATCTTCCGCGAGCGCGGAAAAAATGTCGGTTTCCGTAAGTTCTTTTATAGAAGCGGCGCAGCAAAACACACAGGTTGTTTCGGAAATCGGCAGCCGAAGCGAGAAACTTTCCGCTGAGGTAGGTGTAAAGCTTGAGGGTTTCTCAAAAAATATGGCGGAATTTACCGAAAGCCTTAATGAAGATATATCCCAAACAAGGAACCTTTCCGAAAACACCGCGAAATCATTGGAAGCTTTTTACAACAAGTATATAACCGGAATGAAAAATAATATGGATATTATTATTCAATCCAACATGGATATGGCGGATATGCTTTCGCAGTCCGTACTTAAACTCAACAATATCGGCGATGAGCAAATTCAGGAATCCGCCCGCCGCGCTTCTGAAATTATAGGCGGAGTATCTGCGGAGGTTTCCAAGTTAACGGAAAAAATGGCTCAAAACGTGGAAGATGTTTGGGCAAAATACACTCTGCAAATATCCAAGGATGTTCAACTCGTTATGGAAAACAACTCTCAAACCGCCGAGGCTTTGGCAAAATCGGTTATAAAAATAGACGAGGCGGGCTCCGAGCAGTTTGAAAAAGCATCCAAGGTTGCCGCCGAAATGATTAACGGAATTTCCTTCGAAATGCGCGAAGCTATGCAAGGCATAGGAACCGACGTTGCAACAAGCATACAAAGCGCTTATAAGGAAAACGAAGCGTACATACAAAGCTTAACCGAACGCACGGAAAGGTTGGTTAAGGAATACGACGCGTATTTTGCGGGCATTAACGAAAACACAAACCACATAATGACGGATATGGATTTTACGGTTACAAACGCGCTTAACCGCCTTTCGGAAGATATTACGGCTATTATTGAAAGGTTTAACACATCGATATCCGAATCCGCAGACCGCTACGAAACAAACTCCAAGGATTTGGTGCACTCATTTGTTGAGCAAACCCGCGACATGGGGCTTTACGCGCACGAAATTAACATCGACATTTCCAAGCTTTCCGAAAGCCTTAAGGATTCCGTCTCAATTTTTAACGACAAAATGAAGGAAGGAATTTTTGTAACCTTCGAAGAGTTTGATAAGGGCGTTGCGGAATTTACCAACCGAATGACAAGTACGATAGAGGCTATCAGAGAAGCGGTGGACGCTTTGCCTCAGGCACTTTCGGCGCAGCAAAGATCATAGTGCCCAAATAAACAAGAAATGGCAATAGCCCAAACTGATTTCGGGGGGATTGTATGTCGCACAGTTATTCTCCTTCCTTTTTTCCGAAGGTTATAGATAAGTTACCGGAAGCTTTTTATATTCAGGGCGAATTTCCTCTTTTTAAAAATGCGCATGATGTTATAAAAACCGGTGAGCTGCTTGATGAGGGTAATTATAACTACGCCCTTCTTACCGGCCCGCAATTAGAAGATTTGATTTTTTGCCTTGTATACCGACCGTCAAGAGCTGTTGTTGACGCGCTTTTAGCGCGTATTTCAACGCGTATTTTAGGGCTTTTGTGGGCGTTTTTCCAGTACCATCACAGTAACGAATACATATTGGAGCTTTTAACCGAAATACAAAGGTACCACACAAGGTACGAATTTAAAGAAAATCAGGGGCAGATTATTTTCCTTGCCGGCTTCCTTAATGATACGATAAAAACCCCGGCGGAAATTGCGCTTTCCGGTTTTGAAAGTTTAGATAGCCTTATAAAAAAATACGACATAATTGCGGGAACCCCCTATTGGAGGGATTTGCTAACTTACTTTTTCATAAAAAGCCCGCCCGCTTTAATGATAAAAAACTTCGATTTACTTTATAAGCTTTTTAGGGATTTTCCTATTCCTGTTTCGGTACTTTTAAACTACCTTAACTCCTTGCACGTTGAGGAATTTTCCCAAGATGTCAGCCAAACTGTAATAGAAAAAATAGGTTTTCCCGGCGAAACCGCTTTTTGGGATACATACCCGGTAATAATGTCGCTAAAAATTACGGACTGGCATAAAATTAACCGTATGCGTTTGGTTTTAAATGCGGGTAGTAAAAAATACAAATTTTTGTCTGTTTATGCCCCATATATGCAAGATGTTTTTTATAACGAAACAACGGGGATTTTTATGTTGCTTTTCGGCAGTTTTAACATTGCCGACGATTTAACGGGTGATAATTTTTTCATATACTGCCGTAACCACATTACGTCTCTTGCTTTAACAAACTTATCTGCGCTTTCCGTTTCGCACTCGGCAAAGGATTTTATGGTTGAGGGCATAAACGATGAATATATGTCAGTTTTTCTTTCCGGTTTGGATTTAATGTACGCGAAAGAAATGTTTGATATTTTGCTAAAAATATCTGATGATTACAGAGATATGAGGTGATATCTTGGCTATCCGTTCTAACATGCCTCTTGGGGAGCTTCTCATTACAAACGATGTAATAACAAAAGAGCAACTCGATGAAGCGCTCAAGCATAAGCAAACGAGTAAAACAAACAAGTATCTTGGTGAAATTTTGGTTGAACTCGGTCATACAACGGAGCTTCAAATCAAAAAGGCTCTCGAATTTCAGTATCGCATTCCCCTTGTTGATATAACCGAAATAAATATCGACAAGGAAGCGGTTGCCTGCATTAACGAGCAGCTTGCAAGAAAGTACAGCCTTATCCCCATTATGCGGGAAGGCAATATTTTAACCGTTACAATGGCTGACCCTCTTGATTATTACGCCTTAGACGATATTAAGCGCGTAACAAGCTATGAAATACGCCAGGTAATGTCTATAAAAGACGACATTATTAACGCTATCGACCGCTTTTACGGCGGGGAAAGCGCCGAACGCGCGGTGGAAGCTCTTCAGGCGGAATACGCCGAACTTTCCGCAGACGAACTTGCCCAATTATCGGAGGGCGAGGTTTCGAACGCGCCTATTGTAAAGCTTATTAACTCAATAATTTCGCACGCGGTTAAAACCGGCGCAAGCGATATCCATATTGAACCTATGGATAAGGATATCCGCGTGCGTTTCAGGGTGGACGGCGCGCTTCAAGAGGTTATGCGTTCGCCTAAAACCGCGCACGGCCCTCTTACAACCCGTATAAAAATTATGAGTGCGCTTGATATTGCCGAAAAACGAATCCCGCAGGACGGGCGTATTGAAACAATAATAGACGGGCGAAGTGTGGATTTGCGTATTTCCATTCTGCCCACGGTTTACGGCGAAAAAACTGTTATCCGTGTTTTGGGGCTTGGCAAAAACGTTACATACAGCCGGGATAAAATTGGTTTTACCGAACAAAACAACAAATTGTTTGAAAGCATAATAAAAAGCCCCAACGGTATTATTTTAGTTTCCGGCCCCACAGGTTCCGGTAAATCCACAACACTTTACACCGTTTTAACCGAACTTAACTCTATAGACACAAATATTATTACCGTTGAGGACCCTGTTGAGTACAAACTTGCGGGTATAAACCAGGTGCAGGTTAACGCAAAAGCCGGGCTTACCTTTGCCAACGGCTTGCGTTCAATTTTAAGGCAGGACCCGGACATCATTATGATTGGTGAAATTAGGGACGGCGAAACCGCCGAAATAGCTATGCGAGCCGCTATAACAGGGCATCTTGTTTTAAGCACAATACATACCAACGACGCGCCGTCTTCCATTTCGCGCCTTGTGGATATGGGGATACAGCCGTATTTAGTTTCAACCTCCGTTGTGGGTATTATAGCGCAAAGGCTTGTGCGCAAAATTTGCACAAGATGCAAAAAAGAATACATGCCTGACCACGGCGAAATGATGATGTTAAAACTAAAGGAACCAAGGCCGCTTTACAAAGGAGCGGGTTGCCCCGCGTGCAACCACACCGGTTACTCCGGGCGTACCGCAATACACGAGGTTCTTCCTATTTCAAAGGAAATTAAAGACTTAATTGAAAAAAGAGCGACAGTTGAACAAATACGCCAAATCGCCACGCGCCTTGGAACAATTTCCCTTCGTGAGAGCGCCGCGCTTTTGGTTTTTAACGGCACAACCACAACATCCGAACTTCTTAAAGTAACCTATTCATTAGACTGATTAAACAAAGGAGGAATCTTATGGGTTTATTTAAAGATATTAAATTTCCGGAACTGCCCGGCTCATCTCGTACTTCGGATAAAACGGATTATGTTAAATCCGCCGAACCGCAGCAAAGCGCAAAAACAGAAACAGTTCTTCCGGCCGAACCGCAACAAAGCGCAAAAACAGATACAGTTCTTCCGGTCGAACCGCAGCAAAACGCAAAAACAGAAACGGTTAACACAGCCGAACCGGAGGTTACGAGCAATCCGGAAAAGGATGGATTGGAAACGCGTTTAAAAGTTGCCGGGGATCCCGTATCTTCCGGAACTTTAAGTTCCGCCACAAGTTTCGGCACGGGTTTTACCAACTTTTCCGATTCCGGCGCCGATTCTAACTATTATCACAATTCGATTGTGGATATGCTTACAATTGCCATGCGCAAAGACGCCTCGGATATTCATTTAACCGTAGGGCTTCCCCCGCTTTACCGTATACGGGGCGAGCTTGTTAAAATTTCAGACAAAAAGCTTACAATGAAAGATACTATGGAGTACTCCAGGGTTATTATGCCCGATATTATGCGCGGCATTTTAGAGGAAAAAGGCGAAGCGGACTTTTCCTACGCCATTCCCGGCGTTGCGCGATACAGAGTAAATATTTACAAACAAAGAAAAAGCTACGCGGCGGCAATCCGTGTAATACGCCCTAAGATACCTACGCTTGAGGAACTTGGTTTACCGGATATTTTAAAGGATATTTCACTTAAAAAAAGCGGGCTGTTTTTAGTTACCGGGCCTACAGGTTCCGGCAAATCCACAACACTTGCAGCAATGATGCGCTATATAAATGAAAACAAGAACTGCCATATGATAACAATTGAGGACCCGATTGAGTATGTTCACCAGCACGGCGAGGCTATGGTAAACCAGCGCGAGGTAAACGACGATACGCTGAGTTTTTCAAACGCGTTGCGCGCCGCCCTGCGTGAGGACCCGGACGTTATTTTGGTTGGTGAAATGAGGGATTTTGAAACCATTTCAACCGCCATAACCGCCTCCGAAACGGGGCATTTTGTAATGTCCACACTGCATACATCCTCCGCAGCCCAAACTATAGACCGCGTTATTGACGTTTTCCCGCCGCACCAGCAGCAGCAAATACGCACACAGCTTGCCTCGGTTATAGAGGGCGTTTTAGCGCAGCGTCTTATTCGCACCGCAGACGGCAGCCAGCGAATTGCGGCAATAGAATTAATGGTAGCGAACGACGCTATCCGCAACATAATTCGCGAGGGCAAAACATACCAAATTAACACGGTAATGCAGACGGGAATTAAACAGGATATGATACCTATGGATTATTATATTGCAAGCCTTGTAAAACGAAACTTACTATCCTACCGTCAGGGAATGGAAAACGCGTTTGATGTTGAGGTATTTAAGCGTTATATGACTACAAATTAAGCGGGAGTGGTGAAATGTATTACATAGATATTTTTTTCTTAATTATTTTAGCTGTTGCGGGTCTTTGTGTGGGGAGCTTTTTAAATGTTATTATATACAGGCTTCCAAGGGAACAAAGCATTATAAAGCCTCGTTCCTTCTGCCCTAAATGCGGCCATAAAATTAAAGCTTATGAAAACATCCCTGTTTTCAGCTACATATTTTTGCGCGGTAAATGCAGCGAATGTAAGGAAAAAATATCAGTAAGATACCCCATTGTTGAAATAATTACCGCCGTTTTGTGGGTACTTCCATTAATTTTACTGCCATCTTACACCGCTATTGACATCGCGAACATTGTTATTGCGGCACTTTTTTCAACGGTTTTACTTGCTATATTTATTATAGATTTCGAACATTTAATTATTCCCAACGAGCTTGTTATATCCATAATAGTACTTTCAATTCCCGCGTTTTTTACTCAAAACGATCTTATTGTTTGGTACGAAAAGCTCATTGGTTTTGCGGTTGGCGGCGGCATATTGTATCTGCTCGCTTACCTGTCTGAAAAGTTTCTTAAAAAAGAAGGCGTAGGCGGGGGAGACATAAAACTTATGGCGGCTTGCGGCCTTGTTTTAGGCTGGCAGAATATTTTGCTGTCGTTATTTGTGGCGGCCATTATTACAATGATTGTAATTTTGCTCGTTATGACACCTATAAAGAAAAAGTTACCCATAGGTGAAATTGTGCCGTTTGCGCCGGCGCTGTCTGCGGCAATGGTAATATGCCTATATTACGGCGAGGATATTATTTTTTGGTATCTAACTTCCATAATGGGGCTTTAGTTAGCGGGCTCAAATATTAGCTTGGGTTATTGAAGCTTTAAAAGTAGGTTATGTTTTTTCGGTTCAAGCTTTAAATAAGGGGGTTTGTATGGAAACAGTATCTTTGCTAATACCCTGCTATAACGAGCAGGAGTCGTTATCCTTCTTATATGCGGAAATTAATAAGCTAACCTCAAAACTAAGCGGTTATAATTTTGAACTAATCTTTGTAGACGACGGCTCGAAGGATTTAACGCTAAAAATTATTAAACAATACGCTGCGTCGGATTCAAGAGTTAAGTATTTATCCTTTTCCCGCAATTTTGGCAAGGAGGCGGCGATTTACGCCGGGCTTAGCCACTGCGGGGGGGATTATACGGCACTTCTCGACGCGGATTTGCAAGACCCGCCAGAACTTATAGAGCAAATGCTTGAATCCATTAAAACCGAAGATTACGACTGCATTGCCGCAAGGCGCACAACAAGGGCAGGCGAGCCGCCTATTCGCTCGTTTTTTGCCAACCTTTTTTACAGATTGATTAACAAATTATCGAACATAGAAATAGTTAACGGCGCAAGGGATTTTAGGCTGATGAAAAGGGATGTGGTTAATTCTATAGTCAGCATGAACGAATACAACCGGTTTTCGAAGGGTTTATTCGGCTGGGTTGGGTATAAAACAAAGTGGATTTCTTACGAAAATGTTGAAAGAGTTGCCGGGCAGACCAAATGGTCGTTCTGGAAACTCTTTCTGTATTCGATAGACGGCATAACCGCGTTTTCCACAGTGCCGCTTGCTTTTGCGTCGGTAATAGGCGTATTATTTTTTTTGATAGCGGTTATCAGCATTATTTTTATAATAATTCGAACATCAATATGGGGCGACCCTGTGGCGGGCTGGCCTGCTCTGGTTTGTATAATACTTTTTGTAAGCAGTATTCAGCTTTTGTGCCTTGGAATTATAGGGCAGTACTTGGCGAAAACATATTTGGAATCCAAAAAACGCCCGGTTTATTTGCTAAGGGAAACAAATATTGAATCGAATTAGGATTATGCCTTATTATTCCAAGCCGTCGAAGCTAACGGAACGGGTAAATGACCGGTTTAACGCAATACTCTCCGCCGTTTGCGCGTCTTTCGCCGTTTGCGTTGCCGCGCTCATATTGCGCCTTGCCGTTTCAATCATAAGCTTAATGCGGTTAAGCTGGTTAACCTCGCTCGCGCCGGGGTCGTAATCCACCGCCACAATGTTAGATAGCGGATACCTTCGTTTTACTTCCTTTATAATACCCTTGCCGGTTACGTGGTTTGGCAGGCACGCGAAAGGCTGGGTACACACCACATTATTTACTCCGGAATGGATAAGCTCAATTATTTCGGCGGTTAAAAACCAGCCCTCGCCGGTTTGGTTGCCCAGCGAAACAATAGGCTCCGCAAGTTCCCCCAACCGCGAAACATCCACGGGCGGAGTAAACCTTGCGCTTCGTTTAAGCGCGTTTTTTAAATCCTTCCGGTATGTCTCCATAATTTTTATAGAAAATTCGGTAATAACCTTGGCAAGCTTTTTCCCGCCGAAAAATTTCTCCTGAAAGGTAACGTTATAAAGGCTGTATAAGAGAAAATCCGTTAAATCGGGCACAACAGCCTCGCATCCTTCGCTTTCAAGCTGCGTAACTATCGCGTTATTTGCCGTGGGGTGGAATTTAACCAAAATCTCCCCTACTACGCCCACCTTTGGCTTGTCTTGGTATGTAATTTCCAAGTTGTCGAAATCGTTCACAATTTTATAGATATTTTTCTTAAATTCCCTTTTGCTGCCGTACGCTACATCCCTTTTGCACACTTCGTTCCACTTTCTGTAAAGCGCGTCTGCGGAGCCTTTTACCGTTTCGTACGGCCTAACCTTGTATAACACCCTCATAAACAAATCCCCGTAAACAAGAGCTAACATACAGCGGTTTAATAATTTGGGCGTGTATTCAAGGCCGGGGTTTTTTTCAAGCCCGGACGCGTTAAGCGATACCACCGGAATATGCGCCAAATTTGCTTTTTTAAGAGCTTTGCGAATAAAACCTATATAATTGGAAGCGCGGCAACCTCCGCCGGTTTGGGTTATAAAAACCGAAACATTGTTTATGTCGTACTTACCGGATTTAAGAGCGCTCATAATTTGCCCAACCACAATAAGAGCCGGGTAGCACGCGTCGTTATTTACGTAGCGCAGTCCGATATCAATAGCCGCCCTGTCCATAGGCGGCATAACCTCCAAGTTATAGCCGCAGGAAACGAACGCCTCCCGCAAAAGCTCAAAATGAATTGGTGACATTTGCGGGCTTAAAATTGTATGGGTGGAACGCATTTTTTTTGTAAAAAGCACGCGGTTTAACTTATGCGGCGTAATTTCAAACTTTGCGTTTTGTATTTTACGCTCGCCAAGCGCCGCAATAAGCGACCTTACGCGGATACGCGCCGAACCTAAATTGTTAACTTCATCTATTTTTATGCAGGTGTAAATTTTGCCCGCGCTTTCCAAAATGGAGTGAACCTCGTCGGTTGTTACCGCGTCCAGCCCGCAGCCAAATGAGTTAAGCTGAATAAGCTCCAAGTTTTCGCTTTCTTTTACAAGAGTTGCCGCCGCGTACAGGCGCGAATGGTAAGCCCACTGGTCCCTAACCACTAACGGGCGTTCAACATCTTTTAAGTGCGAAACGGAATCCTCCGTTAAAACCGCGATACCGTAGCTGTTTACAAGCTCCGGCAAGCCGTGGTTAATTTCCGGGTCTGCATGGTATGGCCTTCCCGCCAAAACAAAACCCGTCATACTTTTTTCCTTCAAGTATTCAAGAGTTTCCTCACCTTTTTTTTGCATATCCGCCCTAAAGGCGGCTTGCTCGGCAAGAGCTTTTATAACCGCGTTATATATTTCTTCTTTGGGGATTTCGGGAAATTCCGCCGCAAGCCTTTTTATCAGAGATTTTTTGTTGTTAAGGTTTAAAAACGGATTGCGGAAATCTATTTCGTTTTCGGCAAGTTCCTCCATATTATTTTTTATGTTTTCCGGATAACTTGTTACAATGGGGCAGTTAAAGCTGTGATCCGCCGCTTTTATTTCCTTTTTTTCGTATGCCACCGACGGGTAAAAAATAAATTTTACACCGCGCCTAATTAATTCGTTAACATGCCCGTGGGCAAGTTTTGCCGGGTAACACGCGGATTCGGAAGGGATGGATTCCATGCCGCGCTCGTACACCCGCCTTGTGGACTGGGGCGATAAAATTACGCGGAATTTAAGCTCGGTAAAAAAAGTGAACCATAACGGATAGTTTTCATACATATTAAGCACGCGCGGAATGCCCACCGTTCCCCTTACGGCATAAGCTTCCGGCAGGGGAGTATAACCGAAGAGCCTCTCCAACTTATAATCGAAAAGGTTTGGGATATTTACCGCCGCTTTTTCCTTGCCAAGCCCGCGTTCGCAGCGGTTGCCGGAAATAAATTTACGCCCTTCTCCGAAGGAATTTATAGTAAGCAGGCAGTTATTCAGGCAAGCTTTGCAGCGTGTCATCGTGGTTGTAACTTTAAGGTTTTCAATTTCTTCTTTGCTTAGAAGCGTTGTTTCGCTGCCTTGCTCATAGCTTGCCCTCGCAATTATCGCCGCGCCGAACGCGCCCATTATCCCCGCAATATCCGGGCGTATCGCTTCGCGTTCGCTTATTTTTTCAAAACTTCTTAAAACCGCCTCGTTGTGGAATGTGCCGCCCTGAACAACTATGTGGTTACCCATCATAGTAGGGTCGGTAATTTTTATAACCTTTTGCAGAGCGTTTTTAATTACCGAATAGGCAAGCCCGGCGGAAATATCGGCAACTTCCGCGCCTTCTTTTTGCGCCTGCTTAACGCGGGAGTTCATAAAAACCGTACACCTTGAGCCCAAATCTATCGGGTTTTTCGCAAAAAGCGCAATCTGCGCAAAATCCGGCGCGTTAAAACCCAAGGACTTGGCAAACGTTTCAATAAAAGACCCGCACCCGGCGGAACACGCCTCGTTTAGCAAAACGTTATCAATAACGCCGTTATGTATGCGCAGGCACTTCATATCCTGCCCGCCAATATCCAGTATAAAATCCACATTAGGCTGGAAAAACGCTGCCGCCTTGTAATGCGCCACGGTTTCAATTTCGCCCATATCCGCCATTATTGCGTCCTTTACCAAGCCCTCGCCGTAACCGGTAACACATGCCTTTTTAATTTTTACCGAAGCGGGCAAAATTTCATAAAGGTGAATCATTTCTTTCATTACCATTTTAAGCGGGTTTCCTTCGTTTCCCGAATAAAACGAATACAAAAGTTCGCCGAATTTGGATATCAGCGCAAGTTTTGTTGTGGTGGAACCGGCGTCTATCCCCAAAAACGCGTCGCCTTCGTAGCTTGCCAAATCCCTTTTGGCAACCACATTTTTATTGTGGCGGTTTTTAAATTCGGCATACTCCTCATCGCTCGCAAAAAGAGGCGACATTCTGGCAATTTCAAAATCCACCGTTTTATTGCTTTTTAAGTTATTTATTATCGTGTCGAAATCGAAAATTTTCTGAGAGTTTGCGGAAAGCGCCGCGCCCGCAGCGGCGAAAAGATGAGAATTTTCCGGCTGAATAACGTCGTTTTCGGAAAGTTTTAAAACGTCCGCAAAACGCCTTTTAAGTTCCGGCAAAAAGTGAAGCGGGCCGCCCAAAAAAGCAACCTTCCCGCGTATGGGTTTTCCGCACGCAAGCCCCGATATTGTTTGGCTTACAACCGCCTGAAATACGGAAACCGCCAAATCCTCTTTAGATGCGCCCTCGTTCATTAAGGGCTGAATGTCGCTTTTGGCAAACACGCCGCAACGCGCGGCAATAGGGTATATTACCTTGTAATTTTGGGCAAGTTCGTTTAAGCCCGCCGCGTCGGTTTGAAGCAGAGCCGCCATTTGGTCTATAAAAGAGCCTGTGCCGCCCGCGCAAATTCCGTTCATGCGCTGCTCCAAGCCGCCCTTAAAGTAAATTATTTTCGCGTCCTCGCCGCCAATTTCTATTGCCACATCAGTTTCGGGCGCGTAAAATTCTATTGCGTGCGATACCGCAACAACTTCCTGCAAAAAATCAAGACCGACCCAGTTTGCCAGAGAAAGCCCGCCTGAGCCGGTTATCATTGCCGAAAATTCTATATTTCCGATATTACCTTTAGCCTCTTCCATCATTTTCGTAAGTGTTTCGGATATATTTGAAAAATGCCTCTCGTATCTGCTGAATATTATTTTATTTTCGTCATTGGCAACCGCAAGCTTTATTGTTGTGGAACCTATATCCACTCCTATTTTATACATCGTTTATCCTCCAAAATTTGTGCCAAATTTGCAGACAAGCACGATGTTCATTATAGTTCATGCGTTTTTTTTATTCAACTTTTTTTTGCGGTTACCATTATCTGTTTCCTGCCCAACGGGTAACTATATTTTAGTTGAATCTATGGAAAATTTGTAATATTATATCGAAGTGAAGTTTGGTTATAATACTTGCAATTTTATAATTGCTTGGCGAGGGAGATTTATTTTGAGGAGCAAAAAACACGTTAAAAAGCCGGCGAACTTTTTATTCTACGCTGCGGGAACAGTATGCATAACCTGCTGTCTTGTTCTGATACCCACACTGTTAACGCTGGCAAAAAGGTTGAGCGAAATGGAAAACGCAGTGAATAAAATGGCGGCGGCAAAAGCTATAGCCGTGAAAACTGCGGATAAAACGGAAGAACCCGAAAAAGCCGGTATGGTGGAAATAACTCTTTTGCCTGAATCCGAAACGGATTATTTAGCGTATAATGGTGAAGCGCTTTTTGCCGGGCAAAGCGGAAACACTCTCGAATACATAACGCAGGAACCATACAAAACCGACGATATTTCATTTACGGTTTTATCGCAGGATGCGGGCGAAAATGCCGCCAAACCTGTCAATGAACAGCCGGAAGAATTGCCCGCGCAAACAGAAAATGCCGGAAAAACGGCTGATGAAAAGCCGGTTGAAACCGCCAAATTTATTTTGCCCGATACTATCCCGGAAGGCGGCGTGCTGCTCGGCAAGTGGAGAATTACCGGGTACTGCGCCTGTGAGATATGCTGCGGAAATTATGCTCTAAACCGTCCGGGCGGAATAGTTCGCGGAGCCGCGGGAACACAGCTTATAGCCGGGCGTTCCGCGGCGTCATCCGGTTCTTTACCGTACGCAAGCGAGGTTTATGTGGAAGGCTTGGGGCAGTTTGTTATTCAGGACAGAATAGCGCAGTGGGTTACAAACCTGCACGGCGAAAGTATTGATATTTACTTCGAAAGCCACAGCGAAGCCAAGAATTTCGGTACTAAAAAAATTAACGTGTACTTAAAAAAATGACGCACGCTTAAAAGCAAACCGCGCAATTAAAAAGGCCGCATACCCCTAACGGATATCCGGTCTTTTTTTCTTTTCTAAAATTCAGCTTACCGCTCACGAAACTAACATTCCCTTTTGTCATGAGGAATATTTTCGCTGATGCCTTCGAAAAACTCCTTCCTCTGCGGCGGAACAAACATATCCATCGGGAAATCCAATTTCTCGAAAACCTCGCACGGATTAATCGGGCTTAATTCCTCGCATTCCGGCGGGATGCAGAACCCGTAGGATTGTACGGATAAATCCACAAGCCTGAATAGCTTAATAATGGAGAAGAGCCCTATTGTAATTAGCACTTCGTTCGGATGCGGCGGGCAAAATTCCTCGCCCTCAATTCTTCTGCGGCGGGAATATTTAAGTTCCGCAGATAACGAAACAGCCTTTGCGTCCACCATTATAAACGGCGACGAATCCATTGTCCTGTCCTCTTTCGGGCACCCTACCATTAAATCGGTGGAAAATACGGTTTCCGCGTCTGAAGAGCCGAAAAGGGTTACGGTTTTGCTGTAACTGCTGCGCGCTTTGGCTTTTACGTTAACACAGCCCGACGAATCCCTGAATGTTAGGCAATACTCAAAGCCAAACCTTATGTCTACATCCCAAAATCCGTTCTTAAACGGGTTGGGCGCTTTTTCTAAGATTTCTATTTTCTTTATCCTGAGTTTCTCAACCGATACCGAAACGGCGTTTTCCGGCGGCTCAATAATTTCTCCTTCGTATATCACACCGCAGCCTTCGCAATCCATATCCTCCGCCGCCCTTGCGGGTCCTAAATCTTTCGGCGAAAGGCACTCCTGGTTTCGGCAAGAGTCATAAATTTTCGGGGCTATGATGCATTCATCGCGCAGTTTTCTTGAAACGCAATCTACGCCGTCAGCGCATCCTTTATCACAGCGGGTATCACTTAATTCAAATGCTGCCATTTTTTTACCTCCTTGATATGTTTTTGGTGAGATACTTATAATCCCTAATCCATACTATGTACACTCAAAATTTTTGGTGTACGCAGGACATGCGCGGTTTGGGGTTTTATTTTTAAATTAAAAAATTTCTGTAATTGTAAAGGCGAACAATTTTGCGTATAATAAACGAACGAGCTATAAAAACGCAAACCGTAAACCAACTTCAAATACGGAAAAGAGGCATAAAATGAGTGAATTCAAAATAGTATCGCCCTTTACCCCCACGGGGGACCAGCCTGAGGCAATAAAAACCTTGGCGGACGGCTTTCGCGGCGGTAAAAAGTTTCAAACCCTTTTGGGTGTTACAGGTTCCGGCAAAACCTTTACTATGGCAAATATAATTCAGGAATTGCAAAAACCCACGCTTGTAGTTGCGCACAACAAAACCCTTGCGGCGCAGCTATACAGCGAGTTTAAGGAATTTTTCCCGAATAACGCGGTGGAATACTTCGTCTCTTATTATGATTATTACCAGCCGGAGGCATATGTGCCCTCCTCGGATACTTTTATTGAAAAAGATTCTTCAATAAACGACGAAATAGATAAGCTGCGCCATTCGGCAACGGCGGCGTTATCCGAACGGGATGACGTTGTAATTATCGCCAGCGTTTCGTGCATTTACGGCCTTGGCGACCCTATAGATTACCGCGAAATGGTTGTATCGCTGCGCCCCGGAATGCAAAAGGAACGCGACGACGTTCTGCGCAAACTCATTGAAATGCAGTACGACCGGAACGATTTAAACTTTACGCGCGGCACGTTCCGCGTTAGGGGCGATACCGTGGAAATTTTCCCGGCCTATTCGTCCGATATCGCCTTCAGGGTTGAATTTTACGGCGACGAGGTGGAGCGGATAACGGAAATACGCGCTCTTACCGGCGAATCTTTATCAAGCTTGGCTCATGTTGCGATATTTCCGGCGTCGCACTACGTTACAAACCGCGACAAAATGGAGCTTGCCATTAAAGGCATTGAGGAAGAACTGGACAGGCGCGTTGCAATACTTAAAGAGGACGACAAGCTTTTGGAGGCGCAGCGTCTTTTGCAGCGCACCAATTACGATATTGAAATGCTCCGCGAAATTGGCTACTGTTCCGGCATCGAAAATTATTCCAGGCACTTATCCGGAAGGCCGGAGGGCAGTACGCCGCACACGCTGATAGATTATTTCCCGAAGGATTTTCTTATGATTGTGGACGAATCGCACGCGTCCATACCGCAGATACGCGCAATGTACGAGGGAGACCGCTCGCGCAAAACAACGCTTGTGGAATTCGGCTTCCGCCTGCCGTCCGCAATGGATAACCGCCCGCTGAAATTTGACGAGTTTGAGAAAAAGATAAACCAAATGCTGTTTGTATCGGCAACTCCTTCGGTATACGAGGGAGCGCACAGCGAGCAAACGGCGGAACAAATTCTGCGCCCAACCGGGTTATTGGACCCTGTTATTGATATCCGCCCCGTTTCCGGCCAAATTGACGACCTTATAGGCGAAATTAACAAAGTTGTTGAAAGAAACCAAAAGGTGCTTGTAACCACGCTGACCAAAAAAATGGCGGAGGATTTATGCGTATACCTGCGCGATGTCGGTATTCGCGTTAGGTACCTGCATTCGGACATTGAAACGCTGGAACGGCTTGAAATTATAAGGGATTTACGTATGGACGTTTTCGACGTTTTGGTGGGCATTAACCTTTTGCGCGAAGGGCTGGACATTCCGGAGGTATCGCTTGTGGCAATTATCGACGCAGATAAGGAAGGTTTTTTGCGTTCGGAAACTTCACTTATACAAACCGTTGGGCGGGCGGCGCGTAACAGCGACGGGCGTGTTGTAATGTACGCGGATAAAATTACGGATTCCATGAATAAAGCCATAACCGAAACAAACCGCCGCCGCAAGATTCAGGAAGCTTACAACGAGCGGCACGGAATTACCCCGCAAACAATTATTAAAAAGGTTTTCGATATAATTACCGCCCAAGCGCCGGAAGAGGAAAAAACGAAAAAAGATTTGGCCAAAGACGCGGAATCTATGAGCGAAAAGGAACTTAAAGCCGAAATTGCCAAGCTTGAAACTCAAATGAAAAAAGCCGCGCTGGATTTGCAGTTTGAGCGCGCGGCTGTTCTTCGTGATGAGGTTCTTAAATTGAAAAAGTTTTTGCAAGGATAACCGTTAATTAGCCGGTTTACCCTCGTTGTAAACTTCCCTGTTGGCTTCGGATTTAAAAACCGTGGTTTTTAAATCGCCAGGCGTGAAGTTTGCCAAAAATGCCTGTAAATCCGCAGGGTAAGAGGAAGTATCCGGCTCTTTGCCAAAGTGCTTGTACTCAAACCACGCAAATAATTTAATAAGGTCCTCAATTTCTATTCCGTGAAGGTTAATGTGCATATTAATCGCCAAATTATCCCGCGTGCCAAGCAGTTCGAAAACCGGCAAGACGGAATCGTGGCAATATTGCATTCCCGGAGGGCTGTTCCACATATCGGAGTTTATTCCCGTTACCATATACAAATACCGCCCCTTCGATGCCGCCAGCGCCGCCAAAAAGTGCTGGTCGTAAGGGCAGTGTTCGTATGAGGGTATGCTCTGAAAATTTGTGTTAAACCAGCCGCCGTTACCGTGCAGGCTTCCTATGGGCTCGGTACCGCCGAAACTTAGCCACGCCGAATGATTTCCAACGCTGTTTGCTTTGGGGCTTGCTAAAAAGTCCGTACCCAAATTGTATGTTTTGTTATTTGAAGTGTAGCGCCCAATTGTAAGCCCGCCGTAACCGGAGCAAACGGGCATTGTTACCAAAAACCTTTCCTCGAACGCGCCCGCAACAGCCGCCGCTTTTCCGTAACGCGAAACGCCGGTAACCATTGTTATTTCCGTACTAATTTTTAGTTCGCTTCCCGCGCCCGCTTCAAGCGCGTCAAGAATTTTGCCCGCGCCCCATGCCCACGCCATAAGCGAACCTGTTTGCTGTTCCCATGTACTGCCGTAGGGATAAATATTATAGAACTCGCCCGTGCGCGAAAAATTATCCGCCGCTATAACTGTTGGCGTAAACGATACGGCCGCGTACCCGCGCGAATTTGCGTAGGCCGTTTGCCCAACGCCGCCAATTCCCACAATTACAGGCCAGCCGCCCGCCGGAGCGTTTCCCTGCGGCAAAGATACCGAAGAAGTAAATTCCGCCGCGCCTTCAAGCCCTTCCCTTTTAACGGTTATGCCAATATTATTGCCGCTAACCGTATAATCAAGAATTTCGCCCTCGCCGCCGCGCCATACGCCGTACATGTAATACTGCAAAATGCGGCGTATTTCTTCGTCGCGTTCTTCCCATTCGGCTGCGGTTGTAACCTTTGTGCCGTCAAGTTTCGTTAAAACGTCCGGCAGTTCCGGTACCGGAGCTAAGGACACAAGCGGCGTAAGGTCTGAAATTTCGAACGGGAGTTTTGCTTTTAATATTCTGCACTCTTCGGCAAACAAGTCCACAATCTCTATCGGCGCACAGGTAAACAAACCCGTCCTTCTGTCGGATAGCTTATTACATATTTCGGAATTATAAAACCGCTCCATCGCGACTTCATTAGTCCAGCCGTAGCGTTTGGTTATTTGCCGGATAACCATTCTCATAAGTGCGGTATCATTAGCCATAAATTATTCCCCCAATCCATATACTCCTTAAGCTCTTCAAGCGGTGCGTTAAAATCGTCCGGCATCCAAACTTTATCCTTTAAAATCCCTTCGGCGGTTGAGCGAGGCAGTTTTGATGATTGGACATTTTCCGTCACATTTTCACTTATCGGTTACATAAATGTAATAATCACTTCATATTTGCCTTTTACAGGTACTGACTGCTTAGGCAAAAAACTAAATCCGTCATATACCGCCTTTATGGCATACATTAAACCGCCTCCTATTACTGTATGAATTTTTCATATTCACGCGTTTTCGCCCAAAAAACCGTACTTCTTGCAACCATTCGCTTATACAATCAGCTTATCTGCGAATACAAGATTTGTCAAGATTGTTTTCGAAAACAATTACCGGAGATTTATTTAAATTGCTCCGGAGTCTCTGTAACATTTTTAATGAAAACGAATTGCCGCAACCGATAGTTGCCGAATAGTTGGTGGAATATAGCCGTGTTTAAATGCTATACTTTGTCTTGGAGGTGGTCAAGATGAGCTTGGCTGAAAGAATACAGACACTAAGAAAGCAATTCGGCTTATCGCAGGAAAAACTGGCTGAAGAAATGGAGGTCAGCCGTCAGGCGGTAACAAAATGGGAAAACGGTCTATCTGTGCCGAGTATGAATAATCTGGTTAAATTATCGGAAATATTCAATGTCCCGCTTGAAGAATTGGCGCACGGAAAAAGTGACGAACCCGCGTCACAAACTGTTCCGGCGTCAACAGCAAAGCAATACAGCGGAATTGTCATTAAAAATTTAACGCTGCTCGGTTTCATTCTCATTGGCGCGGCAAGCAGCGGGTATTATCGGGACAGGTTCTTTAGAAGCGATACAGCGCTGCCTATATTTATTTGGGCGTTTATGGGGTTTTTAGGAACCGTTTTGCTTGTAATCAAGGATTATCTCAATTACAAAAAAAGCGGACAACATTTGTTCGGATATGATTTGATGTTTATTTTTTCTGTGCTGATAATCCCCGCGATGCCCGTAAGACACGATTTCGCCATGATTGCCATGCATG
The DNA here is from genome assembly GCA_031271295.1 of Clostridiales bacterium. GTDB lineage: Bacteria > Bacillota > Clostridia > Lachnospirales > WQUN01 > JAISVZ01. The sequence goes on along the minus strand of JAISVZ010000189.1, from coordinate 4,724 downwards.
TATTTGCAGTAGTGTACGCGGTTGTTTTTTTACGCAAAACAGCGCGTTCGATTTATACTAATTCCAAGTTAAAAAGTTGAATCCAAGCTTGAAAATCGCCGTGATTTTCGGCGTTTTTCAAGCGCCGGTTTCAAGCTTTTTAAACGGAATTAGTATTAGCAAAAAGTCAGACCGAATTTAGCCGAAATAAAAAAAGACATTTCGATAATACATTATGAAGTGTCTTTTTTGTCTGCTTAAATTGTTTGCTTCCTATTTTATTGGTACTGCACTTTGTTCCTTTTTCCGGTATGCAACCGCCAAATCATAAAGTTTCCAAACTGCCGCGATTTGCGGCATATTTCATGTATTTCATAACCTTATCTTTTTTGAGCCGCATCCCTTCCGGTGATTTAAGCGCGGGGATAATGCCTTCTTCCTCTAACATTTCTATTATCGCCGCTAAATCTACGCACTCAGCGGCGATAGCGTCGGCGTTTGTTACCTTCGGTGTATCCGGCGCGTGGTCGCTAAGGCCGAACCTAAGAGCTTTTGCGGCTTCCTTCTGTACTTCCGCGCATTCCTCAATTAAACAGGTTAAGAGGTGTTCGGTTTTATTCATGTTTAGCCCCCGGATGTGTATAATTATCTGATGTTATAAATCCTAAAGTAATGTAATACTGCAAAACCTTTACCAAACCCACGCAACATCATACTTTTGTATGTTTTCATCTGCTGAAACAACTGTTAACCCCTCGGCAATTGCAGTTGAAATGAGAAAACGGTCGAAAGGGTCTTTGTGTATAAAAGGCAAATATTCAAGTGCCTCTAAGTAAGCGTTTTCAATTTGCAGAATATTAAACTCTCTATTTCTAATGCTATCCAACATTTCGTTGAGTGGTAAAGCTAATTTCAGCTTGCCTAAATTCATCTTTATTGCCATTTCCCACAATGAAACTGAAGAAATGTATATTTCATTTAATAAGTTATCTATCAAACTCTCTATACGTTTCGGAAGATAGGCAGAACCTTCGTAGTACCAAATAACTACATGAGTATCAAGTAAATATCTCATTCCATATACTCCTTAAGTTCTTCGAGTGGTTCATTAAAATCGCTCGACATCCAAACTTTATCCTTAAAGATACCCTTAGCAGTTGAGCGCGGAAGTTTTGATGATTGAACATCCTCCGTAACATTTTCGTTTATCGGTTCTATAAACGTAATAACGACTTCATACTTGCCTTTTACAGGTACTGACTGTTTAGGAAAAAAATTAAACCCATCATATACCGCCTTTATAGCTTGCATTAAACCGCCTCCAATACTGCTGTATGAATTTTTTGCATTCGCACATTTTCGCCCAAAAAACTGAACTTCTTGCAACCATTCGCTTATACAACCAGCTTATCTGCGAATACAAGATTTGTCAAGGATGTTTTCGAAAATAATTACCGGAAATTTATTTATGGCGAAAGCCAAGTTACAGCGCATTACTCCAACCGAAGCTCATCAATCCCCGCGCCCGGCGCAACCATCGGGAAAACCTTCTCGTCGCAGTCGATATCGCAGTTTAAAACCACCGGGCGTTTTGCCGCTATAGCCTTTTCAATCGCCTTATCCACTTCCTCCGGTTTTTCAACGTTTATTCCCAAAGCGCCGTGCGCCTCGGCAAGCTTTACATAATCCATTGTGCGGCTCATTGTTGTGTGCGAATACCTCTCGCCGTAGAAAAATGTTTGCCACTGGCGCACCATACCCAGAGTATGGTTATTCATAATTACGTCTATAACCGGCACATTGTATTCAACCGCCGTTGCAAGCTCAATGTTGTTCATTCTGAAACAGCCGTCGCCCGTTATATTAAAAACTGTTTTTTCCGGCTTGCCTATAGCCGCGCCTATAGCCGCGCCAAGCCCGAAGCCCATCGTTCCAAGCCCGCCTGACGATATAAACGTGCGGGGCTTTGAGTAGGAAATATACTGCCCCGCCCACATTTGATGCTGCCCAACATCGGTTACGATAATAGCGTCCTGTTTCGCGATTGCGTTTATCCTTTGCAGTACATACTGCGGGTGCAGTTTTGAACCGTTGGGGTAATGCAGAGGGAACTTTTCCTTTAAATCCATTATTTTTGCCATCCATTCGGGATGTGTGCGGCGTTTTAAACGCACGTCAAGCCTTGCTAAAATTTCGCGCGCGTCGCCCACGCAGGATGCCGCAACCTTTACGTTTTTGTTTATTTCCGCCGCGTCTATATCAAAGTGCAGAATTTTTGCAGCCGGAGCGAATTTTTCTACATTGCTTATAACCCTGTCGGAGAAGCGCGCGCCGATACAAATAAGCAAATCGCATTCGGTTGCCGCCATGTTCGACGCTTTTGTGCCATGCATACCAACCATTCCGGTGTAGCGTACATCCGCCGAATCGAACCCTCCTAAACCCATTAAACTTAGCGTAACGGGCGCGTCTATTTTATCCGCGAAGTTCTTTAATTCCTTCGAAGCGTCCGACGAAATTATGCCGCCGCCCGCGTAAATAAACGGCCTTTCCGCTTCGTTTATAAGCTTTGCCGCAATATCCAAATCCTCTTCGGTTATGGTATTTGTTTTGCGCGTAATTTCTTTCGGAACTTCCCTTGTGTATTCGCACGAAGCCGCCGTAACATCCTGCGTAATATCTACAAGCACCGGGCCGGGGCGGCCTTCCCTTGCTATATAAAACGCCCTTCGCAGCGTAGCCGCCAAATTTTCAATATCCTTTACAATAAAGCTGTGCTTCGTAACGGGCATAACCACCCCCGCGATATCCACCTCCTGAAAGCTGTCCTTGCCGAGAAAGGTTTTTTGCACGTTGCCCGTTATCGCAACCATCGGCGACGAATCCATATACGCGGTTGCAATTCCCGTTACAAGGTTTGTTGCCCCCGGCCCGCTTGTTGCGATACATACTCCGGTTTTCCCGGTGGCGCGGGCAAAGCCGTCCGCCGCATGCGCCGCGCCCTGCTCGTGCGCCGTTAAGTAGTGCTTTATCCTGTCCGAATATTTGTATATCGCGTCGTAAATATTAAGCACCTTGCCGCCCGGATACCCGAATACCGTATCCGCTTCCTGCTCCAGTAAACATTCCATTAAAATTTCAGCGCCTGTAAGTTTCATTTTTATTCTCCTTAAAATTTATTTCAGTACCGCGCCCATATGCGCACCCGTAACCTGCTTTGCGTAACGCGCCAAATACCCGGTTTTTATATTGGGTTCGCGCATTTTTAAATTTACCCTGCGTGTTTTTAGTTCTTCATCAGAAACCAAAAGCTCCAAACGGTTTGCGTCTATATCAAGCAAAATTTCGTCGCCGTTATAAATAAGCGCAATATTTCCGCCCGCCGCCGCCTCCGGCGACACGTGCCCAATACACGCCCCGCGCGACGCTCCGGAGAACCTGCCGTCGGTAATGAGCGCAACCTCCCTGTCTAACCCCATTCCCGCAAGCGCCGCCGTGGGCGATAACATCTCCGGCATACCCGGCCCGCCCGAAGGCCCCACGTATCGGATAACAACAACGTCGCCCGCCGTTATTTTCCCGGTTTTTATTGCGTCGTAGGCATCCTCTTCGTTATCGTACACTTTTGCTTTTCCTTTAAACTTTAACATATCCTCATGAAGCGCGCTGCGTTTAACAACACAGCCGTTTTGCGCAAAATTTCCTTTTAGCACCGCAATCCCCCCGGTTTTTGAATACGGGTTTGAAACCTCGCGGATAACCTGCGCATTCCGGTTTACCGCGCCTTTTATATTTTCGCCAACGGTTTTGCCGGAAGCTGTTATATTGGTTTGAGTTATAAGCCCGAGCTTTGAAAGCTCCGCCATAAGCGCCGGTATGCCGCCCGCCGCGTGCAAATCCTCCACATAATGCCCGCCCGCCGGGGCAAGCCTGCACAGGTTTGGAGTTACCGCGCTAATTTTGTTCGCGGATTCGAGGTTCAGCAAAACTCCCGCTTCGTTTGCGATTGCCGGAAGATGCAGCATTGAATTTGTGGAACAACCCAGCGCCATATCCACCGTAAGGGCGTTTGTAAACGCGGTTTCGTTCATAATATCGCGCGGGCGGATATTTTTTTCAAGAAGCTCCACAGTTTTCGCGCCCGTATATTTGGCAAGCCTAATCCGTTCGGAATACACGGCGGGTATTGTGCCGTTAAACGGAAGCGCCATTCCGAGCGCTTCGGTAAGGCAGTTCATAGAATTTGCCGTATACATTCCCGAACACGAACCGCATGTTGGGCAGGAATTGTTTTCTATATCCAAAAGCTCATCCTCGTTAATTTTGCCCGCCGCAAACGCGCCTACAGCCTCAAAGGTTTTTGAAAGGCTTATTTTTTCCCCGCCGTTTGCGGTTTTGCCCGCAAGCATCGGCCCGCCCGAAACTATAATGCTCGGAATGTTAAGCCGCGCCGCCGCCATAAGCATTCCCGGCACAACCTTATCGCAATTCGGGATTAGCACAAGCGCGTCCAGCCCGTGCGCCAACGCCATAGTTTCCACACTGTCCGCAATAAGCTCACGCGAGGCGAGAGAATATTTCATGCCAACGTGGTTCATGGCTATACCGTCGCACACGCCTATAGCCGGAAATTCCGCCGGAGTTGCGCCCGCCGAGCGTATGCCCGCCTTTACCGCCTCCGCTATGGAATTTAAATGAATATGCCCCGGTATAATTTCGTTTCGCGAATTGCACACGCCTATTAT
>JAISVZ010000183.1 GCA_031271295.1 Clostridiales bacterium | reverse complement strand
GGACGAAAGCTCCCAAGCCGCGAACGCCAACCGCCTTAGCCTAACGTATTCCATAACGGAATAACCGGCATACCATTGAAACACCCGGCAGAAATGATACGCCGAAAACCCAGCCAACTCAGACAAAATATCCGCGTTAAGCTCATTTTTCAAATTTTCGTCTATGTAGAAGAGAACCCTGCGAATCAATTCATTATAGTTCATAATAAGCCCCCCCCCGCTTTCTTCCCGCGATGTAACATTATTTTACCGGGCTTATAAAATATGCGCTGTTCCAAAATTGGCAAGTTATACATAAAACGCTACGCCATTTTATGTTTATATGAATTCAAATAGGATTATACTATAAGAGTTCAAGAAGGACATTCGCGAGTTCGGCATCTTGTAAATAGCGAATACAGTGTACACAGATATTCCACTTTACATATTTATTAGGCATTGTCAGTAAGATCGTTTAATTTTTTTGTGAGCTTTGTTTTTTCTAATAGTTCGCCCACTAACAAGTTTCCGCCGTGTGCTACAATTGTTTCTTTTGTTGTTTCAATTTTTACCTTCATCCGTCAGTAGCCTCCTTCACCTATTTGGTGAGTTTTTCTTTGCCATTATTATAGCATTTTTTTCGGCTTTTTACTGATTTTTCTTGATTCTCATCACGGATTCAGGTTATATAACAGCCTCCCATAATCTACAATATCATTATCACGATTTGTAGAAAATAAAGTCTTATTGGTGAATTTACTCCTTTAATACCTTACATAAAGTTTTTTTATCGTCTGTCTTATTGTGCATCAAGATTTTATGTGTTATATTTGATGCACTGAGTTAATTCGGGAGGTAGAACAAAATGAACGAATCTGTCTTTTCTCTTATTTATGATCTTTCATGGTTTATTATAATGCTGGTGCCGCCTATTCTTACATTAACCGCGTTATTCCTAAGCATAAAAACCTATGTCACCTTTAAGAAAAATACCCGTTATCACAAGGAATACTTAGAAAAGGCAGGGTTTATTATAAGCCGCAGTTACGGAAAAAGCGTCAGCCTGAAAGACATATTAAATAAACACAATTCGTACACCGTATTTTTTGACGACACAAACAGAAAGTGGGCATTTGCTACGCCGACTTTAAAGAAAGTAAGCAAAATACGCGACTATTCGGATTTAATAGATTACAGGTTTTTCGACGAAGACGGAAAAAGCATATATGCCGGAGGTTTTACAATTCCAAAGGTTGCCGCGTGTGCTGTGTTGGTAATTGCTAAATTTATAAATTCCCCCGCCAACACAGAAACACTAACACAAACAGGCAGTATGATTTTGCTCATGGCGGCAGTTTTACTTGTACATAACATGATTCTTTCTGCTAAAGGTGTTAGCCGTAAATTCGGCTTAAAAATTAAAACCAAGGATAGCAACGAATTAAGCCCTTACATCGTTTTGGATTACATAAGTATTCTAAAGCACCCGTCCAAAGTTTCAAAATTTACAGATTGCGAGCTTGGAAGCGTGCCTTTGGAATTGGGTTATTTGCTTAAAACTAAAGGGAAAGGAAGAGCTTCCGATTTTTATAAAATTAACCGAGAGGCAATAAATAAAATAGAAACCTCGTTTTACGCTATTATTACACAAAATGCCGAAACAGTTTTATAATCCTTAAATCTTCTTAAATAGTGCCTTGAATGGTTTTGGAAAACTCCTCCGCTAAAATATTCATTCATCCTTTACGCCATTTTAACCGTTTCGTCCCCAAGGATTTCCGCCAAAGTTTCGTACATTAAATTATCCTCAGCTACAAAATACTTTTTATCCACAAGCTCGCGTTTGTTTGTGCGCTCAAAAAACAACGCCACGGGCGTATTGCCGGGATACAGCGAAAGTACGCCCAAAACATTTTCCTTTTCGCCTTCTTTTTCCGGCGTAATTTTTATCCAAAGTTTTTTGCTCTTTGCGCCGGGTTTTGCTTGCTCCGCACCGCTTTTTGCCTGCGACGCTCCGTTTTTTCCCCTCGCCGCTCCGCTTTTTCCCTGCGCGTCCGGCTTTTTTTCCGCGTTTAGCTCATCGTAGAATTTCACGCTGTCGCATACAATTTTTGCGTTTTCGTCTTCTTTAAGGCTTGCCCTGCCTTCCACCAAAATTACCGAATCCTGCGAAAGAGTTGATAAAAAGTTTTCGTAAACGTTCGGGAATATTATAACCTCCACCGTGCCAAACGCGTCCTCAAGCGTTATAAACGCCATCATTTTATTGTTTTTTGTGTACTTTACGCTTTTCGCGGCAACAATTCCGCCTATGGAAACGCGTTTGCCGTCGTACATTCTGCCCTTTGCGTCCGGGTTTTCCTCCGGGTTTTCGGCGGCTATAAAATCCAAACTTGTGCTGTTTGAATATTGGTTTAAAACGTCCAAATATCCTTCAAGCGGATGCCCGCTTAAATACAAGCCTAAAATCTCCTTTTCGCTCTCCAGCAGAAACCTGCGGTCAAACTCTTCCATTTTGGGCAGGTCGTCCGCATACATATCTATGTTATCCGAAAAGCCCATGTCGAACAGGTTTAACTGCCCCGCAACATTTTTCTTTTTGCCGGAGGCAAGAGAATTCATTACATCCGCGTAAATTTTCATGTACTGCGAACGTTTGCCGCCCAAGGAATCAAACGCGCCCGCTTTTATAAGGCTTTCTATGCACCTCTTGTTTAAATCCCCGCTTGTAAGCCTGTGAACAAGGTCGGTAAGGCTTTTGTATTTCCCGTTTTTGCGGCGTTCGTCCACAAGGCTTTTTACAAAACCCCGCCCAACATTTTTAATTGCGGATAAGCCAAAACGTATTCTGCCGCTTATTGCGCGGAAATTGCCGTCCCCTTCGTTAATATCCGGCGGCTGAACGGTTATGCCCATCTTTTTGCATTCCGAAATATATTCCGAAATTTTCGGCGCAAAATCCATAACCGACGTTAAAAGCGCCGCCATAAATTCCGTTGGGAAATGCACCTTCAGCCACGCCGTTTGGTACCCAATAACCGCGTATGCAGCCGCGTGCGGTTTCGGAAAGGCGTACTTCGCGAAATCCTCCATCTCGTTAAATATTTCTTCGGCGGCTTCAAGCGGGATTCCGTTTTTGATACAACCCGGAACCTCGTCCCCTAATCCGTAAATAAAATTTTTACGCTCCTCAACCATAACCTCGGTTTTTTTCTTGGACATCGCGCGGCGCACCAAATCGCTTCGGGCTAACGAATAACCCGCCAAATCCCGCACAATTTGCATTACCTGCTCTTGATACACAATGCAGCCGTAAGTATCTTTCAAAATAGGTTCCAAGCTTTTATGAATATATTTTGTTTCGGCGCTGAAGCGTTTGCCCTGAATATATTTCGGGATAAACTGCATGGGGCCGGGGCGGTAAAGCGATATCCCCGCCATTATATCCATAATGCTTGACGGCGCTAAATCCTTCATAAACGATTTCATGCCCGCGCTTTCAAGCTGGAACACACCTTCCGTTTTTGCCTGTGATATTATGTCGTAAACGGGTTTTTCTCCGTAATCAATCCTGTCCATATCAATTTTTATATTGTTGTTTTCTTCAGCCGCCAAACGCGCGTTTTGAATTACCGTAAGTGTGCGAAGCCCTAAAAAATCCATCTTTAAAAGCCCCAATTCCTCTATCGTATTCATTGGGAACTGGGTTGTTATTACACCGTCGTTTACGTTAAGCGGCACGTATTCGTTTATAGGTTTGTTGCATATTACAACGCCCGCCGCGTGTGTGGACGCGTGGCGCGGCAAACCTTCAAGCTTCAATGAAAAATCAAGCAGGGTTTTCGTTTCCTCTTCGGTATCATACGCGGCTTTAAGCTCCGGGTTGGCTTCCAGAGCTTTTTCTATCGTCATACCTATCGCGAAGGGAATCATTTTCGCGATTCTGTCCACATCGGAATACGTATAACCCAGCGCGCGCCCAACATCCCTTGTGCAAGCTCGCGCCGCCATTGTTCCGAAGGTGATTATTTGCGCAACATGGTCTGCGCCGTATTTTTCAACAACATAATTTATAACTTCCTGCCGCCGTTCGTAGCAAAAATCAATGTCGATATCGGGCATGGATATTCGCTCCGGGTTTAGGAAACGCTCAAAAATCAGGTTGTATTTTAACGGGTCAATATTTGTTATTGACAAGCTGTAGGTTACAATACTTCCGGCGGACGAACCTCTGCCGGGGCCGACTATTATTCCCTTTTCCTTCGCGTATCGGATAAAATCCCACACAACCAAGAAATAATCCACAAAGCCCATTGAATTTATTATGCCAAGCTCGTAATTGAGGCGTTTTTCTATTTCCTCGGTTTTTGCGCCGTACTTTTCCAAAATTCCTTTTTCGCATAGGGATTTTAAGTACCCAAAGGAATCCGTACCCTCCGGCAGTTCAAACTTAGGCAGCTTATAATTGTTAAACTCAATTTCAATATTACAGCGCTCGGCTATTTTGGCGGTGTTTTCAAGCGCTTCGCGTGCATACGGAAATAGAGCGTACATTTCATCCGGAGATTTTATGTAAAGCTCGTCCGTTTCGTAGTTCATCCTGTCGTCGTCCTGCATGGTTTTGCCGGTTTGAATGCACAACAGAACCTCGTGCGCTTTTGCGTCCGCGCGGTTTATATAGTGCGAATCGTTTGTGCATACCATTTGAAGGTTAAGCTCGCCCGCAATTTTTATAAGCAGCGGGTTTACGGTTTTTTCGTTCGCCAAGCCGTGGTCTTGAAGTTCTATAAAAAAGTTGTTTGCGCCGAATATTTCCTTATATATTTTTGCCTGCGCCAAACCGTGCGCGTAACCGTATTGCAAAAGATTTTTGGAAACGGGGCCGGCAACGCACGCCGAAAGCGCAATAAGCCCTTCCTTATGTTCGCGCAAAAGCTCCAAATCCACACGCGGCTTGTAATAAAACCCGTCCGTAAAGCCGAACGATACAAGCTTTATAAGGTTGTGGTAACCCGTTTCGTTCTCCGCCAGAAGCACAAGATGGTAATAATAATTATCCTTGTTGGCATCCTTATTAAGACGCGAACCGGACGCAACATAAATTTCACAGCCCAAAATAGGCTTTACGCCCTGTTTTTTCGCTTCCTTATAAAAATCTATAACGCCGTACATAACGCCGTGGTCGGTAATTGCAACGCTGTCCATTCCAAGCTCTTTTACGCGCGATATTATTTCGGGAATTTTGGCGGAACCGTCCAGCAGAGAATACTGCGAGTGTACGTGCAAATGTGTAAATTTTTTGGTATCCATAATTAACACCTTTTTCGGATTTATTCAGATTGCGGCGGCAAAGCGGCAATTTTTCAGATTTGCGGCGGCGAAGCGGCAATGCTTTCAGCCTTGCGGCAGCGAGGTTGCTATATTTTTAGCGGCGGCGGATTCCGCCATTACGCAGATACTGCGCAAAACCTCACGCGAGGGTGCATCCTCCGTTAGTTTTGCAATTTCCTCTTTAAGTTCGTTTTCAGATTCCGTGTACCGCGTTATATAATTTTCGTAAAACTGCGCGTAGCATTTATAAATAAGCTGCATATCGCCGTTTTCGAAATCCGCCGTTACCGGAGCGAAAACTCTCTTTATTTCATCCAGCGAGAACACGCTCTTTAAATCGTCTATAATATAGAGAAACAGCAAATGCCTTTTGGTATAGTATCTTTTATTTACAGGCGGCGGCAAAACCTCCACCCTTACATAGTTTTGAATCATGGTTTTGGTGAACGATAACCCCTGCCGCTCAAAATATTTTACAACCTGCGATATTGTCATTTCGTCATTATATCCCTTTAGTTTTTCCGCCGTCAATTTATCGGGTATGCGCATATAGTGTCCTCCTAATCGTTAAACTATTAACCCGGAAAATAATTGCCGAGATTAAGCCCCGCTGTATTCCCCACAGCCGAAACGCTCATCTTACCGGAATTGAATATTTTAGACGCAACACGGCAAATATCCTCTATTGTTACCGCGTCTATTTTTTCAATTGTTTCCTCCGGAGTAAGTATCTTTCCGATCAAAATTTGCGCCCGCCCAAGGGAGCTCATTCTGTTTGCGGAATTTTCCAAGCTCATAATGTAGTTGCTCTTTAACTGTTCCTTGGTTTTTATAAGCTGCTCCTCCGTTATTCTTTCGCTATTCAAGCGTTTAATTTCGCTGAAAATAAGCCTTAAAACCTCGTCCGTTTGGTTAACGTTTAGCGCGGTATAAACGGAAAAAATGCCGCAGTCCACATAACTTGCGTTGTATGAATAAACCGAATAACTAAGCCCGTGTTCCTCGCGAATGGTTTGGAAAAGGCGCGAACTCATACCCCCGCCGAATATTGTGTTAAACGCGGAAAGCGCGTAAGAATCGTCGTCGCCAAGCTTAATTCCCGGAAAACCTATGCTGATATGCACCTGTTCAATATCCTTTGCTTTTGTTACAACAGCTTTATTAAAACCCGTTACAAACTCCGTAGGCAAATATTTGACGGTGCGTTTAAACCCTCCAAGCGCCTTGTTTATTTTTTCAAGGATTTCGGCGGAATTAAAATTGCCCGCCGCCGCTATAACCATGTTGTCCTGATGGTAATTGGAATTGTAATAGTTTTTCAAAATATCGGTGTTAAATGTTTCAATGCTCTCCTTTTCGCCCAAGACGGGAAACCCTAAAGACGCGCCGTTAAACACGTTGTACTCCAAAATATCGTGTACGGATTCCTCCGGGGAATCCTCGTACATATTTATTTCCTCAAGAATTACGTTAAGCTCTTTCGCGATTTCGGCGTTTTCAAATTTCGAGTTTAAAACCATATCGGACAAAATATCAAGCGCCGTATCAAAATGAGTATCCAATGTTCTTGTGTAATAACAGGTAAGTTCCTTTGTAGTGTACGCGTTTAACTGCCCGCCAACCGCGTCCATTTCGTCGGCAATCATTTTCGCGGTGCGCTTTTGCGTGCCCTTAAAGAGCATGTGTTCTATAAAATGCGATATTCCGTTAACATTTTTATCCTCGTTCCTTGAACCGTTTTTAACCCAAACTCCGAACGCGATGCTCCTTATAAACGGCATTTCCTCAAGAATAACGGTAACACCGTTATCCAAACAGTAAATTTTCGACATTTAATCACCTTTCAGTTTTTGAACATTTTTAGTTGCTAATACTCTAACACTTCCGGGGTTGTTTGTCACGGGTTTGTTATTGCGTAAGTTATTTTGGAAAATTTATCTTGACGCAATTTGCAGTGCTTACTATACTTAAAATTAGTTATTTAAAGAATATTAAGCATTTTATATTTTAAGGGGGATTTTATTGTGAAAAAAGGTTTTTCGCCGCGCCTTGCAGTTGGTTTTTTAATTTTAGCGCTTTGTTTAATTACGGAACGCTTCGTAACGGTAATTCCGGATATTTTTGCGGAAATCTTGTATGGTGTTTCCGCTTTGCTGATTTTATCCGGTTGGTTTTCATTTCTTTTTTATCCCGCCAAAACCCGGCAAATAACGGACGGGCTGTACGCGGTTAAAACTCTTTTGGTCAGTTTTTTTGTTATGGAATCCTCCGGTTCGTATATTGTGTTCG
>JAISVZ010000076.1 GCA_031271295.1 Clostridiales bacterium | reverse complement strand
TACTTATGAAGGTTATCAAGATGTAATCTTGTGTTTGTTTGTAGATAAATAGTGGATTATGAGGCTTTTTATCTTTATCTGCTATGTGTATGTGCTAATTATGTTGGGAGTTTAGGTTAAATATGAATTTTGACGGCAAGGGCAAGTACTCCCGCAGTTTCTGGACGCAGCAATGGAAGAAAAACCCGCGGCTTCTTTTAGCCGCAAAGGATAATGACAAAATCCGGGGTATTGCGTTTGGCTGGGTAGATGTTGGAAACTGCGTTACCGTAGCTTATGACGGCGTGTCAAAGGACAGCGAAAATATTGGGCTGCACGAAGCGCTTATGGTGGAAATTGAAAAGCGGGCGGAAAAGCTCGGTATGCGAAATGTTGTTCTGGGCATCTTGGACGGGCGCGAGGAGTTTTACGCAAAAATGGGCTATACCGGAAAAACGCTGATTCAATCCGAAAAGCACAGCGTTGCTGCCCTTGAAAAATTTAACGAGCAATACGGACAATATGAAATAACCGGCACAAATATTTACGAAGGGCATGTTAACCAATTGTGGCTAAATTCGCCGCTGTTGGATAAAAACCTGAAACGGTATTACGAGGAGGATATAGGGGATTGCAGCGTGCAGGTAATTGTCAATAAGGAGATTTATTTTTGATCTGAGTAGAGTATATGGGGTACTGAAAAACAAATAGATTATCTATTTGCTTTACAGTAAATCCTCATAGTTGCGCTTGCTGTGCATTATTCGGCGGATAACAATAACGTTTGTCCGTATAACATAAAAAATATTAAAGCTTTTTATAGATATTAACCTGTAGCCTTTGCTTCCCAACACTTTATTTTTACAAGCGGCATTGAAAACGGTAGTTCACATACTTTTTCTACCGCCTCTTGTATATCGTCGATTATCTTCAAAGCTGTTTGCGAAGAACTCTCCGCAGTTGAAATATATTCAAATATTTCAACCAAATCCTGTTCTGCTAACGGAGAAAATTCATACTCATACGGTCTTTTGTCCATATTTTCTCCTTAATTTTTTAAACACATTTTTGCCATTAACATTAGCAACGCCGCTGTTTTCAAGTTCTTCGGCTTCTTCCAATTTTTTAAACACCTCACACAGTGCATTTTGTTTTTCGTAGACATTCATACTCATAATAACCAAATCGCTATAACCATTTTCAGTTATAAATATTGGTTCTTGCCGGTTGTGGCATAACTGCGATATTTCGTTAGTATTGCGTAAATCCGAAATCGGTCTGACTATTGGCATAAAAACACCTCCGCTTATGCATATTTGATTTTGCGGTTATATTATTGCCGCATCATTTGTACAATACACAATCATCATTCTGTATGAAATACAAGGGTTGCTTTATGACTCACTGTTGTCATATTAAGTATGATGTGCTTGCATCGACGGTCGTTTCGCTTTTAAGGAAATACCCAAATCAATGAGAATGGCTTAATGGATGGCTAACAATAATGAGTTTATTAAGTGACCTCGTGAAGGCTACATACTGTTCGTTGGCTGTAAGACCTTCATCAAGAACGTAAACTACATCGTATTCCATTCCTTTGCATTCTACAACCGTTAAAAAAGTTATACCGCTACTATTACCAAACAGCCATTTAATTTTGTCCACTGTTTCATAATCTTTCGAGATAAACGCAACCCTATTATCTTTTTTGTCTAATTGCCACAATTCGTTAATAGCGGTTTGTAAGTTAATTAACCTAACCGGTGACTCGTGTATACCAATCGCGATACTGTTAAATCCAAAAAGTGTATTACAATAGTCCGTAATTTCTATGCTGTTTCTATAATTTTCATTTAATGAAAAAATCTCATCAACGAACCCTTGGTTCTTCATTGTTTTCCAGTCACCAATTCCTCTGCCTAAAGTAATACGTTGGTTTATATCACCATATATATTGAATATAACATTGCCACCATTCGCATTACTAAATACATCGTATTCACTCAAGGAAATATCTTGACCTTCATCAATGTGAAGGTAGTGATCACGGTCGTTATAAGGCAATGAATCTCTAAAAAGTGTCCAAAACAACAAGTGAACATATAGATGATAACGATAAAATTTCTCTCTTTTTTTATCACTCCTAAAATCAATACCGTATTGCTTTCCGCACTCAATTAGTACATAGTTGACCGTTTTATTAAATATACTTCTTGTATCCATCAATTTGTTCGCAGCACTTTCCAAAACGCGAACTTCATCTGAGGAAAATAAATCTTTGCGGCGCATTCTATTTTCTGCTCTACGTGCATTGTTTGTACTCAGCGCCCCCAGTAAATAATCCTTATATTGAAATATTATACTTCTGCCAGATTTTGATATTTCGAACTTTTTATAGCCGTTTTGAGTACATATTCTTTCACAATTGTAAAAGTTAATACTGGATGCCAAATTATCGGTGTAACTTCCATACTGTTTTATGCATTGCTCTTTAAACGTTTCGGAATATATAAAATCTATAAGCTCTTGATTGCCATAATCAGATGCTAAACTCAAATTTTCATATTGTTTTTGATATGTATAGTTACTATTTTCCCTTTTTTCTTTGTCTAAAAAAACATAACCATCTCTTTGCTTGCAATTATTAATATATTCATTCTCATCTTGTTGTTCGTATTTATTTAGGATATAAAGATAATAGTCCTTTACAGAGAGGATCTCTATATTGTCCAATTCCAAATCCCTTGATAAGGGGTTTATATACACGTTAAACAACTTATTAGAAGTAATTATTTTAACGTTTTCGAGCTTAAGCGAGGGATTGTTATATTTTATATATGATAGCCTATGTAACATAATCATAGTTTTACCAGAACCTGCGCAACCTTGTACCACGAATCCTTTATTTATGTCGAATTCAATAATAGCGCCTTGATTAGCCTGGATGGTTTTAATTATATCTGTTAATTTTTTTTCATTTCTTTTCTCCTTGAGAAGTCTTAATAAAAAAGGGTCTGTTACACCTCTCTCACGTCCTTTTCTTGTTTCAAATTCATCAGAATAGTCACGCAAAGTAGAGTTAGAAATATCAAATCGTCTTTTCAATGTTATTTTGTGTTTATGGTTTCCAATTAAAAATTCAGTTTCCTTTCCTTGATGCTTAAATGCAACAGGAGTACGCCAATCATATACACGGTAACCATTCGTTTCAAAACCTCTATGGCCAATATACATAATCATTTCGTTTTTACCATTAAATAAATCCATTCGGAAAAAATAAGGATTAGGGATTAGCGCTTTTAAATCCTTTACTTGTTCAATCATCTTGCTTTTACGTCCTTTGTCATATCGCATTTCATCTCTTTCTTCCCATGAATATGCGACGGCGTACAAGTTAATAGAAGGCATTGCAGCATTAGTGTCATTAATTTTTTGCTTAATGGCGTCAATTGTTTTAGATAGATGAGAACTCTCTTCAGAAAATATTCGGTTATGTTCTGGTGATTTGTTATCTGTATTCATTTTAGCATCTCCCCGTTTTCCCTGTATGAATACTAAAGCCAATATATTGTCCTGCATATATTTGTATATCGAACCTATAGATTTAAATCTTTACGCTTATTTCTCCGGAAAACAGTTCTTCCGTTTCTCCGTTTTCTTTTCTTACAATTAAGTTTCCCTTTTCGTTAACATCCTTTGCTGTGGCTACATAGCTTATATCCCCGCCGCGTCCTTTAACCTCAACCGTTTTTCCGAGCATAACCAAACGGCTTTTGTACTCTTCAATTAAATCGGCTTGCGAAGCGTTGCTCGTTAAAACTTCCTTAATCAGCGCGGCGGCAAGTTTGTTTCTTGCCGGAGTTGTCTCGTTCTTTGCATAAAGCGCGGTTACAATATCCTTTAACTCATCCGGATAACCCCCCGGCGGTTCCTTTAAATTAATACCCGCGCCCATTACAATCCATTGAAGGCTGCGGCTTTCCAAATCCGCCGCGCCTTCGCATAATATGCCGCAAATTTTTTTTCCTTCATAAAAAATATCGTTTACCCATTTTATACCGGTTTTTTTGCCGCACACCGCCTCAATCGCTTTGCATACGTTTACAGCGGCATAAACAGTGGCAAGTTCCAATGACGCCGCGTCCATTTTTTCCGGCCTTAAAATTACGCTTAAATATAACCCGCAGCCAGCCGGGGCATAAAAAGAACGCCCAAACCTTCCGCGCCCGCCCGTCTGCGTTTCGGCAATTACAACCGTGCCGTGCTCCGCTCCGGCAACCGCCATTTCCTTTGCGGTTGTGTTTGTGGAGGCAACGCTGCCGTATACAAATATTTTGCCCGTTTCAAAACCCGCAGGTAAATTGGCGGCAATGCCCTGCGCCGAAATAATATCGCTTTCGGGTTCAAGAATATAACCTCTGTTTGTGCCCGCCGAAATTTTGTGCCCGTCCTTTAAAAGCTCCTTAACAGCTTTCCAAACCGCCGCGCGGGAAATTTTAAGGTTTCCGGCTATATCTTCGCCGGAACAGGCCATTCCTTTTTTATTTTCAAGCATCATCAGCACGGATTCTTTTGTGCTCATCACAGTTCGTCCCTTCGCAAAATGGGCAGGATTCATAAGCAGGTAACTTCCGAACATACAAAAACGTTATAGACAGCCCATAAATGGTATTGTTGTTTTATAGAAAAACGAGGGACGCGCCCTCGT
Source organism: Clostridiales bacterium (assembly GCA_031271295.1). Taxonomy (GTDB): domain Bacteria; phylum Bacillota; class Clostridia; order Lachnospirales; family WQUN01; genus JAISVZ01. The sequence goes on along the minus strand of JAISVZ010000076.1, from coordinate 3,884 downwards.
TTTTTATCGCAATTTTTTCCGCGGAACAATCGCGTTCGGTTTTATTTCATAAGGATTGTTATCATTTTCATAGCCGAGTAAATATGACATGCCCCGGCACACCTGTCTATGCAGGTTTTTCGCTGTTAGTATACCACAAAAGTGTGTCCGCAACAACAGATTTTCACGCCGCCGCCCGTCACGAATTGATGATTCTTTTAGGATGCCGCCCTAATGCACAGGGGAGGGATGCGAAGCGGGGAGAACGGCAGTAAAATTAAGGATTGGCGGCAAACGGGTAATGCATAAAAACGGATACGAGCGGTATCCGTTTTTTAGCCTTTGGGGAACAAAATGCAATCAACTAAATTGAAATTAAACCGAGCAAAAACATGGATGAAGATACTATATTCACTAAGCTGTGTATCGCCCAACTTAGAGCTATTGAACCATTAAAAATTTTTTCATTCAAGTATCCCATGAGTAATCCGACTATAAATGTAAAAATGACAGTTATAATTACAAACATCATGTCTATATTGCCAACAAGCGTTACGCTATGCAACAATCCAAATAAAACTGATTGCGTGATATTTCCAACGCCAAACCCAAATTTTTGAGAAATACGCTTGTTTAAAAATCCTCTGAAAAAGACTTCCTCGCACAATCCTGTTTGGATAACCGAATAAAGCAAGACTGGAATTACTCCGTTAATACCCAGCCCGGCAAATTTGGCGTTCGCCAACAGAGCTTTGTTTTCAAAAGAAAAAACTAAATACATCCCCGGTAATAAAAGCAATATAAATGTTAAAAGAGAAATAATAAATCCCTTTGTTTTGTCACTGCACCGGGGTCTTTTTAAACCCACCCAAACGAAAAAATTTTCCTTTTTTCGTTTGGTAAACAACCACCATATGACAGGAATAAAAAAGAACACGATTATTTGAAAAACTGTATTGATTGCTGTTTGCAAAAGCATTTTATCGTTTATCCTTTCTACTTTGACAAAAATGAATAATTCAACTTAACGCGCCCAATCTTTCTATGTAAAACCTTCGCCAATACGCTATCGTGACAGGGTAAAGCCTTTAGCTGCCGCAGGGCACACGGTTACATTTTATAATATGCCACTCCCATATAATGACTTTCTTATGGCATCACAGTAGACATTTCCATCTGGTAGCGTAAGTGCCGAAAACGCTTCTTGCACCTTATAGACTGTCGTGCAGTGTTCCTCAACAACTCCCAACGGTAGGCAAGTGCCGTCGTTCATTTCTTCCAAGTTTTCATAGTCATAAGACACAAAGTGAATTGATGCGGGTTGCGTAGGAAATTTCGGTATGCGATCTTTCCCGCCAAGCCTGCGCAGAACACGCTCGTATATTGGATTTGGACAGACGAAGTATAAGCCTGTCCGACATAAATCTTCCCGTTGGAGGACTTGTCCCTTGTAAACCAACTGTGGGATGATTCGCTTGGACACATTCTCCCAATTAAGCCCTACGGTATCCGCGACGATTTCGCGCCGCGCCATTAATCCCTCACGGGCGGTTCTATAATTACCCGTTGTGTCAATGGTTTGCACTTCAATAGCGGTAAACTCTGACAACTCACCACTGCCATTTAGCCGCGCCAATACCCAGTCCACAAAATATGAACCCATGCCGCCACGCTGTGGAAGGCGCAGTTCGCCGCCCCAACCATGACCGAATACCGCCACAGCACCGTCTTCAAGTTTCGCGCGTTCCACAGCGGCGCGTCCAGCATAAAGATTCAACTCTTGAGAAAAAGCACGAGCCGCAATCATGCGCAATATTTTATAATCGTCAGCATAAAGCCGGTTGGGACAACATATGACACTTGGAGCGCCGGTAGCTTTTTGACGAATCGCGCACACACCGGCGACAATTTTATCGCGTGAAAGTGTTTTTGTGCATTGGTTGCCAATAAAAGGGCATACGCTACTTGCGGCGGCTTTCATCGCTGTTTCTGATTTATCCTCGGCTCTATATCCGAAAAATTCTGATATGTACCCGGCCATTATTTCCCCTCCGTCAATACCGCTTTTATTGCAAGTCCGATAGCGTTCGCCAAAAGGGGCGGCACAGCATTACCGACTTGCGCGAACTGTTGTGTCTGACTTCCCGTAAATATAAAGTGGTCAGGGAAAGATTGAATCCGGGCAGCTTCTCTCACGGTAAACGCCCGGTCTTGTTCGTAATGAAAATAAGCGCCCCAATGCGGATCACACTTTGTCAATATCGTAGAAGCAAGACCGTTTGGCTCAACCCTGCCGTAACGTTTTGTGTGGTCGGATTTGCGGGCACGATGCATACCTTTGGGCAAGAGGTCATCGGGTATATTTGTCCAGTTGCCGCCCGGTTGTATATATTTTAGCCGTTTCATGTTTATTTCTGAAAGGCGCTGCGCCTCATGGTTAATTACGCCGGGTGAACCCGTTCTCGCTCGGCGTTGATAAGAACAATCAGGTTTAGTCGCGTATTGCTTTGTCTTTTCTCCATGCTCACCGTTTTTCAACGGCGGTAAATCGCCAATCGCCTCCCGTACCGTCACGAAGTTAGAATCCGTTTCCGGCGCGGGCATTTTGACTAACGATTGTCCGTTAAACGTTGTAGTAAAGTTCGGGCGAATTGGCGCGTGATAAACCGGCTCCGGGAAAATTGAAAGCGGGAGATTTTGTCCGCGCAAACCAATAATTATTGTTCGCCAGCGCATTTGCGGAACCCCATAATATGCCGCGCCTAAAATTCGCACATCTGCTCCGTAACCAAATTCGGCGAGCGCGTTTAAAATATCATGAAGTGTTGCTCCGTCCTCAAACGAGATAAGTCCCGGTACGTTCTCTATCAAGATTGCGCGGGGTGCAAAAGCGTCAACAAATCGGAGATATTCCTTGAAAAGATGATTACGCTCGTCAAGTGTACTCCGAATAGGTGCATTTATAGAAAAACCTTGGCACGGAGGCCCACCTGCAAGCAAATCCAATTCTTCACGCTCCAAGCCCAACTCTCGTCGAATTGCTACTGCGTCAAGCGTTCTTACATCGGCGGTAGTTACTTTTGCATTTATATGATTACGTCTGTAGGTTTGCGCGTATTCATCTACAATCTCGTTCGCAAACATCGTATAAAAGCCTGCCTCGGACAATCCTTCCGAGAGACCACCTGCTCCAGCGAACAGGTCAATACACTTCAAATCATTCGTAGGCATACGCACATTCTCCTTTCGTAATTGTTGGCAGATTCACTTCCTGCTACGGTATCGTTTCAGCGTCTATTCGTCCTCGTTGACTACCGACTGTTGCAGTAGAGCCAGTAACTCATCGCTCTCTTTGTCTACGCCTTGCTCCTTGAGTTTTTCTTCCATAAGCTGATAAATCTAATTGAGCGTGTTCATCTGCGGCATAACTTTACGCTCAATATATATTTCCATTGCGTTCAACAATGCGGAGAAATCATCATGGCCTATGAGTTCACTCAAAAGTCTGCGGTTCAGCTTGCCGTCTTTAAGAACCTCTATCGCCGCGTCATTTGTCCATTAACTCCATTATCTATTATATCACAAAAAACACCGGCAAGAAAGAAAATTTTAGCGCGGCGCTTAACAGGGCGCAGGCCAGCCGCCGGTAACGAAGCAGGGAGAAAGGCAGTAAAATCAAGGATTGGCGGCAAACGGGGATTGCATGAAAAACGGATACGAGTGGTATCCGTTTTTTTACGCCTTTGGGGAATAAGGTGACTAATTTCTTTTTTCGGAATGATGACATTTTTTTGTCATCATTCTAAATGGCAAGCCGTTATCTTTACCCGTTCTTCGCGTAGCTATCCGGCAAGGGTTACAGAGTCTCAGGCGTAAATATTACACGCGATTTTTGCGGCTGTTCT
>JAISVZ010000032.1 GCA_031271295.1 Clostridiales bacterium | reverse complement strand
ACTTACGCGCTGTGGCTTGAAAAGGTAAGAAGCGATTTGGATATAGCCAATACGCTGCCGGGTAAGGCAGCCGCGTATACATACTTTTATCTGCGCGAGGATGATATGAAAATTATCGGAATGGTTAATATCCGCCTTGAACTGACGGATTTTTTGCGCAAGGAAGGCGGGCATATAGGCTACAGCATAAGGCCAACCGAACGCGGAAAAGGATACGGCACAAAAATGCTGCGCGAGGTTTTGAAAATTTTCGGCAGAATCGGAATAAACAGCATTATTGTTACCTGCGACAAAAAAAATATCGCGTCGGCGGGCGTAATTAAAAATTGCGGCGGGGTTTTAGACAGCGAGTTTTACAGCAAAACTTACGGCGAGGTTTTACAAAGGTATAGTATTGCGGTTTGTTCCGAAAAGTAAAACTTAGGCAAAATATTAGGCAAAATATCCCAAATGGAAACGGTTGATGGTTTTAATTGATTTCAATGCTCAATATATTCAAGCAGAAATTCAACTAATTTGTAGACCATTGTACATGGTGCTTTTTCAGACGGTGTCTTTTCCGGTTCAAAACTTTCGTACAACTTCTTTGCCCTTTTTATTGCATCGTTTGTTTTCGTTTTTAGTTGCGTATAAACGTCCGTAGATGATTTGGTATAAGCGGGATAGTGTTCTCTAAGTTTTTCTATATAAAGTTCTCTGCTTATATTGGAATATAGGTCCTGAAAATGGAGCAGAAACCATAATTCAATGCATTCGTTCGACCAAGCGGTACTGTAGTTTACCTTTCCCTTCTTCGTTTCAGCGGCGGCCATTTTCGGAGTAACGTTAAATTGCTCAGGCGGAAAGTCGTCTTTATCATATACCAACCATACGTTCACAACGTCCGTGGGTACGTGTTTTTTGGCGTATTCCAAAAGGCTTTTTCCGCTGCGGGCAACTCCTTCAATTTGCACTACATCATCAAGGCTTATGCGGTTTTCCATAGCATATTTCTTATAACGCTCCGTTATGCTGTTGACGATTTCCTTTAAATAGTGGGGTTCTGTTTTTGTTCCCTCGCAAAAAATTTTGGTGATTGGCGGAAGCAGAGGTAATTCTTCGGTACGCCTAATCTTTTTTGCGGCTTTCAAGCGAAGCCTTTCATCTATAACTTTTTGATCTCCATGTTTGAGAGGTTTCTTGCTCATGTTATACCTCCCATTCAACTATTTTTTTAAGGTATGGGTCTGCGCCGTACCTGCCCTCAATATATTGTTTGCCGTAGTTTTCATCCTTCCTTGCCTTCTTATCTCCTTTTTTGAAATCCGACAGCGAGTACAAACGCGATGATAAATCGTTACTTCTTGCGGCAAACCATATTTCGTCCCGCCTAAAAATTACATTGTTCATCGTATAAATGTCGTGTGAGGTAATTACAAGCTGAGCTCCGTTTTTATTAACTGAGGGGTCCGTGAACAGCTTTATAATATACTCTAACATTTTAGGATGAAGTTTTGCGTCTAATTCGTCCACAAATAAAACGCTTCCTTTTTTTAGCGCATTTAGCGGTAGCATCAGAAACGACAGTAACTTTTGAGTTCCCGCCGATTCTTGATCGTAATTAAGATAATAGTTGCCGCCTAAAACTTTATACTCCGTTTGGATATTGGTAATTTTACCATCTTCATCTTTATCAATACGTATATCACTTATATTTATATCCATCTCATTTAGGATGCCGAAAAAAAGCTTTTTAACATCTTCCGTATCCGGAAAAAAAATTGCATTCTCATAGCGTGGGTTTCCGTAATTAATTACATAAGTTGCTTTAAACCAAGATACTACGTCTTTAGGTATGTCATAATCATATGTTGCGGCAAGAAACTGAATTAAAGGCATTGCTGGGTTGATGCTCTCGGCTTGTGCGCCGCTAAGCGAATCACCAAGCTCTATATTATCTTTTGAGCGTTCAAAAACAAGTGAGACGATATCTCCTTTAATATCGGTGGCATACAGATTTTCCTCGAACACCAATCCCGCTTTTATTTTAAGAATATACTTGAATTCGTACCCCTTCACTCTGAAAATAACCTCAAAGGAAGTTGGCAATACCGCACCGGAATTATTAAACATAAAGTGTTTATTTGTGGTTGTATGTGAGCGCACCGTTTGAGTCTTATCAATTGGAAATTCGTTTTCATCAAGGCGCGGCTGAGTTAATACGGTTTTTCTTAAAAAAAGAAACGCTTCAATAACGTTTGATTTTCCTCCGCCGTTAGGGCCATATATGGCCGCAACCGGCAAATATTTGGTATTATCTGTTTTATCAACAATTAGCGTTTCCGGGTGCTCGGATATATTGGCAGGGCAAAAATCAAGGGTTACTTCATCTCTATAAGACTTAAAATTGCTAAAGGTAAATTGGCAGAGCATAGTCATCATTCCTCCTTCTAGATATACAGTATATCCAAAGAAAAAGAGAAATACAATAGAGTGTGAGAAAAAATCTCACAAGTTTTTTCGGTGCTTTTCACCCCCCAAACATCCCCCCGGCGTTTAAATAAGTATCCGGCACATCTCCGGTTATAACGGTATTTACAAGCGAAACCTTGCGGCTTAACTCAATTTCCTGCCGCTTAAGCGGGTTAACCACCAAAACCTTTGCCTCTACCATAAGCCAAATTTGAAAGTTTACCTGATTAATTCCTACGGATTCGAACGAGCAGTCGTAATCCACGCGTGTTTCGCCCATTGGGCGCACGGAAACGGAATACGAAGGCCCCAAGTTCGCTAAATAATAAAGCCCGGAAAGTGAGCCGATTGGAAGGCTCACTTTTTCATTTTCCATAAAAACAAGGTTGCCGGAAATATCCTGCGCCAAATTCGCGCAGAACTCGTTAACCAAAATTGTGTTTACCGCAATATCGCAAACCCGCCCCGCTTCGTCAAAGGATTTAACATAAAAATCCGACGCGGTAAGGTTCATTTTGCTTGAAATATCCGTTACCGAAAAGTTTACGGCGTTGTTTATTTTATTCATGGATTGTATCCGCGCCATTTCGTAAATTTGCGGAAACGCCTTTTTGTCTATTTGAACGAGTATTACTGTTAATAAAATCAGAAAAATGGTAAAAATAATAATACGGCGGTATTTTGAGGCGGAACGCAACCCGTGATGCGGTAAACGTTTGTCCGGTTCGCGTTTGAAAGCTTTGCGTTTGAAGGATTCGCGTTTTAACGGTTTGCGCCTGAAAGATGCGAGTTTATCCGGTTCGCGGCTTAACGGTTCGCGTTTAACCCGTTCGCTCCTAACCGGTTCGCGCGTTGGAAAATCGCGTTTTACCTTTCGCTTGCGTAAAGCCAGCGTTATGTGTTTACCCCTTTTGCGTCCTCTGCCGAATCCCTTCATTCATATACCCCCGTAAACTAAGCCGCTTTGTTTGCGGTATATAACAGTGTATGCGCACGGGCTTATTTTTATTGGAATTTTTGTATGTATCGTGCTATAATCACTGCTGTATACTTTTGGTTTTACTTTTTCGGGAGGTTAAAATATGGATTATTCTAAGGAAGACAGCATTAGAAAAATCAAAAAATATAAATCCAAAACAAAAAAAGTGCAGAATAAAATAGGGCTTTTGATATTCCGCATACTGCTTGCGGTTGTGCTTGTTGTGGGTTTTGCCGGAGGCGGCGCGGTTTTGGGCGCGTACCTTGCAATTTTAAACGATACGCCAACGGATTTTGAATATTTCGTTATAGAGCCAACAAAATATTCCACCAAAATTGTGGATAAGGACGGCAGGGAAGTAGGTTCGTTTAAAGGCGAAGAGGATAGGGAAAGCGCCGCGTTCGAAGACGTTTCGCAAAACTTCAAAAACGCGATAATCGCCATTGAGGACGAGCGTTTTTATTCCCATAACGGGATAGACGTGCGTTCCATTATGCGTTCGGTGCGCGAAATATTTTTAAACAACAATCTTCAGGGCGCAAGTACAATAACTCAGCAGCTTATAAAAATGAATATTACCAAGGTTACGCGCAATTCCCTCGAATCCAAGTTAAAAGAGCAGTATCTGGCTATTAATTACGAGGAGTTTTTAACCGAAAAGCTTGGTTCGAAGCAGGCGGCGAAGGACTATATTTTAAGCGTTTACATGAACTCCATCCCAATGAACCACGGGCTTTACGGCGTGCAAACCGCAGCCAACTATTATTTCGGCAAGGACGTTTCAGACCTTACGCTTTCCGAGGCTTCGGTGCTTGCGGGCATAACCAACAGCCCCGTTAAATATTCGCCGGATACCAACCCGGAGAACAACAAAAAAAGGCAGAAGCTTATACTTGATAAAATGTTGGAGCTTGAAATGATAACTCAGGCGCAGTTTGACGAGGCGTGGGAGGACGACGTTTACGCGCGAGTAGGCAACTATTCGCTCGTTATGAACGAACCAACTGAAACGGTGCAAACCGCGCATTCCTTTTACGAGGATCAAATATATCAAACCCTTTTGAGCGATTTAATGGAAATGGGTTACGACAGGGTAACCGCGTCCAGTTTAATCTTAAACGGCGGGCTTACAATAGTTTCCGCGCAGGATTTGGCAATCCAAAAAATAGTGGACAACGCCTATTTGGACGATTCCAACTTTCCCGCCAAGGATTATGAAATAGACGTTTTGTATCTTGCCACGATACAAAACACAATAACCGGGCAGATACGCAATATTGAGGAAAAAAAGACGGTTAAAACCCAGGAAGAGGTTCAGCCGTTTATAGACGCGGCGCGCGCGGAAAACTTGGGCCCGAACGATACCGTTCAGGCGGAGCGCCACGAACTTACGCCCCAGCCGCAGTCCGCGTTCGCGATTATAGATTATCACACAGGGCAGGTTAAGGCTATGGCGGGCGGACGCGGGGAAAAAACCAACAGCTTAGCGTTGAACCGCGCAACGGAATCCACCCGTTCGCCGGGTTCAACGTTTAAGGTTGTAGCCTCCTACGCTCCGGCAATAGATATGGGCGTTATTACTCCGGCCACCGTTTACGACGACGTGCCGTATATGGTGGATTTGGTATCAGGCCCGTATGTGCCGAACAATTGGTACTCAACGGGTTTTAGAGGTTATTCCACGGTGCGCCAGGGCATAACAAACTCTATGAACGTAATAACGGTTAAAAATTTAATGACGGCGGGAATAGATAACTGCTTTGAATACCTTAAAAACTTCGGTTTTACCACACTTGTTGAAGAGGCAAACGAATACGGGCAATCGGATAAGGGGCCGTCTCTTGCGCTTGGCGGGCTTACAAACGGCGTAACCCAGGTGGAGCTTGCGGCGGCATACGGCACAATAGCAAACGACGGCTATTACAACAAGCCCATTTTCTACACCCAGGTTTTCGACCGCCACGGGGATTTACTCGTGGATAATACGCTTGAACCGAGGCAAGTGCTTAAAAAAACATCTGCGTATCTTTTAACCGATATGATGGAGGGCGTTTTAACGGATTCCGGCGCAACCGGCGGCAAGGCGCGGTTTGAAACGGTGGAAATGCCTATAGCGGGCAAAACCGGAACAAGTACCGATACGTATGATTTGGTGTTTGCCGGTTACACTCCGTATTACGCGGCAAGCGTGTGGTTTGGGTTCGACATTCCAAAACCCATCGAACACGCCTCCGGCGACCATATAATTTTGTGGCGCAAAATAATGGAGGAAATTCATAGGGATTTGCCTTACAGGGATTTTGAAAGGCCGGACGGAATAGTTAGCGCGCAGGTTTGCCGCTATTCCGGAAAGCTTGCGGTAACGGGATTGTGCGACTGCGACCCAAGAGGCAGCGCCGTAAGAACCGAAATTTTCGCGTCGGGCACCGTTCCCACGGAAAGCTGCGATATTCACGCTTCGGTGGAAATTGATACGTCCACCGGAATGCTTGCCGGGCCGTACTGCCCGCCGGAAGTTAGGGAAACAAGAATAGGAATAATTCGCAAAGCGGAGGACGCGGGCAAAGCGAACGACGCGGAATACGAGGTTAACCCAAGCGGCGAGGTTTGCACATTCCACAACATGTTTAATTCAACGGTTATACCGAACGGTTTTAATAACCTGCCGCAAGGCTTGCCGTCGGACCTTGATATTTTCATGCCCGGCAACAATAATTCGGGAGCCGATAATTCCGGCGGCGTGGGTTCCGTGCCTGCGGAGGATATTTATCCGGGTAACGGTACGCAATCACCTGCGGAGGATGTTTATCCGGGTAACGGGCAATCTGCGGCGGATGGCGGCGTTAACCCGAATGGCGGCAACGCGGAAGGGCTGCCGCAAGGCGTTTTTCCGCCAACCCAAACGCCGGATAACTCAAACCAGAACCCGCCGGAGGAAAGCGGCGGCGCAGGTACAGCCATGCCGGACGGAATGCCGTCGGATTTGATGCACTTTGAGTAATAAAAAAATACTAAATCAAGAAGATGAGTTAAGAAATGAAAAAGAGAATTTTTGCGGCTAAAAAAATGCCCCTGCATCTTCCCGTTTGGGCGGCGGCGGTTTTGCTTTTAATATCCGCCGGGGTGTTAACATTTGCCGTGTTCTATTTACAGTATCATGAAACCGACGGAATTATAAGCGGTATAAAAACCGCAACGGCTGAAATTATTCTCCTTAATTTTATTCCGGTTTTACTGCTTATGTTATTGGTGTTTTTCTTAACAGGCAGGTTTTCAGCGGCGTTTTTTTCGGTTACATTTGTTTTTTCGGCGCTTTCGTTGGTAAACCGCGTAAAATCCATGCTCCGCCAAGACCCTTTGGTTCCATCGGATTTTGCTTTGGGCGCGGAAGCGCTTATAGTTGTAAAAAACCTTGATATTTTAAGTATTTTAGGATATGCCGCAATTGTTTGCGCGGTAATTGCTCTGGGCGTGTTGTTGGCTATCTATATTAAAAACCAAAAAATTGCGGCGGCAGCGCGAATTCTTGGAGCGGCTTTGGTTTTAACGGCTGTAATTGTGCTTAACAACACCGTTTATTCCAGCGATAAACTTTACGAATCCCTGCCGGTTACCGGCAACAGATACAACCTTGTTAACCAGTACAACTCACGCGGGTTTATTTACTGTTTCCTTTACCAAATGAACGATACAGGGGTATTTGCCCGTAAAACCCCGCTCGGCTACAACCGCGATACTCTGCTTTCGGAAATTGAGGCAAACTACGCCGCGACCGAATACCCGGCGCAAAACATGCCGCATATAATTGTTATTATGGGCGAGGCGTTTACGGAATTATCGTCTAAAGGGAATTTTGATTTTACAAATTACGCTGATCCGCTTCAAAATTACAAGCGCCTTAAAAACGAAGGAATAAGCGGCGATATAATTGTGCCGCATTCGGGCGGCGGTACGGCGGATACCGAGTTTGAGTTTTTAACCGGCCTTTCCAAACGCGAAATAGAATATGTTTCCTACGGCTTCAGGCTTATTTCAAAACCCTATGTAAACTTAACAACATACTTTGAGGGTTTGGGAATGCAAAGCGTGTTTATCCACCCCGGCGCGGCATGGTTTTACAACAGGCAAAACGTGTATACAAACCTCGGTTTTGACGAATCATATTTTGAGGGTTATTTTGAGGGTACAAAAACCAAAGGCGGGTACATTAACGAATACGATACAATAAGCGCGGTTATAGATATTTTCGAGGCGAAACGCGCCCAAAACCCAAACGCGCCGGTATTTGAATACTGCGTAACAATCCAAAACCACGGCCCTTACGGCGACAAATATGTGGATACTCAAAAAAATTTCAATACGTCCGCGGCTTTAACCGAAGACGAGGAAAATTTACTCTCTAACTATTTTGAAGGCGTTGCCGACCAGGATGAAAACTTGGGCAGGCTTACGGATTACTTAAATACGCTGAGCGAACCGGTTTTATTGCTGTATTTTGGTGACCACGCGCCTTCGATGCAAACCTCCGTTTTCGAGAAGGCGGGGCTAAACATTAACCCGAACGGCGAATTTAACGAAAGAATTGAATTATACAAAGCCCCTTATCTTTTTTGGCAAAACAGCGCCTACAAAAGCCAAAAAACCGTTAACGCTGAGGATTTAGATTTGCCGCAAAACGGCGAAACAATGAGCGTAAGCTATTTGGGAGCGGCACTTGCCGATTATGCCGGTTACGGCAATATATCGGAATTGTTCGGCTTTTTAAACGCTATGAGGCGCGAAATTCCCGTAATAACAAAAAGTGAATACGTAACCCGCGAAGGCTACAAAATGTACGAAAATTTAACCGAAGCGGAAGCGAAAAAAATTTTGTTGTATAAACAGTGGCAATATTATAAACTATATGACGAATAAATTTAACGGAGGGTTTTTATATGGGGCCAATGGATATTGTGTTTCTTGTGTTTTTAATAGTAGCCGCGCTTGGAACGGGGCTTTACTTTTTAAACAAGTGGGCAATGAAAAAGATGGATCAGCAGCAAAGCTTAATATCTAAAACAAGAACGGTGGTAAATATTTTTGTAATCGACAAGAAAAGGGATAAGGTAACAAACGTTAACCTGCCAAAAGCCGCAATGGAGCAAATGCCGAAAACGGCAAAGCTTATGAAGATGTACTTTGTGCAGGCAAAAATCGGCGCACAAATTATGACTCTTATGTGCGATAAAAAGGTGTTCGAGGTTCTGCCGGTTAGAAAAAGCGTAAAGGTCGGGTTGGCGGGCATTTACATAGTGGATATGCCGGGAATGAAATCCGAAAAGCAAATGAAGGAAGAGCGAAAGGCAAAAGAAGCGGCAAAAAAAGGCGATGTGCCCGAAAAGAAAAACCCGCTAAGTTTTATCAAAAATATTAAGAAATAGGCGCGGTTAACCGGTTGCGCCAAAGCTAAGAAATTAAGAAATAGGAGAAGTAAACCGGCTGCGCCGAAGCTATGTTTAAGCTTCGGCGCAGCCGGTTTTTTTGCTTGTTCCCTATGCTAATGCGGCTGCATTTCTGAAAAATACAAATCTTGGCTCTGGTATGAAAACGTACCAATTAAATTGTTAATTTTGCCGATGTAATAATAATCTAAATAGATTCTTCCGTTTTGCAAAACAGGAGGATACGCTTCCGTTATGTTTATCCGTTCATCGTTTTGCAACACAAATCCGTCCTGCACATTTACTGTAAAAATTGAATCGCCATTTGTAACTGTCGCTTCTTTTTTGTTTCCGTCCCACTCTACGCCTAACCCCATTAAATTTTCAAACTCTCTCAGCGGAATTAGTATATTGTCCCTTTCGGTGTTGCTTATAACAAGCGGTTCGTTTTCCGTCAAATTAATTTCTGTCAGATTAATTCCCTGCAAATTATTTTCTTGCGAGGCAATCAAAATATTGACGTGTGTAATGGGATAGTCTACCCTGTCATATTGTAAACTCATTTTGAACTGCGCTTCGGTATACGCACCTATTCCGTCACTACCCGCAGATAAAAGTTCAATTTTGTTGAGGTTATGGTAAATTACAGAAATGTGCGAAGGTGTATATATGCCGGTAGTTTTGAAAAAATTGGTGTTGGCGTACAGGTTATCATCCTTTATTTTTAAAAGCTCACTAAGCGGCTGCGGATATTCACCCGCAATTAGCAATTGGTCTTTTTCAAAATCGGCTTCGGCCTTAAAATCGCCGTATTCAATTGTCCATGTGTCATCGCTTCGCGTTAAGGTCATACCCAGTTTGCTGGAAAGTTCCTCCAAGGGCAGCATTGCCTCATCATGGTTACGCACCCTAATGGCGTACGGCATGTTACCTTCGAAGTTGATTTTTTTGCCGTCCACAAATACCGACAATTCAGCGTTTTCATCAAACGTAACAATTCTATAATCATAACCGGATGCCTCTATTAGGTTCTCCTTTTCTTTTCCTTTTATATAGCCTTGAATAGACAGGTCGTTTTTTAAATTCTCAATGTAGAGCTCAATTGGCGGTAAATCCCCGCTGAAATCTTTAGGTATTGTAATAGTAATATCTAAATCGTACTCCTTCAAAAAGTCATCTATTGCTTTTTGGTATTCGCTTATATCCGGGTTTAATTCGCCGCCGGAATTAGCTTCGTCTGCAAGCACATTAGAAGTAATAAGTATAAAAGCAAATAAAAATAAAGAAATAAAGCTGAATAAATGAAATTTTTTCATACGGCACCTTCTTTCTGTTTTCATAACCACATCTTCTCGTTCGATATTACTTTACTACTGTTGATGTAATTTGTCAATGATTAAAAAAACTAATTTTGATCTTGAAAGAACATGTAGCAATGGCTTTCTGATTGGCTTTTTATACAGATATATCTCTTTTATAATTTTACGTTTACGGATTGACCCGTTATACCAATAAATCGAATAAGATAAAAAATTCATCGTTGACATTTATCTTAATGTGAAATAAAATAAAGCTGTAGGCTCTTTATTTATATGTTATCGCTTATTAAAAGGGAGGTTTCTATGAAAAAGGATATCAATTTTTTTAAACTTACAAACCGCGAGCTTGAAGTAATGAGAGTGTTTTGGAATTCGGATACGCCTAAAACGGCGACTGATATTGAAAGCGAATTAATCGCCAACGGCTTCACAGATAAAAAGAACAATATTTTTACAGTGCAAAATATGCTTAAATCTCTTTTAAATAAGGGAGCAATTGAAGTTGCGTCGTATAAGAGAGTGCAAAAAACTACGGCTCGCGAATATATCGCCCATATTTCAGACGAGGAATATGCGATAATGTATGTAAATCACCATTTTCCTTCAAAAAATAAAACTCTAACCTCTAATATTGTTGCTTCATTTTTGGATTATGATGAAAACGAAGAGGACACAATAAATGCATTGGAAAAATTGTTGGCTGAGCGAAGAGCAAAGTTATAGTAAAAGTAAGGGCGTTTTACTGCATTAGGGGTGAAATTATATGCTTACAATACCCGCAATAGTAAACGGTGTTATTAGTAGCGGTATCATAATATTGGCGGTATCCAAATTAACAAATAATAAGAAAGCTTTTCAATCAATAGGAGTAACAACTCTGCTTTTAATTTTATCGCTTGTTGTTTTACGGCTTGCATTGCCGTTTGAGCTTCCGTTTACAAAACCTATTTTATCATCTAAAGTTTTACCGTTTTTCAATATGTATATACACGAGAATTATTTTTTTGGAAAATTTACAGTTTTACATTTGCTTATAACGGTTTGGATTTTAGGAGGTGCATTTAAAGCTTGCAAGAATGTGCTAAGGTACATAAAACTGAGAACAACGACTAAATTATTCAGTAAAAAAAGAGATAGAACAAGGGAGTACTCGGACATCTGTTTAAAATTTTACAACATAAAAATACCGGATAATCTTAAGATTATAAAGTCAAATTCTATGGGAGCTCCTGTTATTTTCGGGTTAATAAAACCTGTAATTATCATTCCGGATGAGGAATATACGGAAGAGGAACTAAGCTTCATACTCTGCCATGAATTGATTCATTTTCTCAAAAAAGATTTGTGGGTAAAGTTAATTTTGGAAGTAATATGTATAGTATATTGGTGGAATTATTTTGTTATTGTAGAGTTAAAAAAGGCATTTGCAAATATAATGGAATGTCGAGCGGATTTTTCTGTCATAGAGTTGCTTAACGAACATGATAGAATAGAATATTTGAAATTTATTTTAGAAGAATCAAAAAAGAGAAAGCAGATAATTAGCACACCTTTACAACTCAATTTTGCAAATAATTATGAAACTAAACGATTAAGCAATATTGAGAAACGAATACATTTTGGTTTGGAGTATGACAAGAACAAAAAGTTTTATAAGTCGAAAATAATCTGTATTTTTATAACAGTCGTGTTAATTATCGCATCTTTTTTAGTTGTTGTTCAATCACATCATTCATATATTGATGATGCGCAAGAAGGGGAGATATTATTTTCGATAAATGAAAATAATGCTTACATAGTGCAGTACTCCAACGATAGGTATACCACATTTTTAAATGATGGTACGGAGCTGTTTACATTGCCGTATATTGATGAATCGCTAAAAAACTTACCGGTATATCATCATGGAAGATTTAGGAGGAAAGTAAAATGAAAAAATGTAAAAGAGCTATCTTAGTAATTATCGCGATATTTATGCTTTCGGTTTCGCCTGTATATGCAATGATGGATATTTATTCGATGGTTGTTCAACAGCAATCACTTGCTTCTGCTGATATTTTTGAATGGGTATTCAAAATAGAAAATGGAAAGTATTATAAAAGACTGTATAACTCTACAACCGGACAGTGGATTGGAGATTGGATACTTGTTGCATAGGTAACGATTAGTAGCAATCAGCTAAACTATATTGTTTTTTTATTATAAACAATAAAAAACGAGCCAATGTAAAATTTTAATGGCTCGTTTTTTGTTGTATTTATGGGAAAAAATAAAAACTTGACAGAAAAAATAATTTGATTTACTATTATGGACAAATGTTGAGTAATTTAATTAACGGTAAATAACTAAATTTTCATCTTAAGCAAAAAAGTTAATGGCTTGCCAGCATGGAAAAATATATAGCTTTTTTAGACAGCTTTGATAATTAATCAGCTCTTTATGAAAATATACATAATTAACGATGAATGGTGCGGCTTGAAAAATCAATACTCATAGCAAATTATCGATAAACGTCTGTAACATTGGCGTATTGCTTGTAGTTTTGTTCCGGATATCAAGCTGATAACTATAGCACAAATGATGAAGTTGAGTATTGTCATTGCATAATATTCAATTTGGCTATTTATTTTTTCATTGACAAAAATAAAGGAGGTGATATTATGAAAAAAATACTTATAATTAGTGTTCTGCTTTTAACCATGGTTTTGAGTTTTGCAACAACGGTTTCGGCAACGGTTTTACAAGGACAGAGCGACACCTATTACACTAACCATCATATATTCACAGACGGAACACTTACTATTTATTATGGCGTTAATGTTTTCAGCGGATTCGATATGATAGCCTATACTGAATCCGTTTCTACTGCTCGTGATCATACTGCAGGTGTTTATACTGCTGAAAGCGGCGCAGTTTTTACGCATGGAACGAGGAACAAAAGAGCAAGAGCAGATTTAAAGGTCTATATGTCACCAACTGCTTTGCATACTGCTGTTGATTGATCTTAAAATTCAATCTTACCTATGATTACACATAGGTAAGATTGAATTTTTGCTATATTATTTAGTGCTTAGACGGCTATATATTTGGGAGGGATTTGTCATGCAATCAAAGAAAAAAACTGTTGCTATCATTTTATTTGCACTTTTAATTCTATTTCTTGGATTCGCCGGTTACAATTATATTCCGTGGCAATTGCATTACAATAAAGTGTATAACAAATATGTATTAGAAGGATATGAAGAATCAATTCCGGATGCAAAGGTTTCAATTCCAAGCATTGTTGTGGATAACAAATATAAGTTTTTAATTGCTCTTCCGGAGTTTCTTCGTTACGAGTATAATTTGGATGTTGGTTTTATGGAAGAACGCAGCCGCGGGCTTGGTACATCGCATCATATTACTATTATAATGCCAAACGATTATGACGACAATTACCATTATCTCTTCAACCATGTTACCGAAACCGAAGATGGTATATACGGTGAATCTGTTGGAGAAATAGATAGAAACGGAAACTTAATAAGAACAAATCTCGATGAAAACGAGGCAAAAAAACTGCTTGAACAGTACAAATCAGAAATTCAGGAATTATTTCAAGTTGCGCAAGAGCATTGGGGCGTTACATTCTCTTAAAAAATAGTTTAAGTGAGTTGATGGTTTTGAAACTGATAAAGTTTGCGGGGTTTTTCCTTGTTTTTATTATGCTTATAATTCAAATTGGTGAAAACCATGCCGCCAAGTTGGGTTCTTTCAGCTTACCGTATCATACTTTTGAAATAAACGCGTTGAATAATAGGCATTCTGTTTCACAAATAACACAGAAAATAGCGAGCGAATCCGTAAATTGCGGCGTTGAGGTTTTTTATGTGCAGCGAACAGTATTTGAAAAAGGCGAGGTGGGGTTAACAATATACGCAACAACGAAGGCAAAAAACCACCTGATAAAAGAATACATATGGGAGGGCAGCTATTCATCGTTATTCGGGGAAAAAAGGTCTATTAATTACAAGACATTTGACGAATTGGGGCATATGCCGAGCGTAATGACATTGCGTGTTATAGGAAGCGGCAGCAGCGCGGCGGCTTTTGAAAGAAATATGCTTATAAATATGCCGGGAAGGCATATAAACGCATCGGTTGTAAAAAGCAGCAAGCAATCTGAAAACAGACATTTGTTTTTGGTGTTTCTCATTGTGTGCGCTGTAAATATAGTGCTTTCCGTTTACGATGTGCTTTTAAAGCGCAAAGAATCATTTGTACGCATTACATTGGGCGATGGGATAAATCGTGTTGTTGTTTTACCTGTGCTTGCCGATTCGGCAATTTATATAGTTCTATCCGGTGCCGCACTTTCGTTCTTTTCGATTATAACCTTAGTAGGGGCATATATGCCGTTTTTAATTCTAACCATTGTGTGTGTTATTGCTTTTAATATACTCACATATTTTTTTGCGTTTCGAACCGGAGTAAAAGAAATATTCTCCAAAGTTAAAATCAGCAAAGGTGCTGTTATTGCGGGATACTCGATTAAAGCGGTTGTTTGCTTAGTTGCCGCAGTATTAACCCTTTACGCTATGCACAGCTTCAGCGAAAGTTACAGCGCGTCTTTGGAAAGAAACTATGCGCGGCAGTTTTCGGATTACTATCATATTGATTTTTCCCTGCAGCAGGGAAAAGTAATTAACCCTATGGATGCTTTTATAAAAGCGGGTGTGATGAGCGACATGTTTTACCGTGAATTTTATGAAGAATTTAATTCCTATGTGCTTTTTAACGCGTTTCCGGCGCGTAACATTTTCCTGGCAAACCTACATGCGTACGATATTTTAGAGCAGCGTATACCGGATTTAGAAAGAATACAGCAAGATTCGGAGTTTATAATTCTGCTTCCCGAAAATTATTCGGAGAATATATTGGACAGCGTGTTTTTTATTTTAGACAGGGAACTTTCATTTGAACCGGGCAGCTACGATTATGAAACGCAAGTTTATACCGAAAGTGTTACGCTTCCGTCTTTTGGGGGTTTAAACAATGATTTTACGGTGGCAAGAAACCCCGTTGTGGTTCTTATGAATTTTAACCCGGCCGAATATGGAAAGGCGTTTGCGGGGGAAATGATGAATATGGGCGGGCATTCGCACTTTGCATATAGAGTTAATGATGATTTATACCGCAAGTTTATTATGGAAAACGGGGTAATAAGCCAATACAATATCTATACATACAATGTATTGGGGAAATACGAGGATAATATGCGGATAAAGCGAAACAAAACACTTATCGCGGCGGTAAACGCCGTTTTTTTGTCCTTGATAAATTTTGCGCTAACCGTGCTTGTAACAAAAATGAGATACCGTGCAAACGGCATTGAAGCGGCGGTTAAAAAAACTTTGGGGTATTCGCTTTTTCAAAGAAATAAGTTGTCGCTCCAAATTTTCTTACTGCTGGATTTAGCTATTTCTATAGTCCTATTCTTGATAACCGCCATTTTAGGGTATTCATTTGTATACTGCGCTTTGGCGGCTTTATTATTTACATTATCAGATTTCGCATTCAACATAAGTTTTTTGAGTTATCAAGAAAAAACAGGTATCATAAAAATATTGAAGGGGGGAGCGCTTTGATAAAAATTACCGACTTAACTAAATCATTTGGCGGCAGAATATTGTTTTCGAATTTTAATCTGGAAATAGCAACTGGAGAGTTTGTAGTTTTAACAGGTCCGAGCGGATGCGGTAAAACAACTTTGTTGAATATGATAGGCGCTTTGGAACCGTTCGAATGGGGCGAGATTGTTGTTGACGGAATTAATATCAGTAAAAAGCGGAATTTGCTTAACTATTACAGGAACAAGGTTGGTTTTCTGTTTCAAAATTTCGCGCTGATTGAAAACAAAACCGTTTTAGAAAACCTGCAAATGGTTAAAACCGAGTTCAGATCGGGCGTAAAAATTAAGGACGCCCTTTTGGAGCTTGGCATTATGGACACATATGGTTCAAAGGTTTATACCCTATCCGGCGGAGAACAGCAAAGAGTAGCTTTGGCAAGGCTGATGATTAAACGCTGTGATATCATTTTGGCGGATGAACCTACAGGTTCGCTGGATAAAGATAATTCCGAAATAATAATTAATAACTTAGTTAAACTTAACGAAGCGGGTAAAACTGTTGTTTTGGTTACACATAATGAAGAGTATAAAAAAATAGGCAGAACGGTTGAAATTGCCAGGTAAATCACGGATGTTAAATTTACGGTTACTTTTGACGAGTTTTTTGGGGTGAATGAAATTAATAGTCTTTTGGGAATAGATAAGTATTAACGGGAAAATTTTGAACTGATTGAAACGGTGGACTTTACACCGTTGTGGACATGGTCTGAGTTCTGTGAAGGAACACATAAGGAAATAATTCGGGAAGCATTGACAGAACATTATGAACTCTAATAAACTATTCAACATCGACCACAGAAAAATTTATAACGCGGTTGGCAATGGGTTCCCTTCCAAGTTGCTTTTCATCAAACCCGCCCACAGTATTTAAAAGAATGGGCGTTATTTCATGATTTGTACAATCCTTGCTCATTTCAGCAAAAAACCATTTACGATATTGGCAAAAAATGATATGATACAGAAAGCTTTAATATAATCCGGAGCAGAGCTATTAAACCGATTCCGGCAAATACTAAATTTTTCACACAAGAGTGCATCAAATGCACAAAACACACACTTTTAAGGAGGAGAAAAGAACCCATGAAAAAACTGGTTTCATCACTGTCGCTTTTATCTTTAGTGCTGCTTGCGCTGGGGGTTGCCGCCTGTAACGGAGCAGGAGGCGCAAAAATTGATGTTTCCGCACAAAACACGACGGGAGGAATTACGGATATGTCTAATGCAAGTTATGCGGATGTAACGTCTGCGTCAGAATCTTCACAGGTATCGGATACGGCTTTGCAGAGCGAATCTGAGCTTGACAAAACGCCCGATCTTGTTGCTGCGGCGGAAAAACCCGAACAAAAAGACGCTTTTAAAACGGTAAAGGAGTACCTCAGGCCGGAGCCAACCTCGGTTATGGACAGGGAAAGAATTGTTTACGCGCGTGAACTGTTTATGAAGCTTAAAGGCATAGACCAAATGAGCGCGGACGGCAAGGAAATTTTAAAGGAGCTGCAAAAGGCGGAAGCGCTGATATGGGCGTTTGATATAGAGGAAATTTACACAGTGTTTAAAGAAGTTGGGCCGGGCAAAAACGGAAGCTTTGGGCCGGGCGGCGGCTTGTGGGCTTGGGATTCCTGGGGTAAGCCGTATTTCAGCTATAACGGGGACGGCGCGAACGGCGCGAACGGCGGGCCTGCCGCCTTTACCGCAGAGCAGAAAAAACTTCCGCAGGTGGTTGCCGCGCGTGAGTATTACAACGAAATATCCGGCTACGAATGGGGTACATATTCAGGCATAATAAGCGAAGAATACGACGACGCGAAAGAGGCGGAGGCGGTAATAGATGAAATGGACTCCGCGTCCGCGCAGGATGTCGCTAATGCAAGGGAAGCCTACAACGCGTTAAGCGAAGGCGCGAAAGCGCGTGTGTTAAATTATGAAAAGCTTAAAAAGGCCGAGGGTATAAACGATGAAATACCGTCAAACATAGTATCCGCCGGCGGGCGCGCGTGGCGTCAGGGCGACGGGCTTACGCCGGAGCAGTACGGCGCAATTGCGAGGAGGATGAAGGAATATTTCCCGAACGCGCGTTCGGAATTTGTTTGGATAACCGGAATGCTTGAATCGGCGCACGGCGGAATTACTATAAACGTTGATTTTGACAGCATAGCGGACGGCGGTAAGTATACGCCGGACGAGAGCAAATACCCGGCGTTAAGCGAACTTGAATGGCGGGCAAAACACATAAAATTTACGCCTCAGCCGGGAAATGCTGCAACCCATGAGGATTTTTTAACCTATTTCGACACGAACGATATTTATGTGTATTTGCAGGTTGAAAGCGGTTTCGCGGATATGGAAACGCTGATTGATATTTATTATGATGTTTTCAACGTGGCAAACCACAAGTGCGTACTGGGTTTTGCGGTAGATGTTGAGTGGTATTACGGCATCGATTCCGACCAAGGTATTCCGGTTTCGGACGGCAGGGCAAAGCAGTGGGCGGAGTACCTTTACCGGAACTGGGGCGAGGGGAAAGCTGGGCTTTTGCTAAAACACTACAACTGCACGCATCTGCCGCTAACATACAGAGGCGGCGAGGAAGGTAAGAGCGAAAAGCTGATTTTCTGTAACGACAGCCAAAACGCCGGTTCGTGGGACGGTTCGGTTGCCGCCGAATGGGATTCGAACACGATGCAAGCGGGCGCCGCCGCCGGTTTTGGGCGCGAATTCAAACGCTTTGCGGATTTTTATCCCGATAATAAGGTGGTATTCCAAATTGGCTACGACGGCGACAGGCAGTGGATTTACGCAATGGACGACCCAATAATAAAAAGCCTCAGCGTAAAACTCGCGGAAGCCACAGCCGAAAATGTGAACCAGGAAATTTCTATTGCGTGGGTAAATTTCACATACAACGACCCGCTGACATTCGGAGATATTACCGCGCCGGAAGAAATATCAAAGGTGTGGGAAATCCGGCATATGTTAGGATATTTAGAGCAGGATCAGTTGGTTGGACGGCGTTTCGACGGCGACCGCAGCTTAGAAAACGGAGGCACAGGGCTAACTTCTACCGACGCGAAATTGATTAAAAGGCTTAGAGAATTGGTGGATTCCCTGCCGGACGGCGAAGAAGGGCCGAACGGTTTATCCGAAAGCGACCTTCCCCGGTGGAGAGAGGCAATTGAGCGGCTGAAGGAAATTGAAAACGCGCTGGAATAAGATTTAGGGAAATTAAAGAATCAGAAAGTGCCGGTTTGCGTTAAACCGGCACTTTCCCCAGGCGGTATGAGCCGTTTTTAAGAAGCTTTATTAATTCGGTTTCGTCCTGCGGCGCTTTTTCAAGTATGTTGCAATAACGGTAGCTGTCCGTAGAGTGCGCGTCCGAGTTGGCAATATATTTTACCTGAAGCGCGTTCGCCAGCTTAAGTTCGTTTTGCCTTGTGTGCCAGCTTAAATTGTCTATGTTTACCGAGTAAAGCTCCAGAGCGTCGGGCTTGAAACTGAAAATATTCGAATCTACTCCGTTCCAATAGCGCAGTGCGTGCGCAAGCGCGATGTATCCGCCGCGTTGGCGCACAAAACGGTGCAAATCCGGGTAATTCCACATCTTTTGCTCCAACGTTTCATCATGCAAACCCAAAACAAGAAAATCGTCCCCGTCAATTCTAATCTCTATGCCGGAAAACAGGCGAAACGGCGCGTACTTTTCGTTAAGCTCGTCAATGCGCCTCTGCGGGGTAAGCTTGTTATGTTCGGTTATTATAATCGCGTCCAAGTTGTTCGCAATTGCCGCCTCCGCCATTTGTTCGGCGCTGTGGTTTGCGCAGCCGGAGCCGTCCGATGTATGTACGTGGCAATCCACCGCGTAACCGGAAACGCCGGGTTTTTCTGTTTTGGCGCAGTGCCGCAGGCGATGCGACAAGGTTTCCATAAGCTCCCGTTCGGATACGCCGCTCCAAATTTCCTCGCCCAAGGACAGCGCTTCACGTGCAATATGGGCAATAAAGCCGTCGTCGTATATTGGGCACAGCCTGTTCATCCGCATTGTTAAGCGGAACATCATATCGTACAAAATTGCGTACTGTTCTATTTTTTCCTCCTTGGTTTTACCTTCCTTTAGGTATGTTTCGCAAAGAAGCGCGTATAAATCCCGCGTGATTATATCCCCCGCAAATTCGTACAAGTCCTTGTTGCCGTAGATAAAACCGGCCGCGTTTTCTAAAATAGTGTCGATGATGAAACTCTCCTCCCCGTTTGAATTTTTTACCTTTGAACTCTTCTGAATGTATCCCCTTGCCGCAAGTTTTAAGTACCCTGCTCGTGATTCCTACCTTTGAACCCTTGAACCCTGCCGGAAGCGTCCCCTGCTCGTGATGCTTACCTTTGAACCCTGCCGGAAGCGTCCCCCGCCGCAAGCCTTTTAACCTCGTCCGCCGATACCATGTTAAAATCCCCCTCTATGGTATGCTTTAGGCAGCTTGCCGCCGCCGCGAATTCTATCGCGTCCTGCCCGCTCATCTCATTTAAAAACGCGTAAATCAGCGCTCCGCTGAAACTGTCGCCGCCGCCAACCCTATCCACAATATGTACCGGATACTTTTTCGAAAACAGGAAGCTTTCGCCGTCGTAAAGCATTGCCGCCCAGTTATTATCGTTCGCGGAAATGGATTCGCGCAGGGTTATAGCGGTTTTTTTAAAGCCGAAAATTTCAGTCAGTTTCTTGGCGACTTCCTTGTACCCATCGTAGCTTACCGTGCCGCTTGAAACATCCGTATTTTCCGCGTGAATGCCGAAAATATCCGCCGCGTCCTCCTCGTTTGCTATGCAGATATCCACGTATTTCATAAGTTCGCGCATCGTTTTGCCGGCTTCTTCTTTTGACCAAAGGTTTTTGCGGTAGTTAAGGTCGCAGCTTACGGTAATATTTTTCCGCTTTGCGGCTTTTAGCGCGTCCGCGCAGATTTCCGCCGCGTTTGCTCCAAGCGCGGGCGTTATTCCGGTAAAATGAAACCATTCGCAGCTTGTAAAAATTTTATCCCAGTTAAAATCATCCTTCGAAGCCTCGGCTATCGCGGAATTCGCGCGGTCGTATATAACCTTTGAAGGACGCTGGCTTGCGCCTTTTTCCAAAAAATAAATGCCGATGCGATTGCCGCCCCGTACAATTTCAGACGTATCCACACCGAGTTCGCGCAGTTTGTTTACCGCGCATTGCCCTATTTCATGCTTGGGCAGCTTTGTAACGAACGCCGCGTTTATCCCGAAATTCGCGAGAGATACCGCAACGTTTGCCTCGCCTCCGCCGTAAGACGCGCCGAAAGAAGATGCCTGCGTAAAGCGCAGATACCCTTCCGGTGCCAAACGCAGCATTATTTCCCCGAATGTAACAACCTTGCCCATGTTATACCTCCGTACTTTTTACAAATTGGTTCACTTTACGTTCACTGCTTATTGTAAGGCGAATATTTTATTGCGCAAGCTCGCAATTTCCTCACGCGAAACGGGGGCGCTCTTCCCTTGCCGCCATTCGCGCATCCTTAACAATTTGTACCGCTTCCCTGCAAAGCCGCGTTATTTCCGTGAAATTGCCCGCATCAATTAGTTCCTTAGTAACCATCCAGCTTCCGCCGCAGGCAAGAACTTTGCCGAACGCTGCGTATTTGCCGATATTAGAGGCGTTTATTCCGCCGGTTGGTATGAAGGAAAGGTTGGGATACGGCGCGGATACCGCTTTTATGTAATTTAAACCGCCCGCTTGCTCCGCCGGGAAAAATTTTACCGCCGAAAGGCCAAATTCCATTGCCGCCTCCATGTCCGACGGTGTGGCGCAGCCGGGCACTATTAAAATATTATTTCCTACGCAATACCGCACAACTTTCGGGTTCAGTCCCGGGCTTACAACAAATTTCGCCCCGGCATCCTTTGCTCGCTGTGCTTGCTCGCAGGTTAAAACCGTACCCGCGCAAACTAAAATTTCAGGCATTTGTTCGGATATTTTGCGAATACTTTCCTCGCCGAACGCTGTTCGAAAGGTTATCTCCGCGCAGGGAACGCCGCCCTCAAGCAAGGCGTTCGCCAGCGGAATTGCCTTTGAAGCGTCCGATATGGCTATAACCGGAATAATGCCGATTTTCTGAATTTGTTCTAAAATGTCGTTCATGATTTTTCCCCTTTTTTATTTTCGATTGCAAATTAAGCGCAAAGACACGTATTAAAAAGACGACGACGGAGTATTATACAGTCTGTCAATTCGTTGGTTTCGCTTTCTTATCAAATCCATTATGCATTGACGATATTTCATATACTCATCTTTTGTGCTTGGTACGGGTAATGATTTAAATTCGTCAAAAGGAGGTGCTATTTTAACCGATGTATAGTCGTCACTTACCCAATCTTGAAAAACGAAAAAATCTATATAGCCTTTAAATGTTTCGAACAACCCAAAAAAATCTGCGTAGCGGCTAAAAGTGCTGAATAAAGGGCTATCAATTCCGGAATAATACCGGCGTATACACTCTATTGTTAAATCCAAGCGGTCTGCAATTATAGTGCGGTTACGTCCAAAACACTTGTTTTGATTTATGGTGTTTCCGTTATTTTTAACAGCCGGCCAAATAGCCATGCCGCCAATCGTTTCGCTCAATTCCCAGAAGCTCTGCGCTTCATCCTTATCAATCTCCAAAAGATAGGGGAGCATTTTCTGCAAACTTACTTTATTATAAAACGAAGGAACGGCGCGGTCACTGGATAAAATAAATTCACCAAGTTTCGACCTGTGACGCAATCTTTTACCCGATATTTTTTCAAGGGTAAATAATTCGCCGTTAGGAAGCGGTTTGCTCCACAAAATTTGATGTGCTTCTTGCAGCTTCGCAGAATACCTGTCGGCATCTCGCCATTTTTCTCGCGGTCTATCCTTATTTAGTTCAACTTGAAATATGTAATTTACGTCAATCATAATTCGTCCTCTAATTTCGGCATCATTTTGCTATATCCATTAATAATTTCTTTCATTTTCAAACAGGATTTTTCCGGCTTAACCATATTAATAAAACAGCCGGTGGAAAGTTCAAACCCGGCAAAATTACTTATGCGCGGAATTAACTGTATGAAAAAATGGCCGCATTTATATTTTTCATCCGGGCTGTCATACGGCGCGTTTTGGAAACAAATATTAAACGAAACATCATCCATCAAAATATTCAGCGCGTTTACAGCTTTTTTAAGAATTTCGGACAGCGAGTTTATGGCTTTGCCGTCAAAATCCGCGAAATCCGAAATATGCTCCTTCGGCAGTATTTGAACCATATTAGGGTAAAGCGAGGCGTAGGGAGAATACGCGAAAAAACCAGCGTTTTCGTATATTTTAAGCGTGCCTTCGTTTTTTTGAATATCGCATAAAAAACACGAGTTAAGTTCCCTGCGGTAATTGTGCAGGTTCGTATGTATAAGCCGCTGCTTGTTCGGAACAAAATCCATTGCGAAAATTTGCCAGTGAGAATGGTATATTGAAGCTCCGGCGCTGCGCCCGTCATTTTTAATAATTTGCACATATTTAATACGCTTCAGAGTGCGGTAATAATTTAGGCGCGATTGTATTGCCGAAAGAACGCCGGAAATTTCCTGTTCGGAAAATTCGTTGAATTTTTGCGTGTGACGCGGCGTGTCTATAATTACCTCATGAAAACCGTAGCCGCTGCCGTTTTCCGAAAAGGCGGGGTACTTGTTGGGAACAACTATAACCCGTCCGTTTTGCGAAACGTATATTGGATCGGGCAGCATATGGCTGTTTTCCGGGCAAAAGGGGCAGCCTTCGGTGTATTCGGTAAACTGCTTGCCGCTATGAGTTTCATGCTTAAAAAAATGCGGACGGTTTGCGCGTTCCTCCGCAATTGTAACAATATCTTCGGTTAAATAATCTATTCTAACTTCCGGCATATATTTTCCTCACTCGCCAACATACCATTTTTCAATATTTGCATACATGTTATTCACCATGGGCAGTATATCCCCGTAAACCCCTTCATCAGTTAAACACGCGTTTTTTCGGTACGCCACGCTTACCGCGGCAAGTTCCTCCGTTATATGCCGCTGAACTTCGGATATCGCCGTATTAAAGGCTGTATCATCGGATGCTAAAAACGCTTTTTGCAAAGCCTCGTCTAATTCTGGGCTTGCGTAGGAGAAAAAGTTGCCGCCGCCAGCCGTACCCAAGGAGTGGAACGCAAACGTTAAATCCGGGCACACTGCCAAGTTAAACCCGCCCACAACAATGTCAAAATCCTTGGCGGTTAGTTTTTGCGAATATTCTTCAAATGTCAGCTTTTCATAATCCACCACAATCCCAAGTGAATTTAAGTTTTCCTTTAAGTTGTCGGCAATTTTAACACGCTCGTCGTTTTCCGTATTTACTAAAAGCCTAAGCCGAAGCTGGTTAGAACCGCCGCTTTCCGTTGGCGCGTAAATTCCGGTTTGCTCTTTTGTAAAACCGCCGTCGTAGAGCAGGCTTTCCGCTTTAGCCAAATCCAGCGTGTATTCGGCGGCGGCGGGGTTATAAAACCATGCGCCGGAATTTACCGGAGTATTTGTTTTCAATGCCGAACCCAAGTAGGCGTTTACAATAAGTGAATCCTTATCAATGCACCTTGCAACAACCTCACGCAGATTTTTATTCTTGAGGTTAAAATTGTTGAAGTTAAAACCAACAAAATCGTAAAGTGTTGTATTATATTGATACGCCTTAACTGTTTTGCCGCTTCGGGTTTTGCTCCATTTGGCAAAATCTATTGAAAGCACGTCTATTATACCGGAATTAAACGCGTCAAGCTCCGTTTCCGCGTCCGGCAAAATCAAGGCTTTTATTTCCTGTATATAAGGTTTTTTACCGGAATTAGAAGCGGAAAACGTTATCTCCTTTAAGTCCTCGTAGGAGGTAAATTCATAGGCTCCGTTTCCCAAAGGCTGCATGTTCGCGGCGGATGCAGGGTCGGTTTCACCGGCGTAATAGTGCGCGGGGATAAGCGGAAATGTAAACATATACTTCATTGCGCCGTAAAAATTACCGAATGTTATTTGAACGGTTGAATTATCAATTTCTTCGCAGCTTAAAATGTTGTCTGCGTTTGTTTTGTATATACTGCCGTCAGGAGAGTTTTTTATTGCCTGCACGGTAAAAATAAAATCCGAACTTGTAACCGGCGTGCCGTCGCTCCAAAGCGCGCTCGCGTTAAGAGTTATAACCGCGCTTAACCCGTCCGGAGCGGCCTCGTAGGAGGTTGCCAAGTTGGGAACAAGGTTAAAGTTATCGTCTATATTAAAAAGAGGTTCGAACACAAGGCGCAGCATTTGATCTACCGAAGTGTCGGGGTTTAATATGGGGTTAAGGGTTGTGGGCTTGCGTGTGGCAATAGTCAGAACACCGGAATAAGAAGGTTCAATTTCATCTTCGGGCAGGGAAGTGTCCAAAGAAATATCCGGCGTTTCCGGGGATGCCGAATCCGTATCGGTTGAGGTATCCGGTATAAAAGCGCCGCAGCCGGTTAGGGCAAGGCAAAGGCTTAAAAGACAGACGTAAATTATATTTTTCATGAGTTTCCCCCGTATACATTCTTTTAATAAATATAGTTTTTAAATTTCAAAAGGTAATTATATATTTTCTCGCTTTTTCCAACACGTTCAATAAATGTTTGCGTTTCTTTAAACGGAACGCTTTGCAAGGTTTTACCGTCGGAGCTTGTTTTCTTGTCCGCAAGCCACCTGTCAACATTGCCGCTTCCCCCGTTATAAGCTGCAAGCGCAACGCTTTCATCGCCGTATTGGTTAATTAGTTTGCTTATATACCAACAACCAAGCTCAATATTTATATCCGGCGTTAATATATTATCGTAGGAATAGTTTTCTATACCAATTTCACTCGCGCCCCAATCCGCAGTGGATTTGGTTAACTGCATTAAGCCGCTCGCGTTTTTCCCGGATACCGCGTTTGCGTCAAAACGACTTTCCGTATGGATTAACCCGCATACAAAGCTTAATTCCAAGCCGTATTTTTGAGCCGCCTCGGATATTAACGCGTAATATTTAAGCGGATAAACGGTTCTTATAGCGTAGACGCCCCAAAAATACACAAGAGCCAAAAATAAAAGTATAATCGCGATTTTTGTAATCTTCATTCTATCATCCTTTATGGGGCTTTACAAAGAATTTTCGGTAATCCGTTTTAATTCGCGCATAACCGTTTCTTCAAGCTCCTCAAACCCGCCGTTATTTTCTATCACAAAATCGGAAGCCGGTTTAAGGGAAGCTTCCGCGCTTCCGGAGGCAAGGCGTTTTTCCGCGGCTTCTTTTAAAAGTGAATCCCTTTTTATTATTCTTTTAAGTTTAGTTTCATAACTTGCGCTAACAAGCCACACATAATCGCAGTTTTTATGAAGCCCTGCCTCCGTTAAAAGGGGAGCGTCTATAACAACAATTTGCGCTCCGGATTTTTTATACTCGCTTAGCAGCCTTAAAACTTCCTTTATTATGTGTTTGTGGGTAATTTCCGTGTGCTTTTTCAGCATCTGTTTATCACTAAATACGATGGCGGCTATTTTGGCACGGTCAATTTCTCCGTTTTCGGTTAAAATGCCGCCGCCGAATAAATTCACAACTTCATTATACGCCGCGCCTTCTGCGGCAAGTACCGCGTGAGCTATTTTGTCGGCGTCTATTATTTTCGCTCCGGCATTGAGCAGTATTTCGGAAACGCAGCTTTTGCCGCTTCCGGAATTGCCGGTAAGGCCAATTACAAGAGTTTTACTTTGTTTCATACCAGTTTTCACCTTCGTGAACCTCCGCAACAAGCGGCACCAAAAGCTGTGCGGCGTTTTCCATTTCTTCCTTTAATATAGCGCTTACCTTTTCGCGTTCGTCTTTTTTAACCTCAAGCAAAAGTTCGTCGTGAACCTGCAAAATGAGGCGCGATTTGAGGTTTTGGGCGGCAAGCTTAGAGTGAACCTTAACCATTGCAATTTTAATAATATCGGCTGCGGTTCCCTGCACGGGCATATTCATTGCCACTCTTTCGCCAAACGATTTCTCAAAAAAGTTTTGCGTCATAATTTCCGGGATAGCCCTTCTTCGGCTGAAAATTGTTTGGGCGTAACCGTTTTGCGCGGCAAAAGCCACGGAAGAATCCAAAAACTTTTTAACCTGCGGGTAGGTTTCGAAATATTCCTTTATATATCTGTCCGCTTCTTTTTTCGAAATTCCTATATCCTCACTTAAACTATATCCGCTAATACCGTAAATAATACCGAAATTTACGGCTTTCGCGCTGCCGCGCTGCTGCTTTGTAACCTCTTCAATCGGCGTATCAAATACCTGCGAAGCCGTTAGGGTGTGTATGTCTATATCGTTTTTAAAAGCGTCTATCAGCACCTCGTCGGCGGACATATGCGCCATAACGCGAAGCTCTATCTGGCTGTAATCCGCGTCCATAAAAATGAAACTTTCATCCGACGGGATAAATACCTTGCGCAGGTTGCGGCCAAATTCCAAACGAATGGGAATGTTTTGCAGGTTGGGCTCCGCCGAGGAAATGCGTCCGGTTGTTGTAACGGACTGGTTAAACGTGGAGTGAATTTTATTATCATGCGGGTTTATTACAGCAAGGAGCCCGTCCGCGTATGTGGATTTAAGCTTTGTGTAGGAGCGGTATTCCAAAATTTTCGGCACCACAGGATGGCTGTTTGCCAGCTTTTCAAGCACATCGGCGGAGGTGGAATAACCGGTTTTGGTTTTTTTCGAACCTTTCAGAGCTAATTTTTCAAACAGAATAACGCCGAGCTGTGAAGGGGAGTTGATATTAAATTCCTCGCCGCATAAATCATAAATTTCGCTTTGCAAAACCGAAATAAACCCGTCCAAAACCGTGCCGAATTCGCGCAGTTTTTCTTTGTCAACCTTTATGCCGTACTCTTCCATATCCGCAAGCACCCTTGATAGGGGCAATTCAATTTCGTAATATAAATAATCCTGATTATTTTCGGATATCAAATTTTTCATAGGTTTATAGGCACGATAAATAACCTCGGAATTTTTAACCGCATAATCCGCGATTTCTTCCGAAGTTAAATTATTGGCACCTTTTTTACCTTTGCCGGTTTTTTCTTCAAGCGACGGGTAACTTTCATTGAGAAAATCGAACGCGATATCGTCGTAATTATAGGAGCTTTTCGCCGAATTTAAAACATAACCCGCCAGCATGGAATCGAATACGATATTGTTTATTGAAATGCCGTGCCGCTTCAGCCGCACAATTTCTTTTTTCGAATCCAGCAGAATTTTCGGCACCTCGGATTCGAAAATGGGCTGGAGCAACGTGTTAAGCGACGCCTCGGACAGGTTTGCGGAAACCGCAAAAAAGACACTCTTTTCCGCGCCGTAAGTTACGCTTACGCCATAGAACGCCGTGCCGCTGTTGTTAGCTGCTTTGCCCGCCGTGCCGCTGATAACGCCGCTCTTTATGCTAACCGAATAAAGTGAAATTAATTCACTTTCTAATATTTCCGCAATATATTTTTCTGCGTTTTCCGCGCTTGAAATAACGCTTATATGTTGCGCGGTATTATCCGTTTGAGGGTTTTCCAAAGCAAAGCGCTGCACCATAGATTTAAAATCCAGCCGCAGAATTTCTGCGCGCGCCTGTTCGTTAAACATATTGTTTGCGGCGCAGTTTTCCGGGTTAAATTCCACCGGCACAGTTAAGCAAATTTCCGAAAGTTCCCTTGATAGACGAGCGGTATCCGCGTAAGTTATCAAATTTTCGGATGCTTTTTTGGGCTTAATTGAAGCCGCGTTTAAAATTGCGTTTTCAACTGTTTTATACTGCTGAATAATTTTTACCGCCGTAACCTCGCCAATACCGGCAACGCCGGGGATATTGTCGGAACTGTCGCCCATCAGGGCTTTTACCTCAATATATTCGCGCGGCGTTACGCCTATTTTTTCGGCCACATCCGCCGCGTAGTAGTTTTCCGTTTCGGTTTTGCCGGACTTGGTTTTTGGCAGACGCACCAATATCTTATCGCTCGCAAGTTGCAGCAAATCCTTATCGCCGGAAACAATAACGGGGAAAAGCCCGGCTTGTTCGGCTTTTACCGCCAATGTGCCAATAATGTCGTCCGCTTCGAAGCCTTCTAATTCAAAAATTTTTATGTTCATTTTTTGCAGAAGGTTTTTTAAAAGCGGTATCTGCGGGCGCAGTTCCTCCGGCATAACCTTGCGTCCGCCTTTGTATTCTTCATATTTTTCGTGCCGGAAGGTTTTCGCTTTAACATCGAAACAGGCGGCGATATAATCCGGTTTTTCTTCATCCACTAATTTAAAAAAAATATTCAAAAACCCGTAAACCGCGTTTGTAAACTCGCCCTCCTTGTTTGTAAGAACGGGGATTGCGTAAAACGCGCGGTTAACAAGGCTGTTGGCGTCCAGAAGCATAAGCTTTTTGTGCATTTGTAAACGAACCTTTCAACGTGTATTTGCCAAACATGTGCTTTACATTCTACTACAGATTTTGGCTAAATGCACGAAAAATTTCGAACTGACTCGCTTCTAACTCGCCACTAACTTGCCTCCGCCATATCAGCTTTAAGAGATCGAATTTTAGACTCGGATAATCTTGTATATTTTGATATTGTGCTGATACCCGCACCATCCTCAATCATAATTTTGGCAATTTCTACAACGCTTTTGATGCTAATCTCATTTGTGAGTTTTTCAGTTATTTCGTTCGTGATCATTTGGGTCACTTCGTTTTTAACCTCGTCTCTTACTTCATTCTTAACTTCGTCTCTTACTTCATTCTTAACTTCGTTTCTTACTTCATTCTTAACTTCGTTTCTAATTTCGTTTTTAACCTCGTCTCTTACTTCATTCTTAACCTCATTCTTAACTTCGTCTCTAAGTTCCACCCTAAGATCCTCTCTGATCATATCAAATATAACGCCCATTCTTATCATTCCTTTCAATTTCTTTAATTCGTTCTCGTCTTTTACAAACTTTTCCGCCAACAGTTCAAGCATGGCTTGAATCTGCACTTGCATGGTTTCGGTTTTTATTTCCTTAGAAAGGGATATAGACCGCTCCAACCTTTTTACCTTATCGTGTTCACTCTTCATCATTGGCAGGAATACTATGGACATTAAATCCTGCTTCGTAAGGTTTTCTCCGGCGTCTATTTTTGCTTTAATTTCCGCATACGCCTTATCACCGTCAAGCTTTACCATGTAAAACGCTTCCACACCGTATTGAAGCGCGCCTGCGTTAATTTCGGTTATTGTTTGGTCAATATCCGAGGAGTAAACAACAATTGTTTTTATTGGTTTTCCTTCCTTGTAGTACAGCATCGCGTCGGCTAACATAAACCGGGATAAATCCTTTAAACTGTGTGTGGTTTGAAATTCTATATGGATGTACGAACCATCCTCCGCTTTAAGCATCCAGTCGTCCGTTTTTTGGATTGCCTTAATTTGCGTAAATTCCGTTCGTTCAACCGAAACTACGTTTTTGTCTATTCCGAAGAACTTAATGGCATCGCCCTTAAAAAGCTCCATTATGCTCTTCATGATGATATCCTCCGTTTTGTATGACATGCACTCAACACCCGCCCTTTCTTGTTTTAATTATAACGCTTCCTATAACTTTTAAGCAAGAGCTTTTAGTAAGTTGGATGGATTGTTGGATTCAGCCGGTATTATTTTCATTTTCAAAACAGTAACCGCGCCCGCGTTTTGTTACAATGGCGTACCCGGAGCTTTCGATTGCCTTTCGCAGGCGGTAGATCATGTTTTCCAGCGCCCTTGTGCTGCCGCTAAGCGGCTGTCCCCACACATGCTCATAGAGCCGCGCGGCGCTTATCATTTCGTCCTCATGCTGAACAAAGAAATAGAGCAGGGAAAACTCCTTGGGCGAGAGCAGCAAATCCGCGCCGTATAGCAGCGCCCGGTCGGAGAACAAATCGAGCGTAAGCCCGCCCCGCACAATGCTCTCAGGCATCCGCTCCTGCGTAGTGAATATATTATCCAGCACCGCGAGCACGGCCTCGTAATCAAATGGCTTGGAGAGATAGGCCGTTGCGCCCAGCCGGTAGCCGCGCGATATGTCCTGCGGCTTACCCCATGCCGTCAGTATGATGATGGGAAGCTTTATGAGACTGGAGTTGAGAGAGGATATCGCAGAGTTAGGGCTGCGTATTTCTTGCAGGATATCTAAGCCGTTGCCATCGGGTAGCATTATGTCGAGCAGGATGGCATCCGGTGTATGCGCCGCAAGGCACTTCCGTGCCTTTGCCGCTGTTTCGGCGGTAAGAACACGGTAGCCGTTATCGGTGAAAAACCGCCGGTGATTTTCGAGGATATTTAGCTCGTCCTCGACGATTAAGAGTGTTCTCATTCTCCGTCACCGTCCTTCAATGCATCGTTTATCATTCCCGCCATTTTTATAATTTCGGCTTGGGAGTTTTTTAAAAGAAGCGCGTCCTTAGGCGTAACTTTCACCACTTGTATACTGGACGATACGACGGTGAGCGGTGTTAAAAGGTCGTGGCTCATTTTGTGGTAAAATTCGGTTTTCGCCGCCAGCTCCGCCTCGCGCCGCTTGGTTTCGGCGTAGCTCACCGCCAGCATTGCGCACTGACACAGCAACAGGAACAGGTGCGCCGCAACACCCGGCATAAAAAGCCGGTCGTCCAGCCACATCTTTTGTATGGGATACCACAGCAAAAAGACCACAAGGGAAACTAAAAACAACGCGTTGTAACAGTTTGGTTTCTGTTTAAGCACACGCGCCGCACTCAGCGCCGACCATGCCATTGGGATAATGATCAAAAACAGATAATAATCCGCGTAAATCATGCCGCCTGGGATGATAAAGGTAAAAGCGGACGGAACCGCGAGGCAGAGTATGTAAATAGCGCGGCGTACCCTGCCTTTTAGCGGCATGGCAAAAGCGGCGTGAATAAAGATGATCATAAACCCCGGCTGGAAAAAGACCGTTGCGAGATACAGGCGCATCAACCCTTCGCCCATGCCGCCCGGCAGGAGCAGCTGCGCGAAACCGTTCGTTTCCAGAAAATAGCGCAGAGCGGAGGAAAGCGCGGTCAGTGCGAAAGAAATGTACACCCATTCATTGCGCCGGTAAAGATAGAGAATAATATGATACAGCGCCAAAACCAAGTGTGCGCCGATTGCCATCGCCAGCAGCGCGTATCGCGCGGCCGCGTCCTTAATCATGGAAGCGGGCTGTGAAAGCTCCCAGCCGTTGCGCAGCCCCGCCACATACCAGTTATAGCTCGCCGTTTGCGCAACGATTTCCAGCCGCCCGTTTTCAGGCCTTACATTTACAAAGCCCGCAGAGAGACGCGGCATCGTTTCTTCCTGCGTTGCGCCGGGCTTACCGGCCTTTAAAACCATCTGACCGTTAATCCATACGAGGGCGGAAAATGTGATTTTGGGGATGCGCACCGAAACCTCCGGCTCGTCGGTAAGGACGCAAAGCCGGTAGGTGGCGCAGCCCCGGAGCGGGTAGCCCGCTTTCTCCCACGACATTGGAACCGCGATAAATTGAGAGTGGGGAGCGGATAATTGAGAGTTAAAATCATTTGGGGTTAGCAGTTGTCCGTAGTAAAATTCCCACTCGCCGTCCAGAGTGTAGAGCGTGCCGGAAAAAATTGCGCTTCGAAGGTCGAGGATGCCGCCTGCGGCGGGAATATTTGCCCTGTTGGCCGGCATGGAAAGGAAATAGAGCATTGCAGCGCATATTAAGACAATAAAAGAGGCAATAACAATAAAACGTTTCACGTGCGCCTCCTTTCCCTTACACTCACCGGCAACGGCAGAGCATATTCGTATGTTTTATTACCATTATAAGGCGTTTTTGCGAAACAGCCAATACTTTTTTTACATCATAGAATCGGCGCACAATGATGACAAAAAAATGTCATCATTCCGGAAAAAAGAAAAGCGACGCCTTTTTTTCAAAGGCGTCGCTATAATGTTAACTTTCAGCAGAGGCGTGAACATTAACGAGTTCATATTGCGTTGACGCTTAAAACGGTAGTAAACATAACCGGGGGGAGGGAACAGCGAATATCTAAACCAGCAACCCCTTCAGCACAGTTTCGATTAAATCGTCCGCAAACTTATTGCGCTGAATTGGGCTTGAAATGTCAAACCCGTGCGTTTCAAGCAAAACATCGGAGCGCATAAACAGAGCTTGAATTGAGGAAACAAAAATATGTACGGCGAGAAAACGCTGATTTTCGTCTTGGAGGATTTGCCGCAGCAGTTTATTAAAAGAAACCGTTAGAGAATGTGTGTTGTCGCTTTTACTGCCGGTTTGCATATCCTTCAAAATTGAAGCACGCGATAAGCCCGGATATTCGCATAAAAACTTTAACGTATTTTTTAAGCCAACACGCAAAATTTCTACCGAATCTCCAAGAATTTCGCCGCGCGAGTCGGGCGCGCGCAAAAAGTTTTCATCAAAAAACCGCTGTGCGGCTATGTTAACGAGGTTATCCTTCGATTGGAAGTGGTAATTAATAAGCCCCTGCGTAACGCCAGCTTTTGCGGCAATATTTCTCACGGTTATGTTTTCGGCGTCGTTTTTTAAAAGTTCTGTTGCGGCTTGAAGAATTTTTTCCTTAATTGAAACATCCTCATTCATGCTTTACCTCCGGTATAATGTACTAAATATTGTTTTATACGCAGTATAATACAAATATTTTTCCTTGGCAAGAGGTCTTTTATTTCCGCCACGCGTCATTTAAAAACTCAAACCACGCGTTTACATCCATTGAATAAACGTCGGCAAGATTATTTCCCGTAAGGATTTCGTGAGCTTTGCCGTATCCGAACAGCTTGCCGCCCTGTAAAAGCAGCGCGTGGGTGCCGAACGCGCGGGCAAGGTTTAAATCGTGTACCGCAGTTATGCATAAGCGCCCGGTATCCTCTATCCATTTTGAAATGAGTTCGAAAATTTGCTTTTGGTATTGCAGGTCTAAGTTATTTGCGGGCTCGTCTAAAATAATAATTTGAGGGTCCTGCGCTATAACCTGCGCCAAAAAAGCACGCCTCAGTTCGCCGCCGGAAAGCGTTAAAATGCTTCGTTCCTTTAAGTGGTACATTCCAACCGCGTTTAGCGCCGTATCTATTTTCTCCATATCCTCGGCGTTTAATACTTTAAAAAAGCCCGTTTGGTATGAATACCTGCCAAGGCTTACAATTTCGTACACGGAAAATGGATAATTAACATAGTTAGTTTGCTCCAAAACGCCTATAAAACCGGCTATTTTTTTTCGCGGCACAAACGCGGCGTTTTTACCGGCTATTTCAATTTCGCCCAAGTAGGGTAGGCTTTGTGATATTGCGCCAATCAGCGTTGTTTTACCCGCGCCGTTAGGCCCGGCAAGCATAAGCCAGTTTCCGTTTGATGCTTTGAAGGTAATATCGTTTAAAACGTCTCTCCCTGAGCGTTTAACGGTTAGATTTTTTACGTTAAGCATAAATTTCCGCCATTCTTCGTTGTAGGTAATTCTTTTACAGCGCCTGCCGTTTTTGCGCATTGCTATTCCGAAAACACTATTTATTGCGCGAAGCCCGGTAAAAAACGGACAAAAACATCAGCGCACCGATAAGTGAGGTTATAACGCCAACCGGCAGTTCCCTGGGGCTTAACGCAAACCTTGCCAATAAATCCGCGAGCATAAGAAAATAAGCGCCGAAAAATGCCGACGCGGGCAGAAGGCGTTTGTGGTTTGGGCCGGTAAGAAGCCTTGTAATATGCGGCACAATAAGCCCGACAAAACCTATTGTGCCGGAAACCGAAACGCATATGCCGATAGCCGCCGAAGACGCGATAAGTATAAGAAGTTTAACGCGTTTTACATTTACGCCCACATGACGCGCGTTTTCTTCACCGATAGCGCAGGCGTTTAGTTCTGCGGCGTTTTTTATAATTACTGCGGACGCCGTTAAAAAAGCGATGAGCAAAAGCAGCGCGTTTGAATAATTGGCGTCCGCCAAAGAACCCATAGTCCAAAAAATGATTGGCTTTATTTTTTCGCCCGAAAATGAGATTATAAGGCTTATAAGGCTGTTTGCGAACATTGAAAAAACTACGCCCGTAAGAATTATTGTGTTGGCGGCAAGCCCGGAATCGAGCTTGTTTGCCAGAGCAATTATTGCGAAAAGCGAAACAAACGCGAAAATTATTGCGGTGGGAACAATTCCCGCGTTGGCAAAAAACGGCATGGCGCCGCCGAGTGCTATTGCTAAAACCGCTCCGAGCGCCGCTCCGGACGATACCCCAAGCGTTGAACCGTCCGCGAGAGGGTTCTTTAAAAGCCCCTGCATCGCCGCGCCGCAAACGGAAAGTGTTGCGCCTGTAAGCGCCGCGCAAATTACGCGGGGCAGGCGCACGAAAACAATAATTTTCCCGGCGGGAGCCGTGCCGATATCGCCTCCCGTTAAAAAGCTTAAAACCGATTGAAAAACGTTGGCCGGGGAAATGCCAACGCTGCCAACGCAAAGGCATACTAAGAAAACCGCGATTGTCGCCGCGCAAAAAAATATATAATTTGCAAGTGAGAAATTTTCACGTTTCAATGGCGTTCAAAACCTTTCGTTTGTGCGGCTTATAATCTGCGCTTCAACAGCGACCAAACCTTTCGCATTAGCGTTCAAATTTTTATTTAATTACCGTTTTACTTTAGCGGCTTAATTACCGCTTCCCGCATATACAATCTCGTACACCTTTTTTGCGGCTTCATAAAGCCTTGGGCCGGGACGCGAAATTTCGTTGGAATCTAAAAGGAAGATATTCGAGTTTTTAACCGCGCCTATATTCTCCCAGCCGCCTCTGCCCGCAATTTCATCTACCGGGTGAACTTGCCCCGTTCCCTCAAAATACATTGTAATTGTGAAAATATACGCGGGGTTACGGTCAATTACCTGTTCCTCGGATATTTCCGCCCAGCCTTCAATATCATCGAACGCGTTTTTAAGCCCTGTTATTTGGGCAATTTCGTCCATAAAGGTATTTTTACCCGCAGTCCACAGCCCCCATTCCAAAGGCGAAACTTCAAAATACACCGAATTATCCGAAACGCTTCCCGCGTTTGCGGCCTGGGCTTTTATTTCTTCAAAGCCGGATTTCATTTCGCCTACCAAAGCCGACGCCTGCGAATCGCGCCCGGTAATTTTGCCGATAAGCTCTATTGCCTGATAAACGCCCGCGATATTTTGCGCGTCGGTTGAAACAACTCTTATTCCGGCGTTTTCAATCGCGTCCACCTGCTCGGCGGAGTGGGACATTTTGGTCATTACAACAACCTGCGGATTTAACGCTATAATCTGTTCTATATTTGTTTCGCTGCCGGATTGCACGGCGGGAACTTGCGATACTTCGGCAGGGTAATCGCAGTATTCGCCCCGCCCAACTACCGCGCCGCCCGCGCCTAAGGCGTAGAGAATTTCGCAGTCCGAAGGGGAAAGCACAACTATTTTTTCCGCAGTGCCGGTAAGTTTAACCTCGCGCCCGGTCATATCCGTAACGGTTATTTCGGATGAAGCAGCGGATGGTTCGCTTGGCTCGGCAGCGTCTATCTCGGATGAAGTAGCGGATGGTTCGCTTGGCTCGTCTGATGTTATTTCGGATGAAACAGGTGGTTGGGCGATTGGCTCCGGCTTTTTGCAACCGGAAATTTGAAACGCCAAAATTAAAGATAGGATAAGGATTGAAGTGTTCATAACAGCTTTTGTGAATTTTTTGTTCATTTTTTTCTCCGTTCCGCCAATATGGCAAGGTATTCTTGAGTATTCTGCCCTAATGTTTAAAATTATGCAAGCAAAATAACTTTCACGTCTTATTTAAGCAAAAAAAATACCCCTAACGATAGGGGTATTTAAAAAATAAGAAAAATTCTTATTATGCGATAGAATTATAAAGCCCCATGTGCATCAAAGAAGCTCCCGCCGCCAAATTTTCCTCCAAAATGCTTGAACCGTCCGCGAACCCGGCGGGGTTTGCCTGAGTGTTACGCGCCAACAAGCTAACGTCCCTTGCAAAACCGCCGTTCCTTTCGTTGGGTGAACCGAGAGCTTTTTCAAGGCTGTCTCCTTCGGAAATAGATTGCGTAAGCTTGGATTCGTCTGTTTTAAGGCGGTAATCCTCTAAAGTAAAGCCGCTTTCCTCAAGGTTTTGAGAGTTGGAGTTAAACGCGGATTTAAGTTTATTTGTAAGTTTATCCGATTCAAGGTTTTCGCGCGCGGTTTTCATAAGGTCGTTGAAGCTTGTAACAAATTCCGAAACTTTGGATTTTATGCCCTCCGTATCCTTAGAAAGGTTAATTTGCGTTGGCTTTTCGGAAACGCCTTTCAAAACCGCGCTTATGCCGTTTCCAATGTAAACGCTGTTGGATGCGGATGTTTTTTCTTCGCCGTTTACGGTAAACTTCGCGTCCTGCGCTTCTTGGGAAGCTTCCGTTACGCCGAGTTTTTCGGTAATTCCGTTTTCGTCGGTATCGTATACGGCAAAGCCGTTTTCAGCGCCCGTTTCCTTAGATTTTAGCACAAGAGCCGACATATTGCCGTTTCCCTCCGTAACAGATGCCTTAACGCCGATATCCCTGCGGTTTATAGCGTTTGCGGCTTTATTCTGAACGGTTTTATTATCGTCGTTTTCGGCTACGTTAATATTGAACTTAGAGGAGCCGTTTTTGTTTTCAATTTCAAAACGGTTATTCCCTCGTTCAAAATCACTGTTATTGCTTTTAAGTGGTTTTCCCTCGTTTTCTTGGCTTCGAGCCAAACGGCTAACCTCAACCTCCGCCGTATCCTTCTGTGCGGAAGCGCTGTTAACCCCTGTTACCTGTACGGATTCTTCGTTATCCAATGAAGCAACAAGCTGTTCGTAAATGGGCGGAAACTTTTCGGTAATTGCGTCCGCGGTTTTTTTAAGCTCGCCTGATATTTGCTTTACGGCGTTAAACCTTGGTTCGCTGTTAGCATCCTTATAATTAACCGCGCTTTGCTTGTTATAATCAGGCTGGGGGGCTTGCAACCGGTAAAGCCGCTGGGTACCGTTCGTTTTTTGGGTTTCGAATACGCCGGTTTCCTTTTTATCTATGAGGTAATTTTTAGTTTCATATGTGGGAACAACACTTGCGGTGTCGCTGACGGAATTCACTCTTAGCGATGACATTGAAAACACCTCCGTTAATATGGCAACATTGCGAAATAAATGCAAAGCTCTGCGCAAACTGACCAAAATTATTTCCTTAAAAACTAACTTCCTTGTAAAAATAGTATACCGCAGCGCAACATAATTGTAAACAATCTTTTTAAATATTTCATCACTTTTCAAACTAAATTTTTTCGAAATTCGTCAATTTGTGAAAACTTTAGTATTTATTTTATTCGCGCGTTGTATATAGTGATAAATTTTGGTATACTGAACTTGCAAATAATCAGTGAAAAGGTTTTTGGTGTTAGTATGATAAAAAAAAATTCGATATTCGTTAGGATTTTGTCGCAAATAATTGCTGTTATGGGTTTTCTTGCCGGAGTTATAATTGCGGTATTATTTATCAACGGC
Organism: Clostridiales bacterium; assembly: GCA_031271295.1. Lineage (GTDB taxonomy): Bacteria > Bacillota > Clostridia > Lachnospirales > WQUN01 > JAISVZ01. The sequence goes on along the minus strand of JAISVZ010000032.1, from coordinate 28,140 downwards.
ACAATTAGCTCGCTCAGGGAGGCTTCGCTGGGTTCTCTGCAAAAAAACTCCGAAATCCGTTCAATTTCGCTTGAAAATTTAATGCTCGGAAACCTTTCCAATTTAGATAGGATTGAAAACGAAATTATTAACGCGTTTGAAGTTTACAGCAGAAGCAATTCCCTTACCGAGGACGAAATTTTGGGGGATTATCAGCACGAGGTAAACCTTCTTAGCAACCTTTCGCTTCAAATGATTAACTCATTAAGGCTTACGTCCGCAACGGGTATTTTTATGTACTTTACGCCGAACGCGGAAAATATTCTCGAAAGTCACGAGGGTATTGTAGAAGCGGAAAAACTCAACGGTTTATATTACCGGGATTTATATCCGCGCACCGTGCCTGCGGATAATTCCGATATTATGTTTTTACGCGGTTACGTAAACATAGCCAGAAAAGACGGAATCCAGCTCGACAGCACATGGAGCGAGCAGTTTGTTATTACGCAGGAGAAAACCGGCATGGGCCTTTGCCACCATATGCCGCTTATTGCCGCCGCCGAAAATGTGGGGTTAGGCTCAAATTATCTTTCTTATTGGAACACGTCGCATTTGCTCGACCCTTCCGCCGACGTTAGCGACAGTAAATTCATTACATACACAAGGCCTGTAATTTATAACGGCAGGGTTATTGCGCTTGTGGGAACCGAAATGCAGGTAGATGAGCTTGAGAGGTACTTCCCCGCGTCGGATTTTGGGGCGGAAAGTGAAAGCGGGTATATGCTTGTAAAGTACAACTCTCAGGAAGCAAGTCCGGAATTTATAGAGGGGGAAACTTTTGCCGTTGCGGGAAATTATATTAAGCGCATTTTGGGAGACGGCGGCAAAGTGAGGCTAACCAAGGACGAGGACGATATTTACAAGGTGCAAGGCGGCGCGGAGGCGGCGCACGTATCGCTTGCGCGGCTAAGGCTGTATAAAGACAACGCGCCTTTTGCAAGCGAAAGGTGGGCGCTTGCTTCCGTTGGTACGGATTCCGCGCTTTTTGCCCAGTCCAAGAGGGCTATAAGGGATATTATTATCACCACGCTTTTGGCCGTTTTTGTGGGGACAATTGTAATTGCAATGTCCGTAAGGTATGTTGTAAAACCGCTGAACGATATTGTAGGGCAGATAAAGGTTGCCAAGGCGGATGAAAATATAGTAATATCGGGCGGTGGCACATACGAAATTATTTTGCTATGCGATACAATAAACGCGATGAGGGAAAAGCGCCGAAACATTGAGGAACGTCTTAAAGAGGATAAGGAGCGCTACCTTATTGCTTTAGAGAGCGCGGCGGAAACATTTATCGAATATGACACAGGCAGAGATACGTTTACAATTTATTATTTTAACGCGGGAAGCAGGCAGTCTGAAATAATAACGAAAGAAATTGCGTGCTTTTCAGACGAAAAGAACGCGCGGCTGCTGTTTCATAAGGACGACGTTGAGGAGGTTTTAAGCTTCATTCGGGCGGATAACTCCGGCCCTATAGAGGTGCGCGGCGCGGTTTCGTATTTTCCTCACATTTTTAACACCTTAGACGACGAGGGGTATTTTTGGTTTGAACTTAAAGCGTCGTGTATTTACGATGAAAACGGCCTTAAAAAACTTATAGGAATTGCAAGGCAGATAACCAGCAAAAAAATTAAGGACAACAAACTTATAGAAGCTGCCATGCACGATATTACAACCGGCTTTTACAACAGGGATTACGGCACTACACTTGTTGAATCGAAGGTTGTTTCAGCTATTGAATACGGCGGGCGGTTTGTGCTTTGTGTTGTGCGCCTTAACGGGTACGACAATTTGGAAGCGCATTACGGCAGGTTTTTCAGCGCCGTGGCTCTTATGCGTTTCGCTAAGGAAGCTCTTGCGGTAGTTGGGGAAAATATTTCGGTAAGGCTTAATAATTATGAGTTTATGTTTTTCTTCCAAGGTGAGGGCAGGGAATCTGTTGAGGCGCGCGTTAAAAAAATGCGAAATTCACTTTCGGAAATGTATATGGGCGAAAATAAGGATTTAAAGCCGTCGCTGTCTGCGGGTTACGCTGTTCCAAAGGCAAAAAGCAGTTACGAGAGTATGTTTAACGAGGCGTATAAAGCTGCCCAGCACACGGGCAGGGGCGATAAAAAGAAGGTCTTTGCCGAAACCGTGCCCATTGCCCATACCGACGGCATTCCGGCTTGGATAAGCCCAATAAGCATATCGGTGGACGCTTCGCAGGAAGGGATTGTTGGCCTTGCCTTCGACTTATTCGAGCACACAACGGATATCGAAAGCGTAACAAACATTTTGCTTGCGATGTTGGGGGATATGTTCTCGTTAACTCAAATAATTATTTGCTCCTACGACGCGGATTTCGGCGTAAACCAAGTTTCGCACCAGTGGAACGCCAAAGGGGTTAAGCCGCACCACGAAAAAATTGAAAAGGTTTCGCAGGAAGATTTGGACGCGTTGGAGCAAATGCTCGACGAAAACAGCGCGTTCATATTTAACGCCTACTTTACCGAATACTTTTCGCGAGGCGTAAAAACCCTTCTTTGCGTAACGGAGGAGGAGAATTATTCCGCCATTTGCTGCGCCATGTACGAGGGCGGCGTGCATACCGGCAGAGTTTTATTTAAGGCGCAGGATACCTTCAGGGTATGGTCGGGCGACGAAATGAGTAGCTTAAACGAAATTACCAAAATTGTTTCGGCGCACCTATCAATACAAAAATCCAACTCGGCAAGTAAAGCAAAAAGCGAATTTTTATCCCGTATGTCTCACGAAATCCGCACGCCCATGAACGCAATTATCGGCATGACGGTTATGGCAAAGGAATTTGTTCAAAATCCCGAACGCCTTAGCGACTGTTTGGAGAAAATAGATTTTTCCGCGCATCATCTGCTGGCGCTTATAAACGACGTTTTGGAAATGTCGCGGATAGAAAGCGGCAAGCTTATTATTAAGGATATTCCCTTTAGCTTAACCGGGCTTGTGCGCGACCTTGATATTTTAATGCGTCCGCAAATAGAAGGCAAAGGAATTACCTTCATAATTGAGTTAAGCAAAAACCGCAACATGATAATAGGCGACGAATACCGCCTAAAGCAGGTACTTGTAAACTTTTTGGGCAACGCCTCAAAGTTTACCGACGCTGGTAAAAGCATAAAGCTTACTATAGAAGAAAAGCCGTCGCCGGAGGAAGGGTACTCTTTGGTAAGGTTTTCCGTAAAAGATACCGGCATTGGTATAAGCCGGGAGGATCAGCCGAATGTATTTAAATCGTTCGAGCAGGTAACAAACGTGGATAACGCGAATATTCAAAGGCAGGGCACGGGGCTTGGGCTTGCAATTTCAAATAACATTATAACCGCGATGGGCTCGCGTATTGAGCTTAACTCGGAACTTGGCCAAGGGTCGGAATTTTTCTTTACGCTAAAACTAAAATATTCCGACGAAGCGGAAAAAGATACGGACGAAGCGGGCGGGGAAACAACGGATTACCGGAAGTTTTTTGAAGGAAAGAAAGTTTTGCTTGTGGACGATAACGAGCTTAACATTGAAATAGCCAATTTTCTGCTTACATGCGAAGGGTTTGATGTGGAAACCGCGAGTAACGGCAGGGAAGCGGCGGATAAGTTCTTTGCTTCGCCGCTAAATTACTACGACGCAATTTTAATGGATATACAAATGCCGGTTATGGACGGGCTTACAGCCACGCGCGAAATACGCAAAAACACCGCGCGGCCGGACGCGAAAACCGTACCTATTGTTGCAATGACCGCGGACGCGTTCGATGAGGATATGAAAAAATCCGTGGAATCCGGTATGAACGGGCATATTTCCAAACCGGTGGACAGCGAAACCCTGTACAGGATGCTGTTGCAGCTACTATGCCCGTAGTTTAAGTTTTTTTGCGGGCAAAATACAATCTTTGGGGAGATTTTTAATGAAGAGAATATTTAGTGCGGTAATTTTTGCGGCGGTTTTTCTCAGTTTAATGCTTGCAAGCTGTTCAAACAAATACGGGCTTGATTCTTCAAAACCTGTAACCGTATACGTTTGGCACTACTATAACGGCGCTTTAATGAAAGCCTTCGACGCGCTGGTTAAGGAATTTAACGAAGAAGTTGGCGTAAATGAAGGAATAATTGTTGAATCGCTTAGTTTTGGAAGTTTAAGCGAACTTGAAAACGCGGTTATATCTTCCGCGAAAAAGGAAGCCGGAAGCGCTCAAATGCCGGATATTTTTGCAACATACGCGGATACGGCGCTAAAGGTGGAGGAATTAAACTTGTTGGCAAATTTGGACGAGTATTTTTCGGACGAAGAGCAGGCCCAGTACCACGATTCCTTTATTTCCGAGGGCAGGATAGGGAAAAACGGCGAGCTTAGAATTATTCCGGTTGCAAAAACTCCGGAGATTCTTTTAATTAATGAAACCGATTGGCTGCCTTTTGCCGATGCCAATAACCTTACCTACGGGGATTTGGAAACGGCCGAAGGGCTTAGCCGCGTTTCCGAATTGTATTATAATTGGTCCGGAGGAAAGGCTTTTTTTGGGCGGGACGTTATAGCAAACATGTTTATAATTGCATCAAAACAGTTCGGCGTTGAAATTTTGGGTCAGGAAAACGGTAAGGCCAAAATTGAAATAAACCGCGATATTATGAAAAAAATTTGGGATTTTTATTATGTGCCGTACATAAGCGGCTGGTTCTACTCCTACGGGAAGTTTCGTTCCGACGATACAAGAGCGGGCGATATTTTAGCCTATGTTGGGGCAACATCATCCGCCGCGTATTTTCCGGCCGAAGTTGCGGTTTCGGGCAGTTCGTACCCTATAAATTTTAAAGCGCTTCCCGCGCCGCTCCTTTCGGGCGGCAGCAAGGTTATAGTGCAGCAAGGCGCGGGAATGGCGGTTACAAAAAGCGATGAGCAAAGGGAATACGCAAGTGTGGTATTTTTAAAATGGTTTACCGACGTTAAAAACAACATAGGTTTTTCGGCGCTTTCCGGGTATATGCCGGTAAAAAAGGAGGTTGCCTCTTACGCCGCCTTTTCCGAAAACCTTGAGCAAAACGGAATTTCTATAAACCCTATCGCTAACGAAGCGTTAAAAGTTGTATTTGACGAAGCCGCGGACAGCGAGTTTTACACCGTAAAAGCTTTTCCGGGAAGCGCGGAGGCAAGGGTTGTGCTGGAAAATAACCTGCGCGGCAAAGCGGATAGCGACAGAGCGGAGGTTATAAGTTTAATTGAGGGCGGTTTGGCGGAAAAGGACGCGGTAGCGTTATTCAGCTCGGAAGAAAAGTTTAACGAATGGTTAGAGGAATTTACAAAAGAATTAAATGAGGCGGTGGAATAAATTGAGCGGTTTTTATGAGGTTATTCCGGCTAAGATGCCGGTAAATTATAACGTTACTGTGCCCGGTTCCAAAAGCATTACCAACCGGGCGCTTCTTTTGGCGCAGCTTGCGCATGGGAAAAGTGTTTTGAAAAATGTGCTCTTCAGCGACGATTCACGCGGTTTTATGCAGTGCTTAAAGGATTTGGGCGCGGATATTGCAATAAACGAAGCTGCAAAAACGGTTGAAATAACAGGCTTGGCTATGAAGGCGCAAGCGCTTGTAAACGTAAGAAGCGCAGGTACCGCCGCGCGTTTTATAACGGCAATGCTTGCGGCGCTGGAAGGGGAGTATATAATTGAAGCTTCCGAGCAAATGAAAAAAAGACCGATGAGGCCGCTTTTTGATACCTTGGTAAATTTGGGCGCAAAGGTTACGTATTTGGAAACGGAAGGTTTTTTACCGGTAAAGCTTTACGGCGCAAAGCTTGCGGGCGGTGAAGTATCGTTGGAGGCGCGCCAAAGCAGCCAGTTTTTAAGCGCGATTTTAATGACCGGAGTTTTGCATGAAAATAACCTGCGCATAACCCCTTTGGGCGCGGAAACATCAAAATCCTATATTGATATAACTATTAAAATGATGGAAAGCTTCGGCGTTTGCGCCAAAAGGGAAAACGGCGTTTATTTGGTTAAAGCGGGGCAAAAATACAAGGCAGCTAATTACGAAATAGAGCCGGATATATCGGCGGCGTGTTATTTTTACGCGGCGGCGCTTTTAACAGGAGGCAAGGCTCAGGTTAACGGCGTTCGTTTTAATTCGATGCAAGGCGATATTAAATTTTTGGAAATATTAAAAGACATGGGCGGCAAAATTACCGAAACTCCGGAAGGCGTTTTGCTTGAAGGAAGCGATTCCTTTAACGGAATAGACGTTGATATGAACAACTGTTCAGACCAAACTATGACACTTGCCGCCATTGCGCCGTTTGCGAAAACCCCCACAACAATTCGAAATATAGCGCATATTAAACATCAGGAATCGAACCGCGTAAACGCAATTTTAACCGAGCTTGCGAAAATGGGCGTAAAATGCGAGGAGATACAGGACGGAATAAAAATTTATCCGTCTGATGTAAAACCGGCATTGGTTGAAACGTACGACGACCACCGTATGGCAATGGCTTTTGCGCTTACGGGGCTTAGAACGCCGGGAATACGGATTGCGAACCCGCAGTGCTGCGGAAAAACTTTCGAAAACTATTTTGAAGTTTTTGCCTCTTATATTACCCGCGATGTGTAGGGTTCCTGCCTCTCAAAATTTAAATTACAAGCGAGGAATAGTAAATGGTATATAGAATTACACTCGAAATCGCAAAATGTTTTTTACTTTTAGCTTTGTTATTATTCACATGCTGCGGGAATATTAATAATAGCAGCGGCGAAGCGCAAGGCCGGCAAACCGCAAGCGCTCAAAGCGGTGAAATTCAGGAAAACAGTTTGCGCTTAGATGCTTCTCAAACAGAAAACATATCAGAAATATCCGAAATACTAAGTGAGGCAAAAGCTGATGCGGTGCAAAATGCGCTTTTGCAGGAAAATGGCGAAACTTTTATAGATTTAGCTTTTATTTTGGAACGCGCCGGGTTTTCAAAATCCGTTTTAGGTGCGGATGTTCTTTACAAAAAAGCGGATTGTACCTTGGTGTTTAACGGCGAATCAAAAAGTATTGCCAAGGATATTTTCACTTACTATTTGTCGGATTCTTCGGTTGAAAAAGACGCGAAGCTGTTCGTTTCAGAGCGGATTTTGGAAAAAATATTGGGTAAGCGTATAATAATTACTTATGGCGGCGCCAAGATAACGGATGATGCCGGAAAAACAACCGGAGCGGAGAAAACAAATGAAGCCGCAGCGGAAATCTCTTTTGAGGAATTTACTTACGAAACTCATAGCTGGTTAAACCTTTCAAAATCCCTGGTGGCGCACGCCTGCGGCGGAATTATCGGGATTAACGGCGGTAACTCACAGGAGGCGTTGGTTACGAATTATAACAACGGGCATGAGGTTTTTGAAATAGATTTCCGTCTTACGTCGGACGGCGAAATTGCGGCGATACACGGCTGGGATGGGTACGGCGGTGTGCGCGCGCATGAGGATTTTAAAAAAATTAAATACGCGGACGTTTTTACAACAATGGATTTCGACGATATTTTGCGGATAATGCAGCTTAACAAGGAAATATATATTATTACGGATACGAAATCCTTCGAGGACAGCGACGAGTACACGCGGCAAATGTTTGAAACACTTCGCGATAAAGCCGAAAATTTAGATAAAACCCTGATGAAACGAATAGTTCCGCAAATTTATAATCAGCAAATGTATAGTTTAATTAAGGAAATATATCCGTTCGAAAGTATTGTGTATACGCTTTACATGTCGCCGGATACCGATGCCGAGGTTGTGGATTTTGTTAAGAACAGGGAGGATATTGCCGCAATAACAATGGGCCCGGTAAGATATAGCGAAGAGTTTTATAAAGCACTTACCGAAAACGGCAAGTTTATTTACTTTTTTACGCTAAACGATATCGACGAGGTAAAAGGATATTTGGAAAACGGAATACACGGAATTTATACGGATTTTATTCTGCCCGGGGATCTATTATAATAGTTTCAGGCAAACCATCAGGCATTTTACCCGTAACTAATAATATATAATGAATTATATTGAAATTTGAGCGATTATTGGAGGATTGATTATGAGCAGCGAAAAAATGATGATACTTAAAATGCTTGAGGAAAGAAAAATTGACGCGCAGGAAGCTTCAAGGCTTTTAAGCGCAATAGAAGATGGGGATAAAAAACCGCGTGCGCAAGTTAGAACGGAAATGCCGAAACCGCGCGAACGCTTTGACACGCCAAAACCAAGCGCCGGATACGCGCAAAACCAAAGGCCGCCTGCGGCAGCGCGAAGCGCTGAGGCAACCTCTCGCGGCGGCATGGACGATTTTACAAGCGATTTATCCCGCAAATTTGAAACATTTGCCAGAGATATGGAACCCAAGCTTTATAAGCTTACGGAAACCGTTGCGGAAACCACCGGAAAGGTTGCGGATAAAATATCAAAATCTTTATCCTCCGCGCCTCACGCGGCGCCGGCGGGTAGGTATACTTCTGTGCCAAAGCCTGCTTCCGCTCCTGTAAAACTGGGTTATGCGGATATGATAGAACGCGTTTTTGAGGCAAAGGTTACCTCCGGTTATAACGAGCTTAATTTTTCCGGCCTAAACGGCGATGTTTTGCTTCAAGGCTACAACGGGGATAAAATAAGCGCCCGTATTTTTTACCGCAGCAAAAAACCGTCGGCTCATATTGAAATAATGCAGCTTGGAAGCAAGTATTTTTTAAATTACGAAGAGGACGAGTTCGACAGGGTGTGCATAGACGCTTTTGTGCCAAGCGCAATGTTTAACAGCATAGCGGTATCTACCGTTAACGGCGCGATAAACATTTCCGCAACCGAAAGCGATTACCTTAGCGTAAATAATTTAAGCGGCTCTACCGTTTTGAAGGATATTGCATCGAACGATATCAAGGCGGACGGCAGTAACGGCGAAATGCGACTGAGCAATTTAAAAAGCGTAAACGGCAAATTTGAGAATTTTAACGGAAATGTTTTCGCGGAGGGAATGGATATTCAAAACCTTATTCTTACCGCTTTAAGCGGAAATATTACTATGAATGTAGCAAACTTCGGCGCAAAACCGGAATACATTTGGGCGGTTGAAACAAGTAACGCCAAAATGACGCTTAACCTTCCGTCCTCGCCGGATTTGGGGTATCATTTAAAGGCGCACGCCACACTTTCAAACATTAAAATAGGGCTTACAGGGCTTAACTATATTGCAAACAGCCCGTCGTTTGCGGAGGCTAAATCCATTAATTACAGCGAGGCGTCAAAAATTATAAAGCTCAGCCTTGAAACGTCGAACGCACCGCTGGTTATTAACTAAAAATAATCTTGCTATCATAGCTCGGATATGCTATACTGCACGCAGTTTAAGCAAAAACAAATTTCAAAGAGGTGCTTATTTTGAACGTGTTAGTTATTATTATTTCCATTGTGTACATCTTAAGTTGCGCTGCGGTTGTAACATTTATTCTTTTGCAAAAAAAACGTTCCGCAGGGCTTGGCGGGCTTGCCGGTATGGGGCAGTCTCAAACTTATTGGGATAAAAACAAGGGCCGTTCTTTGGAAGGCTCGTTGGAAAAGTACACAAAAATCGGCATTGCCGTTTTATTTGCCGTAACAGTTGCTACGTGGTTTGTTAGGTTGTAATCTGTTTTTTCCAAGGGGGGAGATTATTCTCCCTCCTTTTTTTGCATCATAGGAGGATCTTTATGGAATCGTTTACGGGAAGTTTTTTTTCGCTCTATAACGGAAACGGCTACGTAAAATTAGACGACGGAAGCGAAATTTTCATATACTCGGAAAACAAAGGAACGGCAATGCACAAGGATGTTGTTAGCGTCTCTATTTTGCGTTACGACAGGGAAAAGGCAATTGGCGCGGTTGATAAAGTAATAGACCGCGGCAATAAATTTGTTATGGGCACATATCAGGCTCTGGGCAAACGCCCCGCCGTTGTGCCGGACGATAAAAGAATTGCGCAGTACATAGTGCTTGGCGGCTGTATCAACCCTGAATTGTTAGACCATAAGGTTTCGGTAAAAATTGTACGCCCTCAAAGCGGGGAGTATTACGCCGAGGGCAGAATAATTGCGGATTTGGGGCATAAGGACGCGCCGGGCGTGGATATTATGGCCGTGGTTTACAGAATGGAAATTCCTTCGGAGTTTTCGCGAAAATCCGACGAGGAAGCGGAGCTTTTACCCGAATTTATTGATAAGGACGATTACCCCCAAAGGGTGGATTTATCCGGAAGGTTAACCGTAACAATAGATTCCGAGGATTCAAAAGATATAGACGACGCGGTTTCTTTAGATAAGCTTGATAACGGAAATTTTTTGCTTACGGTATCAATTGCGGATGTCGCCCATTATGTTAAGGAAAATTCCGCGCTGGATAGGGACGCGTTAAAGCGCGGCACCAGCGTTTACCTTGCGGATAGGGTTATTCCCATGCTTCCGAGAAATTTATCCAACGGTATATGCTCTTTAAACGAGGGTGAGTTTCGTTTGGCGCTAAGCTGCGAAATGGAGGTAAGTTCTGTTGGCAAGGTGCTTAACCACTGGATTTTTGAATCCATAGTTAAGGTTGATAAAAGAATGACATATGAAAAGGTTAGTTCTTACCTTTCGCGCAAAGAGGCTAACGCAAAAGAGGCGCAAATTCCCGAAGGTTATGAAAAATACGATGTAATGCTTAAAGATATGGCGGATTTATGCCAAATATTAAAACGCAAACGCGTTGAACGCGGCGCGTTGGAGTTCGATTTTCCGGAGGCTAAGGCGGAGCTTGACGCGTCGGGGCGCGCGGTTGGCATAACGTTAAGGGAGAGAAACACCGCAACGGCTATTATCGAGGAATTTATGGTTTTGTGCAACGAAACTGTTGCGGAGGAATTTTTTTGGTTAGAGCTTCCCTTCGTTTACCGTTGCCACGAAGAACCGGATACGTTAAGGCGCAGAAGGTTTACCGAATTTCTTAAAAATTTGGGTTATTCGCTTCGCGGGAAGGAAGCGCGCTCGTATCAAACTCTGCTTTTAAAGGCGAAAAATTCTCCGGAGGAAGCAATGATTGGCAACGTAATGCTGCGAAGCTTGCAGCAGGCAAAATACAGCGAAATTAATATTGGGCATTTTGGGCTTGCCTCCAAATGCTACTGCCATTTTACTTCGCCCATACGACGCTACCCGGATTTGCAGATTCACAGAATTATTAAGGAAAATTTGTGCCAAAAGCTAAACGGCGACCGCATTGCGCATTACAACGAAATTTTACCGGAAGTATGCAAAAAAACATCTTTTACCGAACGCAGGGCGCAAAACTGCGAACGCGATGTTTTAAACATGAAAAAAGTTGAATATATGAGCGGTAAGATAGGTCAGGAATTTGAAGGGGTTATTTCAGGCGTTATAAACCGGGGGTTTTTTGTTACGCTGGAAAACACTTCAGACGGCATGGTTTCCGTTAAAAACATGGGAGGGGACTATTTCGTTTACGACGAACAATCCATAACCTTAACCGGGCAGGCAACAGGGCAGGTGTTTGGGCTTGGCAAACGCGTAAGAGTAAAACTTTTAAGCGCGGATGTTGAGGCGGGCAAGATGGACTTTTTATTGGTATAGCATATTATTTTTTTCTTCCTCATACAATTAAGAAGGCAAAGCTTGTACGAGGGAGTGGGCATTATGAAAATTAACAAAAAACTTCAGAAAGCCATGCGCATATTTTCATTTATAAGCGTATGGCTTTTTACATCCTGTGCGCTCTTAAGCGGGCGCGTTTCGGAAACGGGAATAAACGATAACGCTGTTATTGCGCCGCCGCGGGAAGCCGCGGAAAATATTGATAATACGGCGCATATTGCGGCAGATGCGGAAAACCTTGCGCCAATTGGCGATGATATTCCGGTATCGCGCGCGCTGGCGGCAAAAATGACATCGCTTATTTATAATGATATAAACGATATCGCAAGTTTCGACAGGGAAATAACCTTTTCGGATACCGACAGCGCCAAATGGTACGATAAGTTTATAAACGCCGCGTACATTCAAAGCGTTATGCTTGGCTACGGCGATAAGTTTAAGCCGGAGGACGCGCTTTCGCTGGAACACGCGCAGCTTATTTTGGATAACATTAACCCGGAAAACACCGTAAAGGTTAAAATGAACGCGGGCAACAAGGACTTGCCGATATCTTACGCGCTCTTTACTCAAATGTATAAAAAATTTTTGGAAAACACCGCCGGAGAGAAAAGCGTTTCCGAGATGTTTTCAATAACGGAAAAAAATATAGTTGTTTTGGCAACGAAGGAGAGTAATTCAAAACTTTCGGGTTTTAATTTAATTTCTGATACCGGGCCGTTAACGTTCTACGGCCTTGTTATGGATTCTTATTTAAACAAGCAAATACGCGTACTTGTTAAGGAAAATGAAATTATTGCGGTAACGGGAATTGTATCGGAAACTCCGGAAATGAAAAATTGCTACATTGTTAACGTAAAAGCGAACGGAATTACAATTTTCACCGGGGGCGCGGAGAGGTTTTACGAATACCCGAACGCAAACCCGGCATATGCCGGAAAAATTTGCGATATAACTGTGGACGGCGCTAAGGTGCTTGATATAACCGTATACGAAACGGCGCTTAGGGATAAAATACTGCGCTTTAACCAAAATGAGTTTGAGTTTGCCGAAAACGGAATAAGGGCGGCATCCGAGGATTTTAAAGTGTATTCCGTAGCGGACGGAAGTGTGAAATGGAAAGCCGCAAGGGATTTAATGACGGGAACGGATATAGCGGTATTTTATACGCAGGATTCGCAGGTACGCGCGGCTGTTATAGACAGAAACCCTTTGCCGCAAATAATAAGGGTTGCGCTTAATAACAGCGCTTTTACCTCGCTTTATCACGAGGAAATAAAACTCAGCGCGGATACGGGCTATACCGTAAAAATTGGCGAAAATGAAAGGAAATTTGAAAAAGGCGAAGAATTTTCGGTATCGGGAATAGAGGACGCGAATATAAAAAATACGGACAGAATTTACATCACGCCGGATATCGAATCCGGAAGGGTTGAAATTATAGGGCTTAAAAGGAACTGGCCGGACGGTGAAAACCCGAAATACAGGGGAGTAATTGAAATAGGCAAAGCCGACGGATACCTTACCTTAACAAACGAAGTGGGCTTGGAGGAATATTTGTATTCGGTTGTGCCAAGCGAAATGCCGTCGTCGCACGGTGTGGAGGCGGCAAAGGTGCAGGCGGTAACGGCAAGGAGCTACGCTTACAATCAGTTCTACTCCAACCGTTACCACAACTACGGAGCAAATGTGGACGATTCCGTAAATTCGCAGGTGTACAACAACATACCGGAAAACGAAATTTCCGTACAGGCGGTTAACGAAACCGCGGGGTTATGCCTTACGTATTCCGGGCAGGTGGTATCCGCCAACTTTTTTTCAACGTCGGCGGGTGTTACCGCAAATTCCGGGGACGTTTGGGCAAACGCGGCAAACCGCCGGTTTCCGGCACATACCCAGGAATACTTAAAATCCGTAAAGCTATACGAAGGCGAAGATTTCGGCGATTTATCCGTTGAGGAGAACGCGGCAAAATTTTTCAAGGCGCAAAATGTGGAGGGGTTTGACAAAAACTTCCCGTGGTTTAGGTGGGAAACGGTTATGACTGCGGAGGAAATTACGCAAAGCGTCAATTCGAGAATAGGGGAGCGGTATAACGCCAACCCGTACCTTATTAAAACTTTGCAGGAAAACGGTATTTATTTAAGCCGCCCGGTTGTAAGTGTGGGCAGCGTTAAAAATATTGAGGTTTTAAAACGCGGCGCGGGAGGCAACATAATGGAAATGAAAATTACCGGAACGGAGGCGACGGTTAAGGTGTTAACCGAGTACAATATCCGTATGCTCATTGCGCCGAAGGTATTAACAAGGCATAACGGCAGCGCGGTAGAAAACTTCGGGATGATGCCCAGCGCGTTTTTTACTTCCGATGTTTTTTATAACGAAAACGGGAATTTGCAGGAGGCAGTATTTTACGGCGGCGGGTACGGGCACGGCGTTGGCATGAGCCAAAACGGAGTTAAGGGAATGATTGATATGGGGTATTCGCTTGGTGAGATTTTGGCGCGATATTATAGCGGGTGTAAGGTGGAGAAGGTGGCTTAGATGCTTCTGTTTACACTCCTATAACTTTCAACATCGGTTTAATTCCATTGACCGGCGTCTATACTTAGCGGTATAATGCACTTGTCCGGGGTTGATGGCTATGGTTATGCGTGAGGCTTAAATTACAATAAAAAACGGAGGGATTTTATGCCTATTAACTGTTTGTTTCCGGGAGGGAAAAAGAAAGCTATAACACTAAGTTACGACGACGGTTTTAAGCCGGATGTCAAGTTGGTTGAAATGCTAAATAAGTACGATTTAAAGGGAACGTTCCATTTAAACGGCGGGCTTTTGGGTACCGATGGCAGGCTTTGCGCCGATGAAATTATTCCGCTCTTTAAAGGGCACGAAATTTCGGCGCACGCACTTACGCACCAATCGCTTACGGTTTGCCCAAGGGAAAAACTTATTGACGAAATTATGAAAGACCGCGAAATTTTAGAGCGTTTAACCGGGAAAATAATTCGCGGAATGTCCTACCCGTACGGTTCGGTGAACGATTTTGTGGTGGAAATGATAAAAAGCCTTGGCATGGAGTATTCGCGAACGGTACACTCCACGAAATATTTCCATCTTCCGGACGATTTTCTTCGCTGGAACGCCACATGCCACCATAACGAATCTCTGCACGAGCTTACCGATATTTTTTTGGATGATAAAAATATATATTCGTCTCGCCTGTTTTACATATGGGGGCACAGCTTCGAGTTCGAAAGGGACGGCAACTGGGATATGATGGAGGAGTTCTGCAAAAAGGTCAGCGGCCGTGAGGATGTGTGGTTTGCCACAAATATTGAAATATGCGATTATTTAAACGCGTACCGCTCGCTGAGGTTTTCGGCGGATTTAAAAATGGTTTTGAATAAATCCGCAATGAATGTAGCGGCGGAAATAGACGGACAGGCGGTTGAAATTCCGGCAGGCATTGAAATGGTGATATAAATGCCGGATTTTTCTGAAAAAGATATGTACATGCCGGTAAAACGTTTTTTTGAGGATTTGGGATACGATGTGCGTTCCGAGGTTATGGGGATAGACGCTACCGCCGTAAAGGACGGCGTTATGTTGCTTTTGGAATTTAAGAAAAGCTTTAACATGACACTTTTGTATCAGGTTATAGACAGGCAGAAAATTTCAAGGCATGTTTACGCGGTTATCCCCAAAAAACGCGGGCGGGATTTTAAGAATATACTGCATATCGTAAAAAAGCTGGAGATTGGGCTTATAACCGTCGAAATGGAAGATACGGGCAAACAGGTTAAAATTGAGGCGGAGCCGGTTGCGGATAAAACCTTGGATAACAAGCGCAGCCGCCGGGTGCTTAACGAATCGCAAAACCGAAAAATAGACGGCAACCTTGGCGGAAGCGTAAATGTAAAGCTCTTAACGGCGTTTAGGGAACGCAGCATAAAAATTGCCTGCACGCTTTACAAACAGGGCGAGATGACGGTTGCGGAGCTGAAAAAATTCGGCTGCGCAAAGGATACCGCAAATATTTTAAGAAATAATTTTTACGGTTGGTTTTACATGGTTTCTAAGGGTGTGTTTTTTCTTACCGAGGAAGGGTTTAACGAAATTGAGGACGGTACGTTTAAGGAAGCGGTGGAGTATTACTTGAAGGAGTAGGGGTAGGTCTTTTATGACATTAAAAAGTTTTACCCGCAGCTTTCGCCGCGGGCTTGGCGGCGCAATAATTGAGCTTTCGGAAAAGCCTAACAGGGAAGAGTACCGGAACGTTGTAATGCGCTCGTCTCTTAAGGATATTGCTTATGATGCCCAGACGGAAGGAACCAAAGGGTTTTATTTATATACGGCTATAAACACATTCTCCAACCCGGATATGTTTTTGGATAGGATAGCGGAAAAGTTTTCGAAGAGGCTGTATTGGGGTCTTTCCGAACAGCTTTTTGATTTGTTGTGTTGTTTTGCCGCAGACGGATATGAAAAAGCCGGTAATGCGTTGGAAAAAAAGTATGACGGTCTAAAGAGGCGTTTGCCGCTTATGCGGAGTTTCAATTGCGGGTATTGTGAACGCGAACTGCTTGAAAAACTGATGATGCGAAAGATAAGTGGCGGCTTTGAATCCTTCAAGCGGTGCGTAAATGATATGGGCAAAATGATAAAACAGCGCGGCAGAAACGATTGCCTGTGGTGTGACATGTTTTTATCCGCAGCTGAAGAAAAATTCGGGAACAGGATATATTCATTCATTGAGAGTTCGGAAAATGAGTTTGTTGCCGCCTTTAGCCAAGCATACAATAAAGCGGGTTCTGAAAGCGCCGGCCGCTCAAATCTTAAGCTTATGAACGCAAACGATTTTGCTCAGTTATACAAGACGGAGCCTCAAGCGGATAAAGAAGAAACTGTAACGGTTGAACTTTTGATAAAGCGGGCTGAAGAACTTTCAAAGGAGGATAACCCTTTCCCGCTTCGAATATCTCTTTATGCGAAAAAATTCGCGAGGATGGCGGAGAAAAAAGATATTGACAGGCTTGCGGAATTTATATTTGATGAAGAGTTGGATTTTATGAAGGCAGCTTTATTGCGGACGTTCAATTATGTTGATTTCCCGCTTGATATAAAGCTGCTGTTTGCTTATATGAAATCCGGAAACGAAAGCATCCGCGAGGTTACGGCAAAAGCGCTTTCGCGCTTTAAGGACAGGGAAATACATTCTCTTGCTTTACAGTTATTTGACGCCGGTCAAGTTGAAAATGCGCTTACGCTTTTAGAGCCGAACTTCGAAATCGACGATGAGGCATTAATCCGCAAGCATGTTCTGCGTTCCAAAAGATTAAGTTTTAATATGGTCAAAAGTATAACATCAATATATAACAGTTTTAAGTCCGGTTCCTGCGGCGATATTCTTTTGCATTTTTACAAAAACACCGAATGTACCCATTGCCGGTTCGCGGTTGTTGAAACCATGATATATAACGGCGTGATACCGCAGAGCATACTGGAGGAATGCCGTTATGATTCCTATGAAGATACACGTAATTTGGCGAAAAACGCGCTGACGGGAAAATAAGCGTTTTAAACCGCAACAGCAGAATGTATCAGCTCCGGCTTTCATAATTGAAACGTTTTCCGCACGCGGCATAATTTTTCCTAAAAAACGGGCATTCTGCCAAGTCTGTTTACATTTTATTAACCCTCTGATATAATTTGG
This sequence comes from Clostridiales bacterium, assembly GCA_031271295.1. Lineage (GTDB taxonomy): Bacteria > Bacillota > Clostridia > Lachnospirales > WQUN01 > JAISVZ01. The sequence continues at coordinate 10,736 of JAISVZ010000032.1, read as the reverse complement.
GGTAAAGATGAAAGATTTGCGAAAGATGCTTTGTGCCGAAAATATGAAAAGAGTTAAGGAGGATAATCATGGAGTTTGGAGGGATATGTATAACAACCAACAATGCCCCCCGTCTTGCGCAGTTTTATAAAATAGTTCTGCAAAAAGAACCGTTTGTTGAAGGAAGCCATTACGGTTTTGGAAAAATTGCCATATACGATCCGGGTGGTATAAATACAGATAACGAAAAGAATATCTGGCTGCAATGCTTTACCGCAAACGTTGACGCGCTATACGAACGGCTGCTTCGGGAAATACCCGGTATAGAAATAATTTCGCCGCCCGAACGCAGAGAGTGGGGCGCGTATTCGTTTCAATTTGCGGACCCTGACGGCAACAAAATCGCCGTTGCGCAAAAATAAGAAAGTGATATTTCTCGCGAATTTTAAGCGCGAGGAGAAGGAATGATATGTTCGTGCCGCATTTACTGTGAAAGAGGATACTCGGGGGTATAGAATGAAAAATATAATCACGATACAGCACACTCAATCCGTTCACCATGTTAACGCAATGATTGGTGGGCAGGGAGATTGGAGTTTAACAGAGCTTGGAATTAAACAGGCTGACAAAATTGGCGAAAATCTTGCTTTGGAAATTGACGGCAGTAACTATATCATGTACTCGTCCGACCTGCTTCGCGCAAAGCAAACGGCAGAAAACGCGGGCAGGCATTTAGGAATTAAGCCGGTATTAACCGCCGCGTTAAGAGAAATAAACTGCGGCACCGCAAACGGGGTATCAAAAGAGGAATCTCGGAAAATATTCTTAGGTTCTATGAAGACAATTGATGATAAAAGCTATCCGGGTGCCGAATCAATGAGGGATGTTTGGAACCGGCTCCGTGAGTTCTTAAACGAGATAATGACACGTAAGGAAGAAAACATTATTATTGTCGCTCATGGAATCTCTTTGGGTATATTTAACATGCTGTGGCTTGGTTTAAACGTTGAGGTTCTTAATACATGCGGTATGTGGGGATCTTCGGGAAGCGTGTCTTTCATGCGCGAGGAATCTCCCGAATTTGGAGCAAAGCGCATAATAACCCGATTTAACGATTGTTCATACAGTCGCTGAAAAGCAATCTTAAAACAAAACTGATTTCATAATTGAAACGCTTTCAGGTGAGTATATAGGCGGAATCCATTTCAATTTTATCAATGAGAGACACGGAACTTTTTCAATTGGCTTAGTCATACTTTTTTCCGCAAAAACGGGCATTCTGTTACGTTAGTTTTTATTAATCAGAAGACAGGCTACTCACAAGGCAGCCGCTTAACTCCTTCGCCAAAATAAAAAGGCGTCCTTTTAGGGAACGCCCTTTTTGGCTATGCGCTAACATTTAGGTATTCTTTTAAAGCATTTTGCAAAAGCTGAGAAAAATTAACGTTAGCCGCTTCCGCCTCCGCATTTAACCAATGCGGAATTGTAAGTGTCTTTTTTACTGCCCTGTTTTCAATAGCATCTTTAACGATGTCCGGGAAAATTTCAACAGGAACCACAAAATCTACAGATTCCATATCCTCAAATGGTGGCTTTGTTGGTTTCGGTATTTCATCGCCGTCTTTCTCCATACCCCAATAGTGCAATCCCAAAGCTTCTTTCGCCATTTTTGTTGCATGTTCAATATTATCCCCGCAGGAAATACATCCGGGCAAATCCGGAAAGTAGATACTATAACCCGTATCCGATGGCTCAAATACCGCAAAATAGGTTACTCTTCTCATAAAATGCCTCCTTATACGTTTTGGTGATTGGCAAGCCGCGTTATTTAAGCCCGGCTTGTTTTAATATGCTGTTTAAGGTTTTAACTTTCAAATCTCCGTTATGGTTAGGGACAGTGACCTTTCCCTTTTTCGTGTCATGCTCTAATTGAATATGGGAGCCGTTTTGTTCAACCTTGTACCAGCCGTCTTTATTTAAAATCTTTAAAAGATCTCTCGCAGTCATAGTTCCTCACCTCTTACGCTCATTATACACGTATAAACAACACGTGTAAATGGGTTTATCAATTTTTTGAAAATTTTTAGGGTTCTACTGTTACTATTCACACCCACGCCAAAAAACGAATCTGATTTCGATGCCTCTGAATAATAAGCTGTACAGTTTCGTTTTTTTGTAACTGACAACTTTATAGTGCGCTACAGAGAACTGTACACTAACAACATCCCGCTAATAACTACCCGTACTTTGTGTGGCTGTTCTATAGGGTTTATAGGAGGGCTTCGGCGCAAATTATATCGCACAGCAATGTGCCACCTGACGCTTCAGAACATTTTTGAGCGCACCAAGTTTGTAGAGGATTCTATTTTTGCGGGTGCGCTCAAAAATATTCTTCTCGCTGCTCTGGTGAACCAATTTTCGCCCCCAGTGTATCACAGAGATTATTTTTTGACGGCGAAAATTGTTTCCCCGCCGCGTGGTACAATTATGCTGTGTAATATAAGCTGCGCCGAAGCCCGGCAGCATGTTCTTTGCAGGAAGCGAAAGGAGTCGTCAGTAATCAAGTGTACCCTTTGCAGGCAACGTAAAGTTTGCACAAAGGCGTACCGTAACATAAAATTCAACTCATTAGATTAGGCAAACGGCGTAATTATTGCCTGCGTGTTTAATCAAGCATATCATATTTGAATTTCTCAGCTGTTATGCAGCGCTAAGAGTTTTTAAATGTAGATTGCATTAAGTGTGGATTTTGGGATAATTAGTGACATATATATGTCACTAATTATTCCAGGAGTTCATATAGAAGTAGAGCTAAATATTTATATTGTTCAGTGTTTGCGGTACTTGTCACTTGCTAAAGGGCGCTTATCTTGCAAGGATGATATAATTACGCTTCCCAAGAATATTTGGCAATATAAAAATTCTCGTAAACCTTTTGCTGCATGCAAAGAACATGCTGCCGGGCTTCGGCGCAGCTTATATTGCACAGCATGATTGTGCCACGCGGCGGGGAAACAATTTTCGCCGTCGCAATACTTTATCTTTGCGAACAACTAATTGGCGAAAATTGGTTCATCAAAGCAGCGAGAAGAATATTTTTGAGCGCAACCGCAAAAATAGGACTCTCTACAAACTTGGTGCGCTCAAAAATGTTCTGAAGCGTCAGGCGGCACATTGCTGTGCGATATAATTTGCGCCGAAGCCCTCCTACAACCCTTGCTGAATATTGCTCCAAAAGTGCGGGTAGTTGTAACCGTTTAGTTCTCCGCAGCGTACGGCAAATTGTCAAAAACGGAAAAACGATATTAGACAGCCTATTATTCTAAGGTGTCGCAACCCATATTTCCAGTTAGAGTGTGAATAGTAACGTTCTACTTCCCGCGGCATATTCGCAAACACATGTTGCAACGTTGTCGTAATCGTGTTTTTGACATCCTCCATTTTCTTGATACAATAAATGCAAGCGGCGACGTTCGTTGTTTGCTTTGGGCATCGGTTTTACGATAGAGATATCGCAGAGGCAAGCTGCGAGCAGTTTTGTCAAAGAACCTTTCTTTGCAAAGAGTTAAGGAGGATAATCATGGAGTTTAGAGGAATATGTATAATAACCAATAATGCCCCCCGTCTTGCGCAGTTTTATAAAATTGTTCTCCAAGAAGAACCGTTTGTTGAAGGAAGCCATTACGGTTTCGGGAAAATTGCCATATACGATCCGGGTGGCATAAAGGCAGATAACGAAAAGAATATCTGGCTGCAATGCTTTACCGCAAACGTTGACGCGCTATACGAACGGCTGCTAAGGGAAATACCCGGTATAGAAATAATTTCGCCGCCCGAACGCAGAGAGTGGGGCGCGTATTCGTTTCAATTTGCGGACCCTGACGGCAACAAAATTGCCGTTGCGCAAAAATAAGACAGTAATATTTAAGGTGAAGAAAATGAAAGCGGACGCCCGCTAAAGGTATTCGCTTTGCTGATATTTCGTAATTATCAAGCGGGCTTAATGACGGGCGAAGAACCCGAAAAACACGAAACGCTCAGAACACTTATACCGCTCCTTCAAATGATAAAGTAATGGCGGCGGCTTCGGAACCTGCTTTCATAGCGGAAACAACATCCTTGTTAATTAGATAATCAACAATAAAAGCTCCTTGATATGAATCGCCGCACCCTGTTGTATCAACTATTTTCGATACATTTACTGCCCTGCACGAATACTCTTCTCCGTCTTTATACGTAGCGCTTCCGTGTTCGGCCAAAGTTGCTACGAACAAAGCGGGAAATTCACAAGACCATTTTTTAAGCAGCGGTAATTGCTCATTTTGAGCGCTTATAAAAAATAAATCAATCCATAGGTATAAATTCGAGCCACTCATCAGTCGGACTATGGTCTGAAAAATCTACCGCGAGCAGAAAATCTGAATTGCGCTTTAAATTAATAATTTGCTTGAAAGCAGGGTCCCAGACAGTCGTCGCTACAACGTCAAATTCTTTAAGAAACGCTTCATCATCAGCCGATAATTTAAAATAATCATATACGCCGCCGTTCCAACTGTCGTCTTTTTCGTATCTGTCGCCGTCCTCGGTGAGGTATAATTTATTGCTTGCGGTATTACCCTCAACCTCATAAAGCCTTTCGCGGTTTAAATTGAATTCATCAGCCTTTTCCTTTATTTTTTCAGCATAAATATCCGTTCCGATATTACCCATCAAATAAACATCGGCTTTCTTTGTTTTTGAGCAAGCCGCAGCTAAATTAAGCGAATTTCCCCCCGCTGTTATTATTCCTTTTCCGGGGTAAATATCAACGCAGCAGAAAGTCATAGCAAGTATTTTTTTCATAGGCTAATCCTCACTTTCCCCTGCCCGCATACTGCCTGCGGGTACTTTGTGCGCGGCGAAAGTATCTAATCTGGTTTTATTCTTTGAAAAAACATATGAAACTCCCGCGCCGTTACTGCCTTTATACCATTACAAAAAGGCAAAGTCAAACATAATTTGCGAATATTAAAAAAGAGCGAGGTATCCAAAAAACATTTACGGCAGGATTCGGTTTCAACGTCTAAGCCTATGATTTAGTCTAAGAATTAGTCTAAGATCTATGCCCTCCGTCCACCTCCGTCCTCTATCCGATTAAGAGCTTGCCCCAAACGTATATATATGGTATAACGAGGTTGTAATTTTTTCTGCGTTTGGCGGCAACGCTTTACGGCAATCATTGACGCTTCGCAAAATGACGGTAACAAAACAGCCGCAAAAAAGATTAGGCGGTTGTTATCCGACGGCGTTTCGTTTACTCAGGAAACAACGTTATCCGGGAATTTTATAAAGAAAACCGTAAAGGCGGCGCACGAGAGCGGATACTTTATACGTTTGTTTTATATAGGCTTAAATTCCTGCGAAGAAAGCATAAAGCGAATTAAAAACCGCGTTGAAAAGGGCGGGCATGATATTCCCGCATCCGATGTTATCCGCCGTTTTGCGGGTAGGTTTGCGGATTTAAAAGCGGTTCTACCGTATTGCATGGAAGCGTATTTTTACGATAACGAAAATGGGTTTAACGAAGTTGGCGAATACCGTAACGGAGAAATAATTTCAAAAACAAAAACTATGCCCGAATGGTTTAATGAATTACTGAAATTTATTCAAGATTAGCTGCGAAATGAAATTTATGCAATAAGCGGCGAAGCCGTTTCAAACATATAAGCAGTAAGCGGCAAAAATAAAATTTAAAGCGAGGAACCCCACATGCCAAACATCTTTGTAACAACAATTGCCTTAACCGAGTGGCAGGCAAACTGCTATTTAATTTCAAACACGCAAACCAAAGAAACAATCATAGCGGACCCCGCCGGGGATTTTCCGAAAATTCAAAAAAAGCTTGCCGAACTTAACCTTACGCCCATAGCCGTTTTTTTAACACACGGGCATTTCGACCACATAATGGCGGCGCGGGAAGTGTGCGATACCTATGGCGTAAAAATTTACGCCGCGTCCGCCGAGCGGGAAATTTTATCGGATACATCTATGAATCTTTCGGGTATGTACGGCAAAACCACGGCGCTTGAAGCGGATATATGGCTTGACGACGCGCAAAATATAACCCTTGCCGGGTTTAACATAAGGGTAATTGCAACGCCGGGGCATACGTCCGGCAGTTTGTGCTTTTATTTTGAAAACGAAAATATTTTAATTTCGGGGGATACGCTGTTTAAAGACGGCATTGGCACAACGCAGCTACCAACTGGAAATTTGCCAGTGCTTGCCCGTTCAATAAAGGAAAAATTATTTACGCTTGCGCCCGAAACCGTAGTTTATCCGGGGCACGGAGGCAAAACCACAATCGGGTACGAAAGCGTTCACAGCATGATTTTAAATTTTTAGTAAGTATATGGTTAAGCCGCGTATTGGCTTCAATGATAATTTAAAAAACCACTAAATAATTTCTTAATTATTTTATAAATAATATTACGTGTTTTCCAAAATTGACCGATAAATAAATTAGAGGTTCAAAAACTGTTTTAAATCAATAAAAAAGGGAGATGACAACATGGATGTAGCAGCAGTAAATAACAATTACGCAACAACTGCAGCACAAACAAACCAATCCGCGGCGGCAAGCACAAACACGGCTGTTTCGGCGGATGAAACTGAGGACTTGTTAAACAGCGCGGCAGCGGTGTATGAAAAATCCGGTTCTAAAACGTATGAGATTGACCCTAAAGCAATTAAAGCCGCTATCGACGAAGCAAACAGCGCGGAAGCGCGTCTTCAAACCTTGGTTACTAAGCTTTTTGGCAAGCAGGGCAACGAAGCGTTAAAAGCGGGCGGTATGCAGTGGTCTAAGGATTTTTGGGAAAGCCTTGAGGTTGACGAAGCAACAAGAGCGGAAGCCGAGGAAGCAATTAGTGAAGACGGTTATTTCGGCGTAAAACAAACCTCCGAGAGAATTCTTAACTTCGCGAAAGCTCTTTCCGGCGGGGATCCTTCCAAAATCGCTACCCTTCGCGACGCTGTTGAAGAAGGTTTTGCGGAAGCCGAAAAATTGTGGGGCGACAAACTCCCGCAAATTTCCTACGATACGTTGGATGCGGTAAGAAAAGGTTTCGACGAATGGGAAGCTTCGTTTAAAACGGAATAATCAAAACATACTTAAATCAAAAAGGATACGCTAATGCGTATCCTTTTTAAGTTCATCTAAATAGAGCTATCCAAAATACCCGCAAGTTCGTCAATTTCTTCTTTCGAAACTGTTAAAGGCGGCACAAACCTTATTACCCTTTCGCCCGCGCTTACAAGTAAAAGCCCGTTTTCGATGCACTTTGCAACAATATCCTTTGCGGGAACGTTTAGTTCAATGCCAAGCATAAGCCCAAGCCCGCGGACTTCGGTAATGCATTTATGTTTTGCCGCAAGCTCCTTTAATTTCAAAGTTAAGTATTCGCCCTGTTTTTTTACGTTTGAAAGTAAGCCGCCGGTTAACTCGTCCATAACAACATTTGCCGCAGCCGTTGCAAGCGGGTTTCCGCCAAAGGTTGAAGCGTGGTCTCCCGGTTTAAAGCCTTGCGCGGCTTTTTCGGTTGCAAGCATAGCGCCTATAGGAACGCCGCCCGCAAGCCCTTTTGCCATAACGGCAATATCGGGATAAACTCCGTAAATTTCGTGCGCGAACAAACTTCCGCACCTTCCCGCGCCGCACTGCACTTCGTCGAATATTAACAGCAAATTGTTTTGGTTGCATAATTCGCGTACCTTTACAAGGTAATCCTTATCCGCCGGGTGTATTCCGGATTCGCCCTGAACGGGTTCCAAAAGTACCGCGCAGGTTTTGTCCGTTATAAGCGCTTCAAGGCTTTTAATATCGTTAAATTCGGCGTGGATTATTCCTGGTAAAAGCGGCGCAAGCCCTTCCCGGTATTTTTTTTGCCCTGTTGCGGTTATCGCGCCCAAAGTGCGACCGTGAAAGGAATTATTCATCGCTATAATTTCATATTTACCGCTCCCGCTTTTAGATGCGTACTTGCGGGCAAGTTTAAGCGCCGCCTCTACGGATTCCGCGCCGCTGTTACAGAAAAACACCTTATCGAACGCGCTGTTTTTAACAAGCTTTTCCGCAAGCGTAATTTGCGGCTCGTTCCAATATAAATTGGATATGTGAAGCAGTTTTTCCGCTTGGCTTTTAATCGCCTCGGTAAGTTTTTTGTTTGCGTGCCCCAAAGACGTTACCGCTATCCCCGCCGCAAAATCCAAATATTTTTTGCCGTTTTCATCGTAAACATATGTGCCTTCGCCCCTTACAAGTTTTAGGGGGAAGCGTGAATATGTGTTCATTATATACTGCATTCCTTTTTCCATTTAAAAATCTCCTCCCAGGATTAAAATTTACACGCCTTTTTAAGCAATTGTAAAAACAACTTTCAAATTACGAGTATATCATAGTTCCGATACCCTCTTTTGTAAATATTTCAAGAATCAGCGCGTGCTCCACGCGACCGTCTAAAATATGAACATGCGCAACTCCCGCTTCAACTCCCGCCATGCAGCACTGAATTTTGGGAATCATACCGCCGGAAATTGTTCCGTCCGCCAAAAGTTCCCTAATGCGGGACGCTTCAATTCTGGTAATTACGCTATCCGCGTCGTTCCTGTCGCTTAAAAGGCCGGATACGTCCGTTAAAAACACAAGCTTTTCGGCTTTTAACGCTCCTGCAATTGCAACCGCCGCGTAATCCGCGTTAATGTTGTAGGTTTCGCCGTTTTCGTCTATGCCTATGGGGGATATTACCGGAATAAAATCGTTGTCGATAAGGGTTTTAATTATTTTGTTATCAACTTCCGTTACCTCGCCCACAAAGCCTATATCCTCCCCGCCGGGTTTTAGTTTTTTTACCTTTAAAAGCCCCGCGTCCTTTCCGGAAAGCCCAACTGCGGGCGTGCCCTGCATAGTTATTTCGGTTGTAATTTTTTTATTTACCTTGCCCGCCAGCACCATCTCCACAACTTCCATGGAAGCCGCGTCCGTTACCCTAAGCCCGTTTACAAATTCGCTCTTTATGCCGAGCTTATCCAGCATACGGTTAATTTCCGGGCCGCCGCCGTGTACCACAACCGGCTTAAAGCCAACATACTTCATAAGCGCGATATCCTGAATAAGTGTGTTTTTAATTTCCTCGTTAACAAGCGCCGCGCCTCCGTATTTTATAACAACAGTTATCCCGCGAAATTCCTGTATATACGGCAGCGCCTCTATAAGTACCTTTGCCTTGCCTATATATTCGTTCATTGTGAAAACCGATAAATCGCCCATAAAGAAAAACCCTCCTAAGACCGGTAATCCCCGTTTATTTTAACGTAGTCGTATGTTAAATCGCATCCCCATGCCGTTGCGCTTAAGTTCCCCTGGTTCAAGGATATTTGTATGCAAACTTTATTTTCCGATAAAACCTGTGTTGCGGCTTCCTCCGAAAACTGAACGGGTTCGCCGTTTTCGCATAATTTAACGCTTCCCTTTTCGTTTTCAATTGTAACATCCACTTTTGCAGGGTCAAATTTGCCGCCGGAATAGCCCATTGCGCATAAAACACGCCCCCAGTTGGCGTCCGCCCCAAAAAGCGCGGCCTTAAAAAGGTTGGACGAGGCGACGGATTTTGCAATTTTGCGCGCGTCGCACAAGGTTAACGCGCCCAATACCGTAACTTCCATAAGTTTTGTTGCGCCTTCGCCATCCTTTGCGATATCGGTTGCGAGTTTTTTGCATATTTCAAAAATAGCTTCCTTAAAAATTTCGTAAGCGCCGTTTTTGCCGGTTATGCATTCGTTGCCCGCCGCGCCGTTCGCCAAAACAAGCAAAGTGTCGTTGGTGCTTGTATCCGCGTCCACCGTTATCATGTTAAACGTATCGTTAACGGCTTCTTTAACCGCGAAATCCAGAGCGGTTTTTGTTATGGCGCAATCCGTTATTATATAGGAAAGCATTGTTGCCATGTTTGGGTGTATCATGCCGGAGCCCTTTGCCATTCCCAAAAGATTTACCTCTGTGCCGTTAATTGAAATTTGGGCGGACGCGGTTTTCATAAAAGTATCCGTTGTCATAATAGCTTCCGCCGCCAGAGTAAAATCATTTTCTGTTTCGCCCAAGTTTTTGAAGGTTTGGGTTATGCCTTGCGTAACAATATCGGTGGGCATGTAAACCCCGATTACCCCCGTTGAGCAAACCAAAATTTCATCCGCGGCGCACCCGGCGCTTTGCGCGAAAGCTTCCGCCATTTTTTGCGTATCGTCCTTTCCGCGCGGCCCGGTGCAGGCGTTCGCGTTGCCGGAATTGGTAACTATGCCGTAAACCTTTTTTTTCGAATTTGTAATGCTCATATCCCATTCAACCGGCGCGGCCTTAACGGTGTTTGTTGTATAACATGCCGCCGCCTCGCAGGGATATTTGCTTAAAATAAGCGACAGATCTTTTTTTTGTTTTTTAATTCCCACATGCGCGCCGGTTGCGGCAAAACCTTTTGGCGCGATGATGGATTCTGAAATTTTCATAATTATTCTCCTATTCGTTAAATTATTAATTGATTATACATGATTTCAAAAAAATATGCAAGAAATATTTAAAATATATCTTGATTATTTTTTTGGCGGGGTTATAATAGTATAAAAAACTTTGGAGGAATTGTTATGAATGAAAAAATTGTACTTGCGTATTCCGGCGGGCTTGATACTACCGTTATAATCCCGTGGCTTAAAGAAAATTACGAAAA
>JAISVZ010000021.1 GCA_031271295.1 Clostridiales bacterium | reverse complement strand
GGCAACCTCTATAAACTCAAAAAGAAACGGGAGCGAGGAGGACGGGAGCGTAGCGAACGCCCGCACGAGGGGATTTTTTGCAATCGCAAAAAATCCACAGCGACCGTTTCGACAGTTATTAGAGGTTGCCTATACTGGAAAACGCAAACGTTTTCCAGTATATTATATGCCGTGAGCGCATTTTGTTCAAGACAATTGCCGACGCGGGCTCCGCCCGCAACCCAAGGCAGCCTCTATTCACTGTCGAAACGGTCGCTGTGGATTTTTTGCGATTGCAAAAAATCCCCTCGTGCGGGCGTTCGCTATGCTCACGCCCTCCTCGCTCCCGTTTCTTTTTGAGTTTATAGAGATTGCCGTGGGTTGTGGGCGAAGCCTACGTTAGAAAACAAAAAAACAACCGCAGTCGCAATGGCTGTGGTTGTTTTTTTCGGGTTATTCCAAAACGCCCGTGATGGACAATAAGGGACTCGAACCCCTGACTTCATCCACGTCAAGGATGCACTCTACCAGCTGAGTTAATTGCCCTTTGTTTCGGATTCACTCTAACGCAAACCCGAAATTATAATATCAGCCGTGTTTATATATGTCAATCATATTTAACTTAACTTCCTGTTTTGGTATTTGATAACCTCTGAGATCACTTTTGCTATTTACCTAAACTCCGCTTCTGCCGCTTCCAGCGCGTTTTTTATTACCTGCCACATATCGTAATACTTATACTCGCCCAAACGCCCGCCAAAAATTACGTTTTCCCTTTGCGCGGCAAGCTCAAAATATTTTTGCGCTACGGAATTGTTTTTCTCATCGTTTACGGGATAATACGGTTCGTCGCCCGTTTCGAATTCCTTTGAAAATTCCTTTGTTATAACAGTTTTGGGCTGTGCGCCGTATTCAAAATGCTTGTGCTCTATAATCCTTGTCCACGGGAAGGCGGCGGACGTATAATTTACTATCGCGTTACCCTGATAATTGCCGGTATCCAATACTTCGGTTTCGAAACGCAAAGTTCGGTATTTAAGCCGCCCGTATTTAAATGCGAAAAATTCGTCCACGGGGCCGGTGTATACGGTTTTACGCGCGGTATCGTCCCAATTTTGTGAGAAATAATCCGTATTAAGGCGAACGTCGGAGCCTTGAAGCATTTTTTCAATGATCTGCGTGTAGCCGCCTATCGGAATGCCTTGGTAGCGGTCGTTAAAATAATTGTTGTTGTATGTAAAGCGCACCGGCAGGCGCTTTATTATAAACGCGGGCAAATCCTTGCATTTGCGCCCCCACTGCTTTTCGGTGTATTCCTTTATCAGCTTTTCGAAAATATCCCGCCCAACAAGGCTTAACGCTTGTTCCTCCAAGTTTTGAGGGTTTTCGGTTTTAAGACGCTGGCTTTCTATAACTTCCATAGCCTTTTCGGGCTTATGCGTTCCCCAAAGCTTGTAAAAGGTATTCATATTAAACGGCAGGTTGTAAATTTCGCCGTTATAATTCGCAATGGGAGCGTTTATGTAATTGTTAAATTCCGCAAACCGGTTAATGTATTCCCAAACGGCGGTATCGTTTGTATGGAATATATGCGGGCCGTAGCGGTGAACGGTAACGCCCTCCACCTGCTCGGTATACGCGTTGCCGCCGATATGCGCGCGTTTTTCAATAACCAAACACTTTTTGCCTCGTTTTGTTGCCTCGTGGGCGAATATCGCGCCATAAAGCCCCGAACCTACTATCAGGTAATCGTACATACTTTTCTCTCCTTCGTTTTGGTTTTACTTACACAAAAAGCAGTAAGTTACCATTCCATACTTTGCAACGTTAACACTGAATGAATCTGTTCGGCAATCCGTCTAATCACAGGGACACTTACGGAATTTCCGATTTGCCTGTAAGCGTCATTTATTGTAACTGTTTCAGGAAAGGTAAAACTCTTTGGAAAACCTTGAAAATCAAGGAATTCACGGTGAGTAAGCTTTCGTATCCCATAGTCGTCGCGTACAATAGGTACTCTGTTTGGATAAAATCCCATATTTGCTGTTAATGTCGGGCAAAAGTGATTTCGAACCCGCACCAAGCCCTTGTCTGATATGCGATATATGTAATTACGCTCGAAAATTTTGTTTCCGTATTTACGTATTATTTCTGAATCAGCGCTATAGTAATAAGATTTGTGCTTTTTATCGCTTCTAATAATAATGTTGTTTATGCCTTGCTGCAAATCAATAGGTTCGGGAAACTTAAAGTGGTCGCATATGGTGTAATTCAAAAATGCAACAATGTATATCCTGCTTCTTGGCTGAGGAAGATTCCCGTATTCGTGTGCATTTATAACCTTGTACTGAACAGCATAACCAAACTGAGCAAGACAGTTATAGATAACAAGGAATGTGCGTCCACAATCATGTTCAACCAAATTACTTACGTTTTCTAAAAATATGATTTTTGGACGTTTTACGTCAACAACACGAGCAATTTCAAAGAACAGATTTCCGCGCGGATCACGAAATCCCTTTTGCTTACCTGCTATTGAAAACGGCTGACAAGGAAATCCGGCTGTCAGCACATCAAAATCAGGGATGGTGTTAGCATTAACATCACATATATCAGATTCAAAGAGCCAATCACTGCCAAAGTTATGCCGGTATGTCTTACAGGCGGATTTATCTTTTTCGTTTGCCCATGCAACATCAAATCCTGCTTGCTTGAACCCAAGGCAAATACCCCCAATTCCGGCAAACATACTGGCAATTTTCAATCTCATATATGTTGCCTCTCTAAATCTGGCAGAAGAACCTGTCTGTCCACTGTAAAAATTTCTTTCAGCTTATAATGCTGTACAGGAGAGGATACATAGCCCTCGGCAAGCCTGATAATGTTATGAACGCTGATAGCACTTCCGTGGACAGATGTAGTTCTGGCGATATCAGCTATTTGAGCATCTATGGTTGCTCCAAACCCTCCGGCAATATAGCTGAAAAAGGACAGCGGCAAATTTCCGCTGTAGTACGTTCTTAAGCCGCTTATATAGTTTGTAATCATCCGGTTTCTATGGTCGTTGCTTATGGTGTATTTGGAATACGCTTTGTTGTCAATAATCCCGCAAAACTCGCCTGCATCAGATAACAGCAACACGTCCGGGGTAAGCCCAATCGGGCCGACATGATGTGCTTCAAAGCCAAAAACAGATTTAAACAATTCAACAGTAGCCAACTCAAACTCAGCGGCATTGTCGCGTCCGCGAAAAGACATCTCAAAATATTCCGACATAAAAGCACCGACAGCACCGCGCGGATAAAATTTACGAAGTGTTTCCTCAACGAACGATGTTTCAACCCCTGTTATTTCGGCAATACGGTTAACAATGGCTGAGTTTATCTTTGCAATTGGCGTGCGGAGAGATTCTCCTATAAAGGCACTTTTAATTTTTTGTTCTATTATCATTCGGTCTGTTACAGTTTGTGAATCTGATAGGTTACGAATGTCCTTTTTGTGTTTTGGGTCAACACCATATTTACGTTGATAGTACTCGTGCGAATTCGGGCGGTCAATGAAAGCCGGATTTTCAGATAGTATTTTTGCAACCTCATTTGCTTTCTCTGGCAGAATCCGCAAGTTACGGTCATCACCGCGCTTAGCAAGCTGTGTGTATTCAAGCCAAATCTGTATAGTGTTCGCAACATCAAGCAAGTTACCGTAAGGGTTTTCTTCGTTTATGCCTTTGCTCGACGGATACTTTTGTGCAAAGTTATCCGACAGTGCCGTATCGCCGCAGTGCCGATAAGCAAGTATGCGTTCAATTACATGATTATAGCAACGGTCAGATTCATTTTCCGCTTCAACAATAATTACTTTCCCAATTTCGTTTTTTGTCAGATATTCAACGCGTGAATCGGCAAGCAGACGTAACAGAAAACGGAACGGACGAATCCTAAAACGCTCGTTAACCTGAACGCCCTTCGACAGAGAATATGAGGACGGAAATTGATACTTCAAAATTTGATGTGTAAGAACAGAAACGGGCGAATCTCCTGCCATAATAGCTTCGCCCGCAAGTGTCAGTTTAAGCTTGCCTGTGTTTTCCTGGTCGAAAATCAAACCCAAGCTTTTTAACCATGCAATATATGTACGTCCGCCACCGCCGCGACGGTCACGACGCTCACCTGTACGTTTTAGTGAGGATTCTTCAAGGGCGGCTTCGAAATCAAGGTGAGTACCGCGTTGCCCCTGCCATTCTTGATTAAGGGCAATTTGTGCAACTGCCGCTAATGTTTCTGGAATTGAGTTGAGTTTTCTTTTTGGGCGTGTAACCCACCAGTTGTTAATCATCTATATCCTTCTTCCTTATCACAAGAGATTTGTCCGAAGTAAACTCAATTTCCAACTTGTCAGTTTGCCTCCAGGCTTCCGCTCTCCCCATTTTGTATAGGTGTGCGCTTCAAATTTGTCACCTTTTCGTGGCATCTTAAGCCCTCCCGCTTACTCATTTATATTTGGCTTGACATATTCATAAGGAATACCAGCAAACGTTTTCAAAATTGCCTCGAATATTACCCTTGCGCCGTCACACGGAACTGCCATTCCGATTTGACGGCGAACGCTTTCTTTGGAGCCGCAGAAAACATATGTATCCGGGAAAGTTTGCAACCGTGCGCGTTCACGATTCGTCAGAGCTCTTGCTTCCCTCCAGTGATAGATATGTGTACCGCCACCACCGCTCCCGGTTACGGTATACGCTGGTTTATTAGGATCAAGACGTTTATATATTTGACTGATTTTTGTTGCGGTTTTTATCTGTAAATCCAAAGGAAGGTTAGCAGTAAAAGCATTTTCGCCGGGGCGTATGTGCTCTAATCTGCGTATAACGGTCCTGGTATGCTTTGTAAGTTCATTATTAGGAGCATTAGAAGGAATCGGGTTACGTTCAATAGCTGTACGGCAAGTAATGTCAGCTTTTGCGAACGGCAGAGTTGACGGTACGCGATAGTATACATTCTCTGTATTGCGTATGCCGACGATGATAATACGATGCCTTGCCTGCGGAACACCGTACTGCTCGAACTTATATAAATGCGGCGTAACCGTGTAACCCGCATCTTTCATATCTTTCAGGATTTGGGCGAATGCTTTTCCGTCATTTGCCGACTGTAAACCTTCAACATTCTCCGCAAGAAACCATGTTGGCTTAAATATCTTAAGTGCTTTTATTCCATAAGAGTATAGAGGACCGTAATCTCCTTTAAGCCCCTTTTGCTCTCCTACAGCACTGTAATCGTTACATGGAAAGCCAAATGCGAGCGCATCAATATCTCCCTTACCTCCAAGGTCCTTTTCAATATCTAACATTCGAATATCACCATGTACAATACTATTCTGGTTCATGGGGCAGATGTTATTTGAATATGTATCGCAGGTATCTTTGTCATAATCTGTTGCCCATTGATGTACTATACCGAAATCGAAATTTTCTATTTGCGCGGTTGTTGCACCATAAGCTATTCCACCGGGACCGCAAAACAATTCACCAAGTCTAAATCTACTCATAATCTCTACCTCGCTTTAATGCGCTCACCATTCAACGGAACGAATGGCCGCCCAAATTTTACCCCTGCCGCATAGGCAAGTTTATCTAAAAAAACATTTATGGTAAAGCTCTTAATTTTTGCACTTAATGCTTGTTTGATGGTACACCAAAAGGTTCGGCTTGTCAATTTTGGTCAAAACGTATTAAAAAAATGATTTCAAAAAATTGTGATTTTTTTCTTAATTTATATTCAAAAGAATACGCTCTTATTTTAGAGAAAGTTTTTCCCCTATGCCCTGTAAATCATCAGGTTTTGCGTAAACCTGCCGTTTTGAAAATATGAGTTTAACGCCGCAAAATCGTACCGTGAAATAATTTCGTTCGCGATTTTAAGCCCGCGACCGCGTCCCTCGCCTTTTTCGGATACCTCCGGCTTAATTCCTTCGCTTAACTTCCGCGCGGTAACGTTATTTTGTATTTTTATCGAGATCGCTTCGCTGTTGTTTGTAAAGCTTAAAAAAATTTCGCCCTCGTTTTGTTTAAGGGTTAAGCTTTCCTCCAGCGAGTTATCTATAAGTATTCCGAGTATGCGCACAATATCGCCGAACTCCATGCTTAGGGAACTGGTATATTCCTGTATTTCCACATTTACCTTTATGCCAAGCTCAACTGCCTGAGTAAGTTTGTAATACAAAAACGCGCGAAGCTGCTCGTTTTCTATAAGCATAAGTTTGCCGTACAAATCGTTTTTCTTAATTTCCCCTTCCGCGAAGGGGAATATTTTTGTGCGGTAAAAATCTTTAAATTCGGTATCTTCGCTTCGCTGCACATATTGCCCCATAGTAAAAAACAGGTTCTTTATATCGTGTTTTATGTTGCGTATTTCGGAAAAGTTTTTCTCCAAATCCGACGAATATAAAAGCAGGCTTTGGTTTTCAATTTCCTTTGAACGCAGGCTTTCGCGCAAATGCGAAAGGCGGTACATTAAGGTTAAGAACAAAAGCTGAAAGAATAAGCTGAAAAAGTAAACAATTTTAAGCAGCAAAACGGCGGCGGTTTCGTATCCGAAAAAACGGTAAACAATGTCCTGCCCTGCGATATAAACTAACAAAACACCTACGGAAATGGTTATAAAACGCCTTTCAATTGAATGATATTTTTTGCCCATCTCGTTTATTTCGTTAAAGTAACCGAAGCACCACCGTTTTAAATAAAATATAATAAGCGCGCTTAAAAGCGCAATTAAAAGCGACGATACCCCCCAAACGCCCATTTTCATAAAAATCCTCTCGTTAAAAAGATACCCGATTTTCCGCACAAATCTGTCGAAACAAAATTCGGCGAAGGTATGGATAAACAAAACTATAATGTAATTAAGCCATATATGAAATGTATTACCTTCTATGCTTTTGAGTTTTTCCTTGGCGGCAAAAATAAGAACGGCAAGCACCAAAAGAAACCGCGTCGCCTCGTATGAGGTAAACTGGAAAAGCCCGAAATAGGTTACATGAATCACCAAAAACGCCGAAAACATCATAACATAATCGAAAAATTTAAACGGCATAAAGCCGAGAATAAACGTCGCGGCGCACATTATCGCAGATAGCATTACATAGGATACGTAATTGCTTCCGGTTGACGTTTGCGATAAAACGTATATACACATAAAAACGGCATACCCGGCGGCAACCGTGTTTTCCAATTTGAAGTTATTCATTTTTTTTGCGAAGCGGTAAATGAACAGGCATAAGCAGTACAGAAAAAACGGAATAAGAAAATGTTCGAAATCTATTATTAAACCGGAGTTATTACGTATTAGATCTAAAGTTTTTTCCACTCATAACCACCTCCCCAAAAGCAGATTTTTATAACATCGTTTTCGGTCTATCCTATTTTAAGCGCCTTTTATTTACGCGGCTTTCGGTCTATCCTATTTTAAGCACCTCTTAATTACTTCGTTTTTCAGCCTATAGGAGCACGCCGCGGTCTCGCCGTTCGAAAATTTCACAAGCGAATCCGATACGGCCACAACATACGCCGTGTTTATTATTACCGCGCGGTGGCTTTTCATAAAATCGCCGCCAAGGGTTTTCAGCACGTTTTCAATGGTATCCCTAACGGATATTTGCGAGCCGTCCACCGAATGGTAACACACGAAATGCGATATGGTTTTTACCGCCTCCACATATAAAATGCGGCTGATATCCAAATCTATATACTCGTCTATTCCTGCCGGGATTTTGATAAAACCGGCGCTTGCGGCATTTCCTTGCCCTAACGAAGTTGTTTTAAGCGCAAGCTCGATGTATTTTTTATAATCCGCCGCCATGTCCGCGCGGTTAAAGCGTTTTTCAATAAAGCCGAACGGTTCCGCGCCGCTTTTTAAAACCTTAATCGCCAATTCGGAATGGCTTGTTACAAAAACTATTTTCGAAAGCGGCTGAATTTGCCTTATTTTGTGCGCAATATCAACGCCGTTAAGCTTGCCGCCGCCAAAATCAATATCCAAAAAATAAAGATACGCGGTTTTAGAGCGGTTTAAAAACACGCTTATTTCGTTGTAATCCGCCGCGGATAAAACAATTTCCGCGTCAAATTTGCAGGTTTTAATACATTCTTTAATTATATCCGCCGAAAGGTCGCGGATAAACTTGTCGTCGTCCGAAATTACAATACCAAGCATTTTTTCCTTCCCCTTGTACTGAAATTTTACCGCAGCGACATTATAACTCATTATAGCATTATTTTAAACCACGCGGCTTTTTTTGCCCGAACGCCTATAAAAATGCCCCGAACGTTTAGCCTGCACGGCGTTTGGGTTAAAGCCGCCGCGTTTCGGGGCAAAATCCGCACAGAGCTTCATTTTGGGGTTATACTGCAATTGCAACTACACCTGCCGGGAAATTTTATCCGGCTTAACCAATACCGGAAGCTGAAACTATATGCCTAAGCGCGGCACAGCGGTGCCGTATGGCGCTAAGGCAAAGGTAAATGCTTTTGCTTTTCAAAACATATCAAAAGGAGAGTAATTATGAAAAAGAAAAACTCATTAAAACTGACGGTGTTAAAACAGACAGCAATAAAACTAACCGCGTTAAAACAGACAGCAATAAAACTAACCGCGGTGTTACTTGCGGCGGCTTTAACCTTGGGAGGGTGCGGTATGCTTGGCACTGCCGAACCCGAAACGCCGTCCGCCGAAAACGCGGCATCAGAAAACGCATCAAATGAAAACATGTCAACCGAAACCGCGTCAAGCGAAACCGCGTCAAGCGAAAATTCGGCGGACGACTCGCAAATTTCGGCATTCGGCGGCGAAAACGGCGAATTTGCCGTTCCGAAGGTTCCGGAGGGCGAGCGGCCCAACGAAATTGTAATATCGCTTGAAGGGGAAAATTCCTATGTTAACGAAGCCGCCGAAAAATACATGGCGCTTCATGACGGCGTTAAAATTACGGTAAAGCAGGTGGATACCCAAAACAGCCGCGATAAGTATTTGCAGGTTGTATCCACGGAGCTTATGAGCGGATCGGGCGCGGATATTTACGACGCGATTTTCCTTTCGTATTATAAGCTTGCCGACAGCGGTATGCTTGCGGATTTTAACGAATATATCGGCGAGGATGTTAAAAACGGTTCTTACAGTTCCGCGCTTATGGACGCGGCTTTATTTGGCGGCAAACGTTATACCGCAATCCTTTCCTACAATTTTAACGCATACGAGATAGACACGGCGGCAGCGGATGAATACGGCGTTACATTTCCCGAAGGGAAGATAGGAGTTTCGGATGAATACGGAGTTACAATACCGGATGGGAACTTAAAACTTTCGGATTTACAAAATTTAAGCGAACAGCTTCCCAAGGACGGCAGCTTAGCTCTTTTTTCCGGCGGAGGCAGCGGCATGAATGATTTAACCTTGGCGGATTTGCTTGTGGCGATGAATTTTAACAAGTTTGTGGATTTACCGGGCAAAAGCGCGAATTTTGAAACCGATTTATTTTATGATGTTATAAACACCGTAAATCGCATAGCGGAAAATAAGCAGATAGGGCTTGCCAAAAACGAAGATTACGGCAGCGACGGAAAAGCGCTGATACATCCTTATATGCTCTACACTCCGGCAATGAGCCATAACGGAACTGTGGATTATAAAAACATGAGGCTTATTGTAAACGACGATGGTTTTGCTCCGTTTTCGTGCGCAAGTTTTCTGCCGGTACTTAACGCAAACGGCAAAAACAAAGAATTGGCGGCGGATTTTATAAAGTTTATGCTTTCGGACGAAATGCAAAGTAGCCCGTCACTGCTGTTTTGCCCGGTTAACAAAAACGCGATTAATGAGATATCGCATCTTTCCTACGAGGATTCAAAATCCGGCGGATACTTGCCGGAGGGTTTTACCGAGGATACTCTTGGAAGCAATATTGCAAAATTTAACGAACTGAGCGAAAACCTTGGCATATTCCTCTATCAGGAGCGGTATATTAACCGCCTTATTTGGGATGAACTTAGCAGAATATTTTCCGAAGGCATAACTGCCCAGGAAGCGGCGGCAAACTTAACCGGAGCGGTTAATTTATACCTGAACGAATGAGGGGCGGGCTGCGCGTGAAGATTTTTGCCGCGCCTTAGCGGTGTGGAGGTTAACATGAAAAAATCCGTTTCTTGGAAAACTTCAGCTTTAATTCTTCCCGGGCTTATGGGGTTTTTACTGTTTTATATAATCCCTTTTGCCTATTCCTTCAAATACGCGCTTACCGATAACCCGGTAAGCGCGGTATTTGTGGGGCTTAATAATTTCAGGGATATCCTCTCGAAGCAATCCTTTGTTTTAGCGGTTAAAAATACGCTGAAATTTATAGCGGTAAGCCTGCCGCTTAACATGAGTATCCCGCTGTTGCTTGCGGTTATGATTGAAAAGCTCGATAACAGGCGGCGTCTTACAACGGTGTTTATGTCGCCGCTTGTTATCCCGTCGGCTTGTATCGCGTTTTTGTTCCGCAGCTTTTTTTCGAATAACGGGCTTATGTCCTATTTTACAACCGAAAATATTAACTGGCTTAAAACGGAATACTCCTTTTTTATCGCCGTTGGCATTTATATTTGGAAGAACATGGGGTATAACCTTGTGTTGTATTTGGCGGGGCTTTCGAATATTCCGGCGGATTATTACGAGTGGGCGCAGGCGGAGGGAATGGGCAAGCTGCGGTTTTTTTTTCAAATTAAACTGCGTTACCTTATGAACACGCTTTTTATTGTGTTTGTAATGAGCTTTATAAATTCATTTAAGCTGTACAGGGAGCTGTATATGCTCGCGGGCGATTACCCGAACGAAAACATTTATATGTTGCAGCACTATATGAATAACCAGTTCAGCCGCTTGGACTACGCGGATTTATCCGCGGCGGCGATACTTGTAACTGTTGCGGTTGCGGCGGCGGTTGTGATGTTTTTAATTGCGGAGCGAAAATCCGCGTAGCGGGCTTCCTTCTTTAGGCGAAATGGCGCTTGCTTACCTTTGAGTAATAAGGCGGCTAATTTCTTTTTTCGGAATGATGACATTTTTTTGTCATCATTCTAAATAGCAAGCCGTTATCTTTATCCGTTCTTCGCGTAGCTATCCTGCAAGGGTTACAGAGGCTTTGGCGTAAGTATTACCCGCGATTTTTGCGGCTGTTCTATAAGGGGTTGCAGGAGGCATCGGCGCAAATTATATCGCCCAGCAATGTGCCACCTGACGCTTCAGAACATTTTTGAGCGCACCAAAGTTATAATAAAAGGTCTATTTTTACAGTGCGCTCAAAAA
>JAISVZ010000216.1 GCA_031271295.1 Clostridiales bacterium | reverse complement strand
TTACGCCAAAGCCTCTGTAACCCTTGCCGGATAGCTACGCGAAGAACGGGTAAAGATAACGGCTTGCCATTTAGAATGATGACAAAAAAATGTCATCATTCCGGAAAAAGAATAGCGCCGCCTTATTATTCAAAGGAGCAGAAATAATAAATTGAAGAAGTTCCTTCGGCGAGAGTGTGAATAGTAACGTACGGCTGAAACAGAATATAACTGATTTTAATAAGATTATTGCTATTGTAAATTTGGTAGGATATAATGTCGATACACGGACATGTGTGTCATTGCTAAATGGGTCTGCTAATGAATTTGCGAAAGAATACGGCGTTGTACTGTTTAAACGATACCTAAAATGTATCTGCGCAGGCTGTAAAAAAGGGGATCATTTATGGGAACTCAATTTAAGGTGTTACGAAAGGCTTTTGGTTTAAAAATAATGATGTTTGCGGTAGTCGCAATGGCTTTTGTGTTTGGCGGGGTTGTAAAGGTTTGGGCGGTTACCTACCTCGAAGCTTTCCCGGACGCTAATTTCCGGAGTTATGTGCTGGAGCAACTTGGCGGCGGCAGAACGGAAACGGATGAGCTTGCTGCGGAGGATATAGCTGCCCTATCTTCTGCATTTGCTTTGGTTAATGTTAGCGGCCGCGGAATTTTCGATTTAACGGGTATTGAATACTTTACCTCTGTTACATACCTTAATTGCAGCTTCAATCAGCTAACAGAATTAAATGTGCCGGGCAATACTAATTTAACGGAGCTTTTCTGCGGCTCCAATCAATTAACGGAATTGGATGTGTCGAATAATACCAATTTGACAATTCTTAGCTGCGGTAACAACCAACTAACACAATTAGATGTGTCGAACAATATTAATTTAACATATTTTAGTTGCGGTTCCAATCAACTAACACAATTGGATGTGTTGAATAATACCCTTTTGACACTCTTTTATTGCGATAACAACCAACTAACATTATTAGATGTATCGAATAATGACAATTTAGCAATCCTTCATTGTGAAGCTAACCAACTAACAGCGTTAAACGTGTTAAGCAATACTAATTTGACAAGCCTTTGGTGCCACGATAATTACTTTACCTCGCCGGATAATGTTGTTGGCGCAAACCGTATAAGCGAACCGCAAACTTACCAGGGAGACATTGAGTATGAGGGCGGTTTTGTTTACTACCCTCAACTTGCGGAGCAAATTGCAAACCCGGCAATAAACCCGCCTATAAACCTTACCCTCGACAGGCAATACACCGGTGAAATAGACGAAACTACCGAAACCGCCATATGTTTCGACGCTTTTATTTTTCCCGCGGAGCTTACCGGCGATACTGTTTCCGGCTTTTATATTGAGTATTCGCTCATGCCAGGCGCACTAAGCTGGGGGGAGCCGGTTAGGATGGATTCGCAAATTCTAATTACCTCCGCAATGGCGTCCGGTCAAGCGGGTTATACTAATTTCGGTTATAAAATAGGCGCTCTTACCAGCGGAACGGTGTACTTGTTAAGGCTGAGGATGGTTAACGCCTCAAGCGGAGAACCATCTTCCGAATGGTCTGAGGCAATTGAGTTTACGGCGGGCAGGCTTCGCATTCTTTACGGCGACATTAACCGCGACAGCCTTGTTAACAATTATGACCTTATTTTGATGATAAGAGCAATAAATTTCAGCGAAACGGCGGAACTTGACGCGCAAGCGTTAGACGTAAACGGCGACGCGGCATTTAATGAGCTTGATTTAACGCATTTTTTGAAACACTTCGCGCAGCCCGGCGTTACTTTGGGCCCGCAGTAATAAATACCGTAGGGAGATACTACAATGAGAAGAATAACCGCGTATTTGTTATCCTTAGTTCTTTTGCTTATATTTCCGGTAAAGCTTGGCGCAACCGAACCCGAAGAGTTTACGTTCTCGGCGGCTGAAAATGTTCGGGCTAATAGGGGCGAAACAATAACCGTGCCGGTTTCGGTATCGGGCAATACCGGTTTTGCCGCCGTGGGCTTTACGGTTACATACAATACAAACGTACTCGAAATTATAAGAGTTGAGCAAGCTTCGGATTTGCCTTTAAACCCTGAATTTGCTCTTACAACCGTGCCGGGCAGCCAAATAGTTCACTTGGTAAACGCGCAAACCGGCGGCGATTGGTTCGGCTCAGGTACGATATTTAACATAACCTTTTCGGTAAAACCCGACGCTCCCTTGGGCGAAAGTATTATTGGGCTTAGCTATACATCCGTCCCGGACGGCAAACCCGCCAAAGCGGACGGCAGTATTGCAGACGCTGCGCTAATATCCGGCCGCGTTATAATTACGGAAGGAGAATACGGCGAAGGCGTTCAGAATATGGTTAATACCGTTTATCCGTTCCCAAACAGCGAAGGTTTGCCATCGTCCGGGCGTATAGCCATTACTTTTAACAGCGAAATGAATCCGGGAGGGAATTTGCTGCTTGACGCTTTGCCGCTTACCGGCGGAATGTGGACACTGGATGGCAAACGTTTTATAGTGCCTTACTCCGGCCTTTCTTCGGGCACGCACACATTGACGCTCTCCGATGACATAGAGCACGCCTTCACAAACTCGCAGGGTGTTACGCAAGCTAAGTACGAGTGGAGTTTTGGAGTAAACGCAAACTCTGTATCCGGTATAACCGGAACAAACCCTGCGGACGGAGCGGCGGGCATTTCCGCAACGGGCACAATTGAAATTAACCTAAGCGAAGCTATAACAGAACTTGGCAGCATATATTTGGACGGCGGCAAGCTTGATTTAGGCTGGGGCGAAATAAGTGAGGACGGGCGAAGGATAACTATCTCCTACATTATGTCAAACGGATGGCACGATGTTTTGCTAACCGGCTTTAAATTCGCGGGCGGCACGGTTACGGATTACACTTTTATGTTTAAAATAGGCAATTCGGGCGGCGAAAACAATAATCCGGATAACAGCGCGAACCTCATAAATATGAGTTATCCATTTGCTAACAGCCTTGGCAACGAGCCGGACGGGCTTATATTTCTGGACTTTTCGCAGAGAATGAACCCGTCTTACGGCACGGTAAATGTGGACGGAATTACCCTTTCAGGGGGGAAATGGAGTTTGGACGGGCTTCGTTACTCAATACCTTATTACGGGCTTTCATCCGGGATACATAACGTTACCGTACCGGGAGATTCGGCTCGCGGCTTTAGGGATTTTAGCGGCGCGGTTGTGGCCAATGAAGTTTCGTGGTCTTTCGACGTAAGAAACTCGTCCGGCAGTTTTGCGAATGTATACAGTACCGTTCCGCCAAACGGCGCAGCTTATGTTTCCGGAAACAGCGATGTTCTGGTTAATTTCAGTAGGCCTGTAGCGCAAGTTGGCACGGTTTATGTAGACGGCAAGCCGCTTGGCGCGGGAGCAGGTTTTTTTAATTCCAATATGACTCAGTTTCGTATCCCAAACCCAAATTTACCGCGCGGTTGGCACGATGTAATTATAAACGGTTTTACGGATTCGGGCGGCGCAGCGTTCAGTTATGCGTTCCGCTTTGAAGTTGGGGACAGCGGAGGGTTTATCGGCGGCGGAGGTAACTCCGGCGGGAATTTTCCCGGCAATTCTCCGAGCGGAAATAGCGGCGGCGATTCTTCGGGCGGAGGAGGCAATTCTCCAAGCGGCGGGTCTGCGGATAACGGAGGAAGCGATTTCCCCGGCGGCGGGTCTGCGGATAACGGAGGAAGAAATTCTTCGGGCGGCGGTTTGGCGGATAACGGCAGCAACCCTTCCGGCGGGAACAGTTTACTCAATTTCGCCGAAGGCCGCGACGCGGATTATTATTATAATTTAGTTGAAGAAAGCTACAACAATGACGAAAATTACGATGACGGTTATTTTTACAATACCGGCGGATATGATGCGGTAACGGATTTTCCCAATAATCCTACCGGCAGCCCAAGCGCGGGCGATTATTATATAACTGAAATTTCCGATATTTCGCCGAATCCGGATTACCCGAACTTCCCCAATTATTCGGACAATCCGGGCGTTTTGGAAAATCCTGAATCTCCCGAAAATCCGGATGGGTTTGCGGCTCCGCCAATTCAGCCGGCAGTACCTTCGGCAAATTTTGGCGCTGTTCCGCAAACGGGAGTTGGCGATATAACTTTTATTGCCGCAATTACCGCTGCTTTGTTTGCGGTTTCGGCGGCTGGGCTTCCGTTTTTATTGGTTTTAAAACGCTGCGCGCTTAGGAGGCAAAAAAATGTCCGCTGAAAAATTGCCGCTATACGGGGAAAAACCAAAATTAGGACGCTTGCAAATTGCCGCTGTAGTTTTGGGCTTACTTACAGTAAGTTTCGGTATTACGGCGGCTTTTATTATTTTGCCGTATTTAACAGACCTTTACGCCTTGCGAAGCGAACGCGATAATCTGCTTGAGAGTAATTTTTTGGCGGAAGCGCCGGAGGAGTTGCCGCAAACGCAAGAACAGCCAAGCGGGTTTTATGTAAGCGCCTTTGATGCCGCAATGTCGGAAATAAACCCGGATTATCTATGCTGGATAAAAATAGAGGATACGAAAATAGATTATCCCGTTGTACGCGCAAACGACAACGAGAAATATTTAAACACGTCTTTTTCGTTGGAAGAAAACCGCTTCGGCGCTCTGTTTATGGATTACCGCTGTATGGGCGCGTATGTTCCGCACATTATTATTTACGGGCATAACACGGCGCAGGGCGATATGTTCGGAGATTTGGACAAGTATACAAATGATGATTTCCTGCGTGAGCATCCGGTAATAACCCTAAAAGTGCAGGGCAGAATAACCGAGTATGAAGTTTTTGCCGCGCGTAAAACGGATGTAACGGATAAGGCATACAATTTGGATTTTGCGCAAAACGGCGCGTTTGAAGCTTTTGCGCAAAACTGCGGCGCTCCGGACAGTACCGTTCAGATTATAACGCTCTCCACATGCGCAGGCCCGCGGATTGACGACAAGAGAGTGGTTGTTCAAGCCGCGCTTTGTAAGGCGGAATAAAAAAATTGAGCGGCAGAGGTTATACGCACACACGCAAGCATTTACCGCAAGTTTTATTTGTGAGAGTGTGCGCGCGTATATTGTGGGTTGTGCGCTATATACGCGCTTTGGTATAAAATAATATATTGCAGGAAATTATTAAAATATATTCATACTAATTCTGTTTAAAAAGTTTGAAACCGGGATGCCCCAAAAACGCCGAAAATCACGGCGATTTTAGGGGTTTGGCTTCAACTTTTTAAATTGGAATTAGTATCAGGTATATAGCTTTGAGTTTTTGTTTGGGGGGATTAGCTTATAGTTCGCTTGGAATATTTTGCACAATATTGCAAAGAAAATACGGGTGTAGATAAAAATAGTTGGTGATTTTGGCATCAAAACGCACGTGAGATATCAAAACAATATTTAAGGAACGGTTTTTCAACATCGCGAAACCAAATATTGCTCTCAGCCTTGGTTTTCAGTGTGAGCATGGCTTGAGCAGTCTTAGTATTCCAACGCATC
>JAISVZ010000127.1 GCA_031271295.1 Clostridiales bacterium | reverse complement strand
CGTCGCATTACTATTCGTTTTTCGGCAAAAGTGTGAACCAGTAACCCCTAATAAATGCAATACGATGCAAAGGAGATGTTGGGTTTTATGAAAAATAGTTTTTATGTATTGATACTGACAATAATACTTATATTTAATCCGGTTAAAACTACGGTTCTTGCGGCGGAAAATTCCTCTCAGGTGTTAAGCAGCCCGCTTGCGGATTATTTTATTGTGGACAGTTTTCATGAAGGGCTTGCGCGAGTTGAAAAAGACGGCAAATGCGGCTTTATAGATGAAACAGGAAAGCTCGTTATTCCGCTTAAATATGACGCTGATAGATGGGATTCATATTTCTCGGACGGTTTAGCGCTTGTATATGTCGGCGGTAGTTACATTGAAGCATCGCAGCGAATAATGGAGGGCGGCAAATGCGGCTTTATTGACCGGTCGGGTAAAATTGTTATTCCGCTTAAATATGACAGAGCCACAACCTTTTCAAACGGTTTGGCGGTAGCTGAAAAGGATAATAAACAGTATCTGATAGATAAAAGAGGAAAGAAAGTTGCTGCCTTAAGCAAATATTATGATTATATAGGGCAATTTTCAGAAGGATTGGCTATAGTAGAAATTGAAAACCGGTCAAACCGTACGGAATTGGGTTTTGGTTTTATAGATAATACAGGCAAGGAAGTTGTTGCGCTTGGCAATCATGAATTGGTTGGTCGTCAATTCTCCGAGGGGCTAATTGAGGTTGGAAAGTACGACCCCAAAAAAAGACACAATGTTTACGGCTTTATGAACAAAACCGGCAAAATTGTTATCCCTATGACTTACGCATATGTGTCTTCCTTTGAAAATGGGATGGCGATAGTTCAGCAGGTTGGCTCAATTTCGTATGGAGTAATAAATAAAAGCGGCAAAGTTGTTATTCCGTTTGGCTATGAACATCTGATGCCTTTTTCCAACAAATTGTTTTGCGTAATGAAGGACAATAAATGGGGAGTTGTTAATTTAAATAACGAGATTGTCATTCCAATTGAATACGATAGTATCGGAATACTTTCCGAAGGGTTGGCAAGCTTCAGCAAAGACGGAAAACATGGCTATCTTGATGAAAAAGGGCAAGTTGCTATATCATTGACGGGTAATTATGAGCAAGCGTATTTTGCCGGAGAAGCCCTTTCTCCTTTTCGCGGCGGATACGCGGCGGTGTATAGCCAAACAGACGTTAGCGGCAGTGTTATGGATATGGCGACTTACGCAAAATGGGGCGTAATAGATAAAACCGGAAAATTTGTTGTACCGCTTGAATATGATTTTATTTCCGAAATTAGCGAGGGAAATGCTATAGCCTTTAAAGGACGCGCGGATTTTTATCACTACAGCTTTAACGGAGAGTGGAGTATTTTGCATATATACTGAAAGCAGAAAACATATGTTGTAAGCTTCTATGCTGTAAGCGGAAAGCATAATTCGAAAGCTTCTATTCTGTAAGCTTCGCGCCGGTTAGTATAACGCCGGTAGGTATGAACACCTCAAAGAACCGCTTAGGCGTTGCCGAAAAATCAGTTTCACACATTTTTGGAAAATCAGCGATGATTATGCCTGTTCCTTCAAAAATGATTGTTCAAGCTATTTTTCGGCAAATGCCTTCGCCTTTCAGTATACCGACATTGGCGCTTTATTCCTCTATTTCCTCGTGGTGATCGGTTTCTACGGGTTCGCTGACCCCTTCAATTTCAATATTATTTTTCTGCGCGTAATCCCACAGCGCGGCGTGGAGCGATTCCTCCGCAAGGCATGAGCAATGAACCTTAACCGGCGGCAAACCGTCCAGCGCTTCCATAACCGCAACGTTTGTAAGCTTTGCGGCTTCGTTTATACTTTTGCCTTTAACAAGCTCGGTAGCCATAGAGCTTGTTGCAACCGCCGCGCCGCAGCCGAAAGTTTTAAACTTTGCGTCCGTTATAACGTCGTTTTCAATTTTTAAGTAAATTTTCATAATATCGCCGCATTTTGCATTGCCAACCGTGCCTACGCCGCTTGCGTCTTCAATTTCCCCCACGTTTCGCGGGTTCATGAAATGATCCATTACCTTTTCCGAGTACATTATTTACCTTCTTTCTTATCCTTAATATTATCCTTGATATATTGTTCGTATAAAGGCGACATATCGCGTAAACGTTTTACAATCGGAGGCAATTCTTCCAAAACCTTATCAATTTCTTCTTCGGTATTGTACTTGCCTATTGTAAGCCTTAGCGAGCCGTGCGCCATTTCATGCTTGAGCCCCGTTGCCATTAAAACGTGGGAAGGGTCCAGCGAGCCGGATGTACACGCCGAGCCGGAAGATGCCGCAATTCCCTTCATATCCAGCAAAAGCAGCAGCGATTCCCCTTCGATAAATTCGAACGAAATATTTACATTGCCGGGAAGCCGGCTCTTTGCCGAACCGTTTAGCCTTGCGTGCGGAATTTCCGTAAGAATTCCGTTTATTAGTTTGTCCCTTAATTTTTCAGCCTTTGCCGCTTCCCCGTCCATTTCGGATACAATAAGGCTTATTGCTTCGCCAAGGGCGGCTATGTTTGCCACATTTTCCGTACCCGCGCGTTTCTTGCGTTCCTGCGCTCCCCCGTGGATAAATGGCGCGAGTTTTATTCCCTGTTTTGCGTACAAAGCCCCTATTCCCTTCGGCGCGTACATTTTATGCCCGGAAAGCGAAAGCATATCTATATTCATTTCGTTTACGTTTATTGGCACATGCCCGGCAGCCTGAACCGCGTCCGTATGAAATAAAACCTTATGTTCCCGCGCGATACGCCCAATTTCTTTTACCGGCTGAATGCTTCCTATTTCGTTATTCGCAAACATTACTGAAATAAGAATTGTATCGGGCCTTATCGCCTTTTCCAAATCGCCGGGGTTAATTATTCCGTATTCGTCAACCGGAAGATAGGTAATTTCATAGCCTTCTTTTTTTAGCGCTTCGCAGGTATGAAGAACCGCGTGGTGTTCCACCTGGCTTGCAATTATGTGCTTACCTTTGCCCGCATACGATAACGCTGCGGACTTTATTGCCCAGTTATCCGCCTCGGTTCCGCTTCCGGTAAAATATATTTCGTTTTTATCCGCGCTAAGTGCCGCCGCAACCTTTGCGCGCGCGTCCTCAATAGCTTTTTTCGCCTCTCTGCCAAGCGCGTATATGCTTGACGGGTTGCCGTAAAAATCCGTTAAATACGGCAGCATTTTATCCAGCACTTCCTGCCTAACGCGGGTTGTTGCCGCGTTGTCTAAATATATCATAACGCCGTCTCCTTTGCCGACAGGTAATCGTCGGCGAGTTGTTTTAATGTAATTGAATCCACCACATCGTTTATACCCGCGTATAACTTTTCCCAAACGCCCTTGGTTACGCAGCTTTGGCATTTCGAACCGCCGCAGGTTGCACCCGTATCCGAAAGGCAATCCACAGGGGATAAATCCCCCTCTAAGGAACGCAAAATATCCCCAACGGTAATATCCTCCGGGTTTTTATTCAGCCTGTAGCCGCCTTTCGCGCCGCGTTCGCTTGTTATAAAACCGGATTTTTTAAGCGGCGTAAAAAGCTGTTCCAAATAAAAATCCGATATGCCCTGGCGGGACGCTATAGTTTTTATATTTATGCTTAAATCAGTTTCTTTTGTTTCCGCGGCAAGGTCTACCAATGCGCGAAGCCCGTAACGGCTTCTTGTTGAAAGTTTCATTTAATCAGCCCTTTCTGTGCGCAAAATTTAATCCCTACGGTTTTACTCGGAATTAATTTTTCTTAGAATATCACCCGCGCCGAAAGAAGTCAAGATAAAAACGAAGAAATTACAAAAAATTATTTTGTGCTAAATTAAGTGATATGTTGTATACTTGCGTATGTTTTGGTAAAATGGAAACATGGTTTCTACAAGTGAAGAAGGAAGGTAATTTAAATGAAAAACAAACTGCTGCTGCGTACAAATTTCCTGTTGTGCGGTATTTTGGCTCTGGGTTTTACCCTCGCGTCTTTTCTGGGAATGAAGTCCAACGAAAATGTATTTAAATCCAACGTTGAAGCTATCGGAAGCCTTACATCAGAGAGTATATTTCATCAAATAGATTCGTATGCGGCAATGCCTTTAAACATATCCACGGCAATGTCCGCCGATCAGGTTTTTAAGGATTTTCTCGCTTCGCAGACGCAAAACTCAAGCACGGAATCACTAAAGCAGCTTCAAGAACGCTTAACATATTATAAAGAAAATTACGCCTTTGCTTCCGCGTTTCTCGTTTCCGCCCAAACGGATACATATTACCATTTCAGCGGGCTTAACCGCGTTCTTGAAAAGGAAGATGCCGGGAACGGCTGGTATCATTTCTTCAAATCCAGCCCGGACAAGTATTCATTCGGCGAGGGTGTGGATTTCTACCAAGGCGAAATGTATTTTGTGGATTGCAAAGTTTTCGACGAGTACGGCAATATTACAGGTGTGGTTGGCGTGGGTTTTTTTGTTGAAAATTTGCGCGAACTTCTACAAAGCTATAACCGGGAATATGATATGAACCTACTGGTAGCGGATTCCGGCAGTATCGCCGCAATGGCGAGAGGCGAACACGAAAACCTGCTTCAAGGTTTTAAATCCATGGATGTTTTAAAGCTTGCGTCCGTAGTTAACGAAACCGGCACAAGCAAAAAAAACTTTTGGGAGCAAAATTTTTATATAGTATCGCAGTATATTCCGTCGATAGATTCTTATCTTGTTATAGAAAACAATATAGAAGTTATGCGTTCCAAGTTCAACGGGCAGCTTATAGCGGGGGTTGGCGTAACCATATTAATATCGCTGGTTATACTGTTTATTTTTAATAAAGTAATTTTATCGTACAACGAACAGCTACTGAAATTGGTTGTATCGAAGGAAATGGAGCATTACAACCTTTTGAGCGATGCGATTAAAAACCTGTACCCCGACGTTTACGAGTTCGACATTACCCGAAGCCGGGCGTTCGGGGAAAGCACAAAACAGTTCTGCGAGACACTTGGCCTTAAAGAAGACGCCGATTACAGCGAAATAATTGAAACCATAATGAAAAACCAGGTGAAGGATACATTCAAAGAAGGGTTTTTTGCCGCGTTTTCGAAGGAAAGCGTTTTAAATGGCTATGCCAACGGTAAAATGGACATTATTTACGACTGCATGATGAACACGCATTGGGAGGACTATAACTGGGTGCAATTGCGGGCGCGGCTTTTTTACTGCATTTCAGACGAATCCGTCCACATGATACTTTTCAGCCGCGATATAAACGACGAAAAGCAGCGCGAAAGACGGCTTTTAAGGATGGCGGAAACAGACGCGCTAACGGGGCTTTACAATAAAACCGCAACAAAAAAATATGTGGAAGCGGCGCTTACCCAAACGGAAGAAGGTTCCGTATGCGCCTTTATTATAGCCGATATTGATTACTTTAAAAGCGTAAACGATACCTTCGGGCACGCCGTGGGCGACCGCGTTATTAAGGATTTTGCCTCAAGATTAAAACGGCAGTTCAGGGACGTTGACATTTGCGGGCGTATCGGCGGGGATGAGTTTGCGGTGCTTATGCGTGACATACCCGGCGGAAGCTGGCTTACAGGCAAAATGGAAAAGGTAACGCAGGAACTGAGTTTTGAGGTTACGGACGGGAGAAGGAAAACCGACCAAAAGGCCGTTTCCCGAAAAATTACCGCAAGTATAGGTGTGGTATGTTACCCGCAAAACGGAGCGGATTTTGATACGCTGTTTAAAATGGCGGATGTCGCGCTATACAAGGTTAAAGAAAACGGCAGAAACGGATTTTTAATTAGCTGATACTAAAAAACGGCGGTGCGCAAGCGGCGAAGTGTGTAGAACACCCCATCTGCGCACCGCCGAATATGTATACCCTATTTCACGGACATATCAAGTAATTCCATACTGCCGTTGCGCTCGCCCGACCAGTCGTTCATGCTTGATTCTATAAACAGCTTAAGCCTTACGCCGTCTGCGGATACTTTATTTTTTCCTTTAAATAAACTGTACTTATCCGCAATATTTAATGTTACGGTGATGGTGCCGTCGTCGTTTTTCCGTACATCGCTCCCGTTTCCCTTAAGCGCCGCCGCGTTAAGGTTTACAAGAGACTGTTCATATTCCGGGTCGAAGGTTGCTAAATTAATTGAAATTTGGTCTATAGAATTATCTATATTCCGCAGTGTCAGCTCTATTGTATTTGCGGAAAAACTCTCGCCCGTATCCTTTATACCTGTGGGAATATAAATCCTTGCCCAATCAACCACGCTTGCAAGCTCCACCATAACCGTGCCATCATCAGTATCGAAAACGGTATACCCGCACCACGACGGCGCGTCGATATCCACACTGCGCACATATTTTCCGGGTCCTATTGTGCTTAAGGTTCTTTTAACCTCGCACTTTGGCAAACCCGTGCCCGTGCCCGCAAGTTCGTACGGTTTGGCCGGAATAAGGCATTTTAAAAGGCTGTTAAACTGATTTGTGCGCGGGTTGGAAATGCCAAACCCGGAGTTAAACTCCCAATAATCGAACGCGAACCCGTATTTCTCCGCCATTTCGCGCACAAAGGTTGTCCACCTTTCCCTTGAAGCCAAATCCGCCTTTTCATATGCGCCGAATTCCCCGCACACAACCGGAATTTTGGCTGCCTCGCTCCATGCTTTTATTTGCCGGAAAGTTGATTCTACCGCTCTTTTTTCTTCTTCCGTACCGTTCCATGTTACACCAAGCGGCGGAATGGGAGATGTCCAATCCGCACCCTGATGCGTAAAACCAAACGGATCGTAATAATGAAACGATGCCACCAAGTTATCGTCCGCGGGCAAAACCATGTTAATAAGATCGGTATAACTGCCCCAGTTGCCGCCCGAAACCAAAATTTTTCTTTCCGGATTCGTTTTCCTTATAATTGATATGCACTCGTTTTGAATGGGGTTATAAACACTTGATGTTAGCTGCCCGTTTGGCTCGTTTAATATTTCAAACATCAGCTTATCGTTAGGCCTGTCCTTAAAGCGTTCGGATATTTGCCGCCATATAGCAAAAAGTTTTTCCTTGTTGGTACTTGGCGCGTTATGTATTTCGTCAAAATGGTGGACGTTTAAAATTACGCCCAAACCGTTTGAAAGCGCCTCGTCCACAACATGTGTAACGCGGTCCATAAATTCTTGCCGGATAACGTTTTCGCCGTCCAAATTCGCAGACCATTTTACAGGAATACGCACATGGTCGAACCCGGCATCCGCTATAAGCTCAAAATATTCATCCCGCACAAAAGAGCCCCATTCGCCCTCCTTCGGAGCCTCCAGCATGTTGCCCATGTTAACCCCGCGCCTGAAGCCAAGCGGAAAATTGATGCTTGCGGAACTTGACACGCCGGCCGGTGATGTTTGCGCGGTAGTTTGCGCCGGTGCGGGCGCGGCGGTTTCCTCCGAAGAACTTTCGGCGGCCGCCTTTCGGGCTTTGCTTCTTTCAAGTATTTCGGCTATGGTTGCCGCGCGAAGGGATGCGGGAAAAGCTCCGGTTAACAATACAAACGCCATAATAAACAAAAGTACATTCCTAAACCGCTTTAGTTTCACTTTAGCTGCTAATTCTTCTTTCATACTTAATCCTCCCTTTTATAAGCGGATTTTTAACCGCATTTTTCAATATTATAGCAAGATATTTAAAACATTCATATAGTAATCATCCTTAATTATTTTTATCCGGACATACCAATAAATTCAACTCTCCATTCGTCATCTATTTTAGTCAACTCAACATCAGTATATATATCCGAATCGGTATATTCGGTTATTAATGCGTAACTGAAAGACATCTCAGTTTCGGAGTGAAATGAAACCCCTATTAACGCCATATATTCTAAACTATCAAATCTATTTCTTTCCGGATAACGAGCATACTCCGAATCCGGATTATAATATAAATCCCTTAATTCATCTTCATCACCGCGCAAAAAAGCCCTTGCCGCCGTATACGAAAGGATTTTCAGGTTCATGCCTTGCCCCGACAATATAAAAGAATCACTATCATAATATTTCTGTCCATCAATGATTATTGACGCATCCGTTATTTCTTCGGTACTGCTATCTGCGGTTCCTGACGGTTCCGCCGGAGTTTGCGCACTCTGCTGCGATTGCGTGCTTGATCTTTCTAAAACAATAGATTCAACCTTCCATTCGATATCTTGCTTAACCAAATAAACATTTATAAATAAATCCGAATCAGTATCTTCAAAAGCTACTGCGTAGCTTAAACAAGCCGCAGTTTCGGATTCGGAACGAACTCCCGCTAATGAAATGTATCCTATAGAATAATAGATATTTTCTTCCGAGGCATATGCAATTTCCGGATAAAGCATATATCTTCGCAATTCTTCATTATCACCGCGTAAATATGCTCTTATCGCCTTATATGAAACGGTTTTTAAATTGAAACCTCCCCCATAAGAGAATATAAAATTTTCATCACTATAATATTTTTTGCCGTCAATAATTAGTGGCGCTTTGGTATCTTCTTCTGCTGCGCCGCCCGCCGGTGCTTCGCTTTTATCCTCTGCCGAAGGCTGTGATTCATTTTCGTAAATTATTTCACATTCGGGCAATGCGGATTTAAGTTCATCTTTCTTTTCCTGAGAATAAGCGCAATTGCTGATTTCTAATTTTTTTAAATTTTTCAATTGAGATAAAACTTGCGTGTTATTATTATCTTGCAAAGTAATTTGCAGTTCAACTAAATTTGTCAAACCGAGCAAAAAATCTAAATTTTCAACTGTTCCCGATTCAGTCCATAAACGCAAAAATTCCAAATTTGTAAGATCGGATAGAATTTCGGTGTCATTCAAATCTACATCCCATAAAATCAATTCACTAAGGTTTTTGCATTTTTTAATTTCATTAATGTTGGCGGTACCTGTGCCCCACAGAGTTAAAGATTCCAAATTGGACAATTCCCCTATTTCGGACAGATCGAAAATTGAGTTAACAAACCTTAATTTTCTTATATTTTGCGCCTTCGATAATCCTTTAATGTTTTCAGGGCCGGAACCTTCAATAAATATTGATTCCAAATTTAAAAGTTTTTCAATGCCAATAAAGGGCGTTTTATCGTCAAGAATTCCCGAATCGCTTATTTTCAATTCGCGTATACTGCTGTTTTCCGATAATGTTTCAAACGATAAATCCCAGGCGTGCTCAAAAGATAACGTTTTAAGCGCTTTCATTCCTTCTATAAAGCCTAAGTTTTTGGGAGAACCGTGTATAGTAAGAAACGTAATTTTATCTAAGTTTTTTAACGCGCTAAAATCATCCGCCTTAAAATTTTCATCTAAAAAATCAATGTAAAGAAAGCTGATGTTATTAAATTGATTTAATTTGCCGATTTCAGAATTGTCAAAGGGCTTTTTGAATCCGTATAAATGCAATTCCTCGGAGTTTATATCATAATCATTTCCGGCAATATTAATTATATTTTCGGCAACTTTTGAAACTACGGATTCGGTATTTCCCTTTGATTGCGTTTCTATATTTTGAGAAATATCTGACAGCTTAGTTTGAGTTTCAGAAATACCCGCATCAGCACCGCCGCCGCTTGGCACGGCTTCGGAAATTTCCGCCTCAGACGCCGCTTCCGTTTCCAAACCCATAACGCCGGAATGCGCTGATTCGCACCCCGAAAAACTCACAAGCAAAGAGCTTATTACTAAAAGTGAGAAAAATCTCTTAAATTTCATAAAGCCACTTCTTTCTAAAAATAGTGTTTTATTATTTTTATGCGTCAATATCAACGTATTCAACACCTCGAAATAAAAAACACCCATCAGATAATATCAAATCGAAACTAAGAATAATTTAGCAAATTAACTCCCGCGTGTCAATTTGCTATTCCCGCAGCCCGCTTTCCCTCTAAAAAGGCGGCGTGTTTTCACACACCGCCGTTCCCCCGCGCCTTACTTATACCCCGCATTTTCGCAAAACTCATTATAATCCTTCAGCGCCGCCTTTAAAAGCTGCGGCGTATCCAGCCCATACGGGCAGCGCGGCTTGCACATGCCGCAGTTTGTACATTCGTTAATTTTGTTCATTTCCGCCTTCCAGTGGTCGTTCATAAAATTCTGCCATACCGCGCGGCGAAGTAGCAGCGGCATTCTGGCGCACCAATCAATTTCAATTCCGGCGGCGCACGGCCTGCAATACCCGCACCCGCGGCAGAAGTTGCCCGCAAGTTCGCTGCGGTATTTTTCTATATCGCTTAAAAGTTCGCCTGTAAGCGCGGGCGGGTTTTGCTCAAGCTCCAACACCTCTTTAATTTCGCTCTCCCTTTGAAAACCCCAAATGGGAACAACATGATCCATATCTCTAAGAAACGCCATAGACGGCGCGGCGCTTGGCAAAAGCCCGCCGCACATAGCTTTCATTGCTATAAACCCTACATTTTTCTCCCCGCATTTTTTAGCGAAATTAATTTCACTCTCCGACGAAATTGCGGATAACGGGAACTGAATTGTATCATACAAGCCGGATTCCAGCGCTTTTTCGGCGTTATCTAACCTGTGCGCCGTAACTCCAATAAAACGGATTTTCCCCTGCTCTTTTGCCTTTAGCATACATTCGTATCCGGCGCTTCCCGCAAGCGGCACTTCCTTTGGGTTATGGAACTGATAAATATCTATGTAATCTGTTTTAAGATATTTTAAACTCGTTTCTAAATCCCTCCAAAAACCTTCCGCTTCGGTAGACGGAGTTTTGGTTGCGATAACAATTTTACCGCGTTTATCCGCCAAAGCGTTTCCCACCTTCTCCTCGCTGTCCGAATATCCGCGCGCGGTATCGTAAAAATTTATGCCGCCGTCGTACGCCATGTTAAGCAACCGTATTGCCTCGTCCATCCCCACGCGCTGCAAAGGCAAAACGCCGAACGCCGAGCGCGAAACATTAAGGTTTGTTTTTCCGAAAATTGTGTAATTCATAAATTCACCCCATATTCTGTAGTTTTGTCCCTCGTCATTAGGTCGTTTACAACCTGCTTCGGGTCCTTTCCTTCAAAAAGCGCTTTGTTTATTTCAAAAATTATCGGCATTTGGACATTGTATTTTTCCGCCATAAGTTTTGCCGCCCGCGCCGTATTTACGCCCTCAACAACCGCGCCAACTTCCTTTAAAGTTTCGCTGAGGCTTCTGCCCTGCCCAAGCATTATACCCGCGCGGCGGTTGCGGCTGTGCATACTTGTGCATGTAACAATTAAATCCCCAATTCCGGCAAGCCCGGAAAAGGTTATAAGCTGTGCGCCCATTTTAACGCCCAAACGGGATATTTCCGCAATGCCCCTTGTCATAAGCGCCGCTTTGGTATTATCCCCGTAACCCATGCCGTCGGAAATGCCCGCCGCCAAGGCGATAATATTTTTCAGCGCGCCTCCAAGTTCCACCCCCGCCATGTCAAGGCTTGAATATACCCTGAAAACCGGGCTCATAAACAGGCTTTGAACCCTGTTTGCCGCATCTTCATTAGACGAGGCGGCAACGCAGGTTGTTGGTATCCATTTCGCAACCTCCTCCGCGTGGCTTGGGCCGGATAAAACCGCCAGCTTGCTCTTAGGGCAAACCTCGCCTATAACTTCGGAAAGGCGAAGCAAAGTTTCCTCCTCCAACCCCTTAGACGCGTTTATTATTGTGTGCCGTTCGTCCAAAAAAGGCGCGAATTTTTGCATTATCCCCCTAACAAACTTGGAAGGTGTTGTGCTTACTATAAATTCCGCGCCGCTAACCGCCTCTTCGCAGTTATTTGTGGCATTAACGGAAGCGGGAAGCACTATTCCGGGCAAAAACGGCTTGTTTTCCCTGTTTAAATTAATCGCGTCCGCTTCTTCTTTCGTGTAAGACCATAAGCTAACCTCGTGCCCGTTTCCGGCAAGCAGTATTGCAAGCGCCGTTCCCCACCCTCCGGACGATATTACAGTAACCTTAGTTTTTTCCATTTTTCATACGCCTTCTTTCATATTAAACGGAATTAGTATTACGATACCCAAACATTTATAACAAGCTTATCCTTTTTACTTTTGCCAACAATTTCTTTTATGGCTATACGCCCGAACCCGCGCACGGTTATAGTTTCCCCCTCCTCGGCAAGTTTGGACGCCTTAGCGGCAAGCTTCCAATTAACGAAAACCCTTTCGGCCTGTACCAACGCCGCCGCGTCCGCCCTTGAAAGCTTAAAGCAAGCGGAAATAACCGCGTCTATCCTAAGCGAAGACACGGTTTTGCGAATTTCATGCCCCTCTTGCCCCTCTTCGCTAAAGGTAGTTTCGCTGTTTGCAATCTTTACGCTAACCGGGGTATTGCCCACCCTTTCAAGGTTATAGATAATATAATCCGCCATATCGGACGCGGTGTACACCAAAGCGCCGCCATCAAAAACGGTTATATCCCCTACTTTTTTACGCTCAATTCCGAGCGCCAAAATGGAACCGAGAAAATCCCTGTGGGTTAATTTTTTAGAAAACTTTTTATTGTACGTTATTTCCAAAGCGCTTATCGGAAAAGCCAAATCCGTTTCATCGTCCGGTTGCGGAGAAAAGCAAATCATTTGCCTTTCGCAGTTCCCGGCGCCTCCGAAAATTTTCATAACAAAAAAAGGCGGCAGATTATGTTCAAATATTCTGCCGCACTTTGAAATACTTACAGGATCCAAAAAAGATGAAAACACGGTTTTCCTGTTTTTAACCGCCGCACCGAACAAATCCAACAGGTGCGCAAAAACAAGCTTTTCTTCATCCGTTTCAAATGAGCGAAGTAGTTTTTGTTTATCCATTAATTAATACCTGGCGGTTTTCGCCTTGGATACCCACGGTAATATATTGCTTAACGATTTAGATTCACTGCGGATTAAATCGTTAATATTAACTCCCTCCGGAGCCATAATAAATATGTTTTCATTAACGCGTTTGATAGCGCCGTTCATAGCGTGCGACGCGCCGCCCAAAAAATCAGCTATGCGCTGAGCGGTATCAAGCTCCACGCCTTCCAAGTTAACAATGCAAACATCGCCCGCCCTTAAGCTGTCTATAACAGCCGGAGCGCCATCCACCGATTTTAACGGCGCAAGCACAACGTTGCGCTGAACGTCCGGCTTAATGTGGGTTACATTATCCGGTTCGTATTCATCGTAGTTAACATAAGACCTTCTGTGCCCCGAAACCGGCTGACGGTATTCTTCCTCAACGTAATCCACATAAGTATCGCTCTGCGCGTTCTCGTGCTCTAACCTTTCGATACCGCCGTAGATTTTATCCTTTATGAGCTGACCCAAATTCATCACTGCAAAACCCCTCCTGCTTGTCCGTTTTTTTATAATTCTCTTCTTCCGAAAATCCCTGTTCCAACTCTTACCATGTTCGCGCCTTCTTCTATGGCCTGGGCATAATCGCCCGTCATTCCCATAGATAAAACTGA
The DNA here is from genome assembly GCA_031271295.1 of Clostridiales bacterium. Lineage (GTDB taxonomy): Bacteria > Bacillota > Clostridia > Lachnospirales > WQUN01 > JAISVZ01. The sequence continues at coordinate 7,725 of JAISVZ010000127.1, read as the reverse complement.
TATGTGCTTATTATTTACGATTTTTGCTCTAATGTCAACATATAAATCAAACATTTTTTTAAAAAAATCCCTGTTTTCTTCCCCATTTTCAACAAAAGGGGCAACAGTCATCAGCCCGCGCAGCCTAATATTTCCAAAACCCTCCAAATTACGTGCCAAACCCAAACATTCGGTCGGCGTTATTCCATGTTTTGTAACCTCGTTCGCGATATTTATTTCAAGCAAAATATCGGCTACAACGTTTTTTTTCGCCGCTTCGTTATTTATGCACTGCGCAAGCGCGAAACTGTCCGCGGATTGGATAAGCGAAACTTTATCAATAATGTATTTAACCTTGTTTTTTTGCAAGTTGCCTATTAAATGCCAGTTGCACCCATTAACACGCTCATACTTCCCCATAAGCTCCTGAACCCTGTTTTCCCCAAGGTTTGTTACGCCCAGCGATACCAAATGGTTTATACGCTGTACATCAACTGTTTTGGTAACGCCTATTAATGTGATATCGCTTCTTTCCCTGCCGGATTTATACGCAGCTTCGCCAATGTTTTCATTTATAATTTCCAAATTCCGTCCGATATTTTCCATACACATTTCCTTTGCAAATTGATGCGCTTAATTTACTACCTGGTTTTCGTGAATATTTTCGCCGTCCACAACTATAATATCGTTCTGATTAAGCCCGCTGTTAAGCTCCGGATCCAAAATTGAATAACCTCCGGCGGATAATATATTTTCATCGTTAATAGCGTAAAACCTTGCCGCTTTGCTGTTGGCGCGGTAAATTCCCTTAATGCTTGCCATATCGCCCTCGCTTAACTTGTGTTCCTTCGCGCTTTCCTCGTCAACCAAAATATCGCCGTAGGAAAACTTAGCATAGTCGAATAGCATATAAACGAACCCTTCCCCCGCCTTGCTCGTGTTTACGGATACCTGAGTTTTTTCGGTACCTTTTTCGGTTTTCAAAAAAACATAGCCGTCCTTAACAAAAATATCCGGAATTTTGATATACGACCTTGAAACAATAGCGCTGTTGGGAATTTTAAGCCCCCGCTTGGCGGAATCCGACAGTTTGAAGGATATGTTTCTCGTGTCCATATATTCTATAATGTCCTTCGACGATTTAAAAATCATAAACGTGGTATCGTTTCCGGTGTTTACGTAATCCACAGTCATTTGAAGGGTTTTAACGGTATCGTTTTGCTGTATGTACAGGTTTTTTATATCTCCCGCCGAAAGGAAACCCGCGTATTCATTATCCACATACGCGGCAATATACCAATCGTTACTTGTTACAAGCTTGGCAACGGGTTTCCCCTCTTCTATCTGCGTATTCGCGAAGCTTTCGGCTTCCGAAGGCTTCATGTTAACCTGTTCATATGTTAAGCTCCGCATTGTGTTAACGTTATAAACGCTCTCCATATTGTCCACAGTGTATGAAACAACGCCGCTGCGCCCGGATTCCAGCGTTTTAACGTATTTACTCAGTTCCCCCTCGTAATAGGTTTTTTCGTCAAAATATTCCTTAAGCGAACCCTTGCTTTCAGACGACATCATTTGGCTGCGCAAATTCATACTTTTGGCGATAGAATCCTTCATTTCGTAAATATCCGCCGTTCCGGTATCCGTAAATTTAAAAATCCCGTTTTCAACCGTCGTTTTTATTTGCGAATTTATTTTAACCACATCAGTATAAAACATTGACAAATCGCCGCGCATATTTTGCGTGTCCAGTATTGTCTCGCTGATATTTGTTAAGTTCGCCTCAATTTCGCCTACCTGCTGCGCGTTTCGTATTTGCAGTATCTGCGTGCCCTTTTTTACGCGCTCCTTATCGTTAATTACAAAACTAACCTCGCCCTCGCCGTTGGAATATAAAACCTGCTCATCCCGGATTATCACGCCGTTTGTTATTCCCGCTTGTGTGTCGATAACATCGTTTTTAATATTAACCGTGGCAATTTTATCCGTAGTTAAATACTCATAGCCATCATGCGCCACAAAAAGAACAATGTACAAAAGCACATAACAAGCCACAGCTATCCCGCCGTGAAATTTGATTTTAACCTTTTCCCGGCGGCGGGTGTTCCCGCTTTGGCCATTGGCGGTTTTAGGGCGGGTATCGTTTTGCGGATTGCGGGTATCGCCTTGTTGCCGGTTATAATCTCGCTGCTGACCTCCGGCGGTTTGTGGCGTGCGGTAGCCCCGCTCCTGGCGGCTTCCGGTTTGCGGCTGGCGGTAATCCCGCTCTTGGCGGCTTCCGGTTTGCGGCTGGCGAGTATCATAGCGCCCGTGACGCCGGTTGTCATCCGCATAACGGCCTGACCTGCCGGAGCCTTCATAACCGTATGAGCTGCGGTGAGCGTTCGGGTTCACCTCTATAACGTTCGCTTTTCTTGAACCCGCGCCCGAACCTCTGCCGTAGTCATCAGCAGGCTTTGAGCTTCTGCTACCCGAACCTCTGCCGTAGTCATCAGCAGGCTTTGAGCTTCTGTTACCCGAACCTCTGCCTCCGTTTGCAAAGGCACCTGAGCGGTTTTTGTTATCCGAACCGCGTTTATGTTTCGTATCTCTGTAATTTTTATCCCCCATCGCAGCACCGCCTATTAAATATTTCATAAAAATATAGTTGTAACATAAAATTAACAAACCCTATTTATTCGAGGAATTTATGGAAAAAATAGCTTCCGGCACAATTTCAAAACCCGATACAAAAAAAATGACAAATATAATTATACCTGTACTTGTCCTTCTTTTCAACATATTTATACTGATAAGCCCGAATAAAATTATATCGGGCGCAAAACAGGGTATCGACCTGTGGCTTAACACCGTATTTCCTTCACTTTTTCCATTTATGGTTGGCGTAAATATACTTGGCGGCTTGGGAGTTATAAATTATTTGGGGCGTTTTTTACAACCGGTTATGCAGCCGCTTTTCGGCGTGCGCGGTCAAGCGGGCTTTGCGCTTGCCGCCGGTTTTATTTGCGGCTGCCCGATTGGCGCAAAAACCACCTGCGATATGCTACAAAACGGGCAGCTAACAAAAGACGAAGCGCAGTGCCTGTTGTGCTTTGTAAATAACGCCGGGCCGATTTTTATTTTGGGAGCGGTTGGCACAGGAATGTTTAAAAGCGCAAGCGCCGGTTACCTTTTAATTGCCGCGCACTACATAGCGGCAATATTAAACGGTCTGTTGCTAAGCAAAAACGGCTTTAACCGCAAAGGCGGCGCAGGTTATGTAAAAAACATTATTTCCCTTCGCAAAACAGGGGAAATAAAAACCTTCGGGCAGATTTTATCCGAAAGCGTAAAGGACGCAATGGAAACTATACTGCACATAGGCGGTTTTTTGATATTGTTCTCAGTAATAATTGAAATGATAGTGGCGGCAAACGTTTTCGGAGCTTTTTCCGAGTTATTTTCCGGCGTTTTAAGCTTAATAAATTTCCCGCCGGAATTATTAAACGCGCTTTTAACGGGAATAGTTGAAATGACAAACGGCGCCAAAAACTTGTCGCCGTTTGGAGTAAATGTTCAAAATTTATCGGCCTGCGCCGCTGTGATATCCTTTGGCGGGTTTTCAATTCACGCCCAAACAGTAAGCTTTTTATATAAAGCCGAATTAAATGTGGGAAAATATTTTGCGGCAAAAGTGTTGCACGCCATAATTGCCGCCGCGCTGTGTTATGTGCTTTTCCCGGTTTTTTGCTGAATTTGTTGAATTAAATGTTTTCAATAGCTGTGTTGTTCATAGCGTTACTGTTCCTGCTGTTCCTGTTCACACTCCGGGCATACCTCTTCAACGCCCCGCTCCGGCAAACTGCTGGTTACTATTCGCACTCCTGCTCAAAATGAATAATATCGCGGCATCTTTGAATAAGGCGTTGAAATAATTGAAGTAGTTTCTTCGGCGAGAGTAAAAAAGATAAATAAAAGGTTGATGCTTATTTAAACATTTCCGACTTTTGGCAGGAAGAGTTTACTCATCACTGCTGAAACATTTCCCTTTCCTTTGACACGTTTGATTGTAGTAACTATAATAGGAAGAAAAGAGAGGTTATTTTTTACGCCTAAATACAAAAAGGTATGTATCGTACATAGTGATATAGAAATTTATTAAGAAGTGGAGAGTGGTGTTTTAGTGGCAGAATTACCAAAGTCTACAGTATTTAATAGTGGTGGCGACAATAGCAGAACGGGTCAAGACATAAGAAAAGAGAAAAAGGAAGATGATGTTCTATATCCTTTGTCTGACAAAGTATTTCAACGATGGATGGGGGATAAAAAGATATGTGCTTATTTCTTGCAATCGCTATTTGGGGAGGATTTTAGCGATATTGAGATAGACATAAAGAAAGAAGATTTTAGCAATGTTGCGGTAAACACACAAGAAGAAGAGTTTGAAAAACATTTGAAATTACGAAAAATACGGCTTGACGTAATTGCGCGTCATCGAAATATAGTAATTTATAATATTGAAGCGCAACTAAAACACGAAAAAGACCATAGAGATCGTTGTTTATTTTACGCGTGTCGGCTGATTAGCACACAGTTGGAGTCTGGAGACGAGTTTGGTCAGGTTAAAAAGACGGTAGTTATCTTTATCAATCAGAGCAATCCAAACAGTCACTCCTTGGCAGAATACGTATCATTGCTCGACCAAGAAACTAAAGAGATTTTTAACAATAAACTGCAAATAATTAATATTAACCTAAATCATTTAGATGTAGGAATTAATGACTATCGATTCTCGGATATGTTTAGTTCTTCGCGGTATTTTGTGCAATAGGTCAAGATGAGGACGTTTTAAGGAAGTACTGTGATCCGTATGGTTTGTATTTTCCCGCAATACAAGAAAGGTTGAGCGAAGCTTTTAAACAGATGCGAGGCGATTATACTTTTATGGAAACTATAGTGAGAGATTATGAATTACACCACAGTAATGAGGAGGCGTATACAATGGATGCATTAAGAGCAGCAAAGTTAGTAGGCAGGGAAGAAGGCAGGGAAGAAGGTAGGGAAGAAGGCGAACTCAAAGGCGAACTCAAGGGCGAACTCAAGGGCGAACTTAAGATTTTAACCGCAATTGGAAAACCTATTGAGGAAATTGCTCAATGGGTAGGCATAAGCATAGGCGAAGTTAAGAAGCTTATAGACGAATACGGCTTTGGTTTAAAATGAAAGAATAAACCCATCACCACTAAAGGCGGTGGGTTTTATTTTGCCGGTATAACAATACACCTTATGAATTGCGAATTATCCGAAGCCCCACGATGAAAAAGCCCCTTTCCAAGAACAGAAGGGGCTTCGGATAATTTTATAGGGCGAAACCGCTATTGGGAAAGAATAATTTAACTCCATTTAAAATACTTTTCGCTTAACAATAGTATACCACCGCGAAGCGGTTTTGTCCTATTATTCAAATGCGACGCAATACTATTCATTTTCCAGAAGGGATGTGAAAAGTAACCGGCGCGGCAATCCAAACAACTGTGCAAATAGCTTATTGATTATTTGGCAAAATGTACTATTATAGGCGTAGCGATTATAAAACGGGGGGCTTAAAAATGGGCAAGGCAAATAAAAAATACAAGGACAGTTTGCGGCGGTAGGAACAGTTTGGAAAAAGGCGAGAAGCCGGGCTTGGAGTTTATCTTTAAAGCGATAGATATAGGCTAAAATAAAATAAGGGTATACTAAAAAGAAATGCCGATTTATACGGCTATGCGTATTTTATTTCGCAAGTTGGCCGTTTTCAGAAAAGGGGGATGGATTTGGACGGGCAATAAAATCCGCCGCCAATTATTGTATTGAACAACGAATATTATACGATATTTTAACAAATCTTAAAGACAAGGAGTTGATCAACATGATTAAATTTGAGTATGATGAAAAGGTTGCTTTGGAAGTTGCAAAAGAAGAAGGTATTGAAGAACTTATAGGGCAAATGCTCAGAAAGGGCAAAACGGCGGAGGCGATTTCTTCCTTTACAGACATTCCTCTTTCGAAAGTACTTAAAGTTAGAGAAATAATGTTGGTAAAAGCATAATACGTTGCATGTTAAAGATATACGCTATTTTACCGCTCTTTTGTTGAGTCGCGCAATTTTAGGACAATTATTCTGGCTAACGGCTGACGAAGGACATTGCGCCTCGGCAATGTAATGGCGGTTTACGGAGACAATGAGGTTTTGCCACTGTAAACTATTCAATCCTTTGTGTCCTTTGTGTCCCTGTAAAGGAAATTAACCTAATGGCTATGCACTTGACTAAGGCATTTAAAAGTCATTGTGCATATTTACTATTTCATGGTAAGTGGGGGCGTGATATTCACAGTTCCCTCAAGCAACCTATAAAAAAGCAATCCTCTTTTTGCTGATTTTCGGCGGTTGAACCTAAACATAGTCTTAATCTCAGTTTTTGATAACATAACTTTTTTGAAGCATCAATTACGTTTTATAAGACTAAACAAGTAAAAATTGGCATTCTCCTGTTTTAATTTTCATCAATGATACTTTTTCTCTCTCTATAGAATTTTCATTACCTCCACAAGCCAGTTATCCCAGTTAAGCTCTTGTTCGTACTTCTCCCTTGAGGATTTAGACCATTGTAACAATTTTTTATTTTCAAGCATATCTAAAACTGCATCCGCAAAATCCTGAGCGGTTGATCCTAATTCTAAAGTTCTACCTGTGCGAAAATCCTCCACATAACTCATAACTCCACCAGTGTTATGAGTAAAAACCGTCAATCCATACATTGCCGCCTCACAAAAAACTATAGCCGAACATTCTGCTTTGGTTGGCAAAATGAAAATATCACTGTTTTGAAAATGCTGGATCAAGGATTCATACTCATTTGGATTGTCTTTATTCAATCGACCGGAAAAAATTACATCCGGACTGTAAAAGTTATACGGCTTATCAAGACCAACTACAGTGAGGTCGAATTTCCATTTTGATGTGCTTTTGTTTATCAACTGAACACACTCAATTGCCAAGTCAGCACCTTTTCGTTCCCAATCAACACCGACAAACAGTAGCCTTATTCTATCTTCTCCCACATTTTGTTTTTCTTTTTTATTGACTGTAAATTCATCTCTAAGATTTGCTCCAAACTTCACAATACTGATTTTATCCTCATGAATTTTATAATGTTCTATGGCATCTTTTTTTGGCCATTCACTGGAGTATATAATATGGTTTGCCCTTAACAGCGTAGCCTTTTCGAGCGAATCACGAATCCTTATTTCAGATTTTGATTCCGTTTTAAAATAATAACCAACCATGTTATGATAAGTTGCATCGCTTAAATAAACCAACTTACAAAAATCCGGAAGGCTATAGCAACCCAATAACTTTGATGCTACAGGTGCAAAATACACATCTACATTCATCATTATCGCTTTTTTAACCTTACGCTTCAGTCTGATTGAGTTAAGAATCCGATCGATAACTAAATTTATCACTACAATAAAACACACTTTATGTAAAATTCTCTGTATAAGTAAGGGCTTTATAACAATCGGAATAATTTCGTAGTTATGTTCAAGTGTTCTATATAAAAAACTAATAGTCCCACTCCAACCCTTCTTGTCATGGACATCATACTCAGATATGAAAGCGACTTTCATACTAACCTACACGCCGCGCCTGCGCGGCACAAATAGAAATGAAACCGGTGGTCGCGCGTATAAAAATTACATAATAAGGTAAAGTTTATATTA
>JAISVZ010000156.1 GCA_031271295.1 Clostridiales bacterium | reverse complement strand
AAAGCCTCAAAAAAACTAAACGGCAGAATTTTAAACTGAGCCGTTCGCCTGCCGTACAGCGGGCTTTGATAGCCGAGAACCTGATTTTCCATAAAACTCATGCTTGAACCGCACAAAATTAGCATCAATTTTGTTGTATCTTTGTTTTGGTCTGTAAGAATTTGCAGAAGCGAAGAAATACCTTGATACGCCCCTGCAAGATAAGGAAATTCATCAATTACAAAAACAAGGCGTTCGGCGCGTGCCTTATCGAACACAAAACTCAAGGCACTTTCATAATCCCGAAAAACGGGAGCCGACAAGCCTCCGCCAATACACCGTGACAGCGAAATCAAATTATCCTGCGCGGTGCTTTCATTAGCGACAAAAAATAAGGAATTCTTATCTTTAATGAATTCTCTTATAAGCGTAGTTTTGCCTATGCGCCTGCGCCCGTAAATAGCCGCAAATTCAAAATTGCTGCTTGCGTACATTTCGTTTAGTTTGCGCATTTCCGCTTTTCTGCCGTAAAACATGATATCACCCCGCTAAAAGGTTAAGGCATTTCGATATTTCAATTGCCGTTTCCGCTATGCTTTTGTTTTCGGTATCTATCTTTGTGCCGGTAATTGCCGTTTCAAGTGCGGCTTGGCATTTATCTATATGCTCCCGCGCCAAACGCGCCGTTTATCCATAAAATCATATCTATTACCCCGTTTAACCGCTGATGATGTAAACTACGTAATTATAACAGGAAAAGCGGAAGCTTCGCAATATTTATTACTTTACTCTGTAATCGGCAAACGGCGTAATTATTGCCCGCGTGTTTAATCAAGCATATTATATTTGAATATCTTAGCTGTTATGCAGCGCTGCGAATTTTAAAATATATCGTACATAAGTGCGAAATTTAGAATAATTAGTGACATATATATGTCACTAATTATTCGATGAGTTCAAATAGCCGCAGCGCTAAATATTTACATTGTTCATTGTTTGCGGTACTTGCAACTTGCTAAACGCGCTTATTTGCGGCTTTAATTTATATGTACCAACGGCAGAACCGAAATGATATTCTTACCGCGCTATAACCTTTTTGCTTCCTGCCTATTCATTTTTCGGTAGGAGTTGAACAGTAACAAATTTTTGTTTCTTTGGCGAGAGTGTGAACAATAACGAAGCTTAGTGCTATTGGCCGGGAAAGATGCGTTAAATCTTGCATTATATTCTCATTCTGTTTATAATACGATTAAGACGAACTCGGTATAAGGAGGTATGTGTAATGAATCAATCTCTGTTCACCTACAGTGAAGATGAGAATATGTATATTTCGAAAGATAATATTGCTTACGCGGATGGAAGCGAGGATTTTTTTATTAATTTATTCACTTCCAATCAGTCGCGAAGCGAAGATGCTCTTCAAGTTCATATTAAGGACTGGGCAACAAAATATCACCTGTCGCCGAATCGCGAAAATGTTATATGCCACTTTTCGGATTTATTTAATAAGGAAGGCAGGGTACTTGAAATAGGTGCTGGTATGGGCGCAATAACGCGGTATCTTGCGGCGAATTTTAAACATGTTGATTGCATGGAAGGCAGCCTAAGCAGGGCAAAAGCGCTGCGCGCACGCGCCAAAAGGATGAAAAACGTTGATATTTACGTTGGAAACGCGATAAATGCCAATCTTAACAAAAATGAGTACGATTTGGCAACACTTATTGGGGTGCTTGAATACATTCCGTTTTATTCGGAAAAACCGCAGGAGGAAAGTGTAACGGAGTTTTTGCGCAGCGTAAGCGCTGCGCTTACGGACGAGGGCATTTTAGTTATTGCCATAGAAAATAAATTTGGGCTAAAATATTTTTCGGGTTGCGCAGAGGATCATAACGGCATACCGTTTAGTCAAATTATGGATTATCCGCTTAAATCCCCGGTTACATTCGGCAGAAACGAACTTGAGGGATTGATTAAAAGCGCCGGATTTGAAAGCGTTCAGTTTTACCACGCTTTTCCGGATTATAAATTTCCTAATTCAATATTTAGGGAGTGCGAGGAAATTTATAAACTGAACCCGGATATTTTTTGGCCTAATCAGGTTGCGGACAACATGCCAAGGCGGCATTTGTTTTTCGAACCTCTTGCCGCGTACAGTATATATAAGGAAAAAATGTCGCGCTTTTTTTCAAACTCCTTTATTGTGTTATGCAGTAAATCCCCAAATGTAAACCTTAAAACAAATTGGCTTTACTCAAAGTGGAGTAACTATATGATAAAGGATGAGTTTCAAAGCATTACTAAAATATTGCCTGATAAAGGCTGTGGCTTTTTCACGGAAAAACGCTTTAAAAACGGCGATAAGAGCCGCATAAGCGAAGGCACTTTTTCCGTTAATTTATCCGGACGCAGATACATACACGGAGAACCTATGCTGCTTACCGCATACAAAGCGCTGCTTGCAAAGGACAATTTCGAAACCTTTGTTAATTTGCTAAAGGAAATTAAAACCGAGCTTTCGAAATTTTCGCGGGAAAAAGATAACGACGGGTACGATTTGGTTAGCGGACAGTATTTCGACTATACTTTTTGGAATTTAGTAAGGCAAAACGGCAGGTTTATTTATATCGACGCTAAGTGGAACTTCAAACTGAAAATACCGGCGGATTTAATTATTTACAGAAATATTACCGAGCTCTTTAAGCGGTGTAACGGCTACTACAGCGTTTATTATAACTTTGTTGAATCTTTACTTTCACGGGTATTTGCGTTGGAAAAAGGTCCAAGGGTAAAGTACTTGGCGGCCTTTGATTCAAAACTCAGCAGTTTTTTTATCAAAGATTAATTTTTACAATGGAATTAGTATTAGAAACGGATAAGGTGAAATTTATGTTCGAATTGTATGGAAAAGCGGATATTATAAGATATTTTCGGGATTTATTTAATAAGCGCGGAAGGGTTTTGGAAATAGGCGCACAGTTAGGTGATGTAACCGGCTGGTTATCCCAAAATTTTAAAGCTGTGGATTGTATTGAAAGCGGTATCAATAATGCGGCGGCGCTTTATGGGCGCGTTAAAAAAGCGAAAAACGTTGAAGTATACGCGGCGGATGAATTTGAAACATCGTTTGGCGAGGGTAAGTATTCCCTGGTAACCGCCATAGGAAACCTTGGAAATTTCGCTAACGGCTTCGGCAAAACCGCGCACAAGCGCACGGTGGATTTTTTGCGCAATGTTTGTGTGTCGCTTACCGAAGACGGTATTTTGTTTATCAGCACACAAAACAAAATGGCGCTTAAATACCTTTCGGGCTGTTACGATTCGAAGGAGCGGCTGCAATTTAATGCGCTTATGGATTACCCGGTTAAAACCGCAGCCGTATTTGGCAGGAATGAACTTGAGGAAATATTAAAAGAAGCGGGTTTTAACAGTATACAGTTTTACCATACATATTCCGACGGCATGTTTCCGATTTCCATATACCGCGAATGCGAAGAAATTTATAAGCTTAACCCTGATATTTTTTATCCCAAACATGTTTACGACTATTATTTACGGCAGAACTTTTTTTTAGAACCGCTGGCAGTACTCAGCCTTTATAAAGAAAAAATGGTTCATTATTTTTCAAATTCGTTTGTTGTTTTATGTTCCAAATCCCGCAATGTCAATTTAAAAACGAACTGGATTTTTGCAAAATGGAGTTTGGGTGAAATAAAAAGCTCTTTTCAAAACGAGGTTAAAATATTACCTGCCTCGGACGGAGGTTTTTTTGTTGAAAAAAGTTTTATAAATACTTCGCAAACCGAATACGAAGACGAGAAAATTCGCGTCAGCTTGAAAAGCGGCAGCTACATTCACGGGAAACCTTTAGTTTTTGAAGCGTTCAAAGCGTTTTTAGCGGATGATAACTACGAAAAACTAACAGCGGTTTTGAATGAAATTAAAAGTGAGCTTATAAAACTTTCGTCCGGAAAAGACGCCGAAGGGTACGAATGGGTGGACGGAAAGTATTACGATTTTACCTTTTGGAATTTAATAAGGCATGGCGGCAAGCTTGTTTATATCGACAGTAAGTGGGGGTTTAAATGTAAAATCCCCGTTGATTTGATAATATGGAGAAACTTATTTTATTTTAACCACCGGTGCGGTGATTACAAGGCTTTAAGTAACGCGGAAATCTTTTCTGTTTTAAAAGCCATGTTTCCCGGGATTACTCCCGAAAGAGTGAAATTTGTTGTTAAGTACTGTGACGACCTGCTCAGTTTCATTATACCTAAGCATTAATGAACCTAAAGATATAATTTATTAAGAGTTAATGTTGATTGGTCGAAATAATAAATAGGTATAAGAGAAAATTAAATGATAAGATTTAATGGTTAACGAATAAAAAAAAATTATTGTGTGATATGTAAGCGCGGCTGCGGGATAGCGGTTGTGTTTGCCGCCAAAATTACGGGTTGCAAGGGATGAGGCATAATGAAAATTCAAACCAACTTGATATCTATTAATGCGCACCGGAATTTAGGGTTAAATTCAAATATTGTAATGAACAAACAGGGAAAACTTTCGTCCGGCTTGAAAATTAACAGCGCGGCGGACGACGCGGCGGGGCTTGCCATATCCGAAAAAATGCGCGCGCAGATTCGCGGTTTAAACCAGGCGGCGCGTAATGCGCAAGACGGCGTAAGCCTTATTCAAACGGCGGAAGGGGCGCTTCAGGAGGCGCAAAACATACTTCAGCGGCTGCGCGAACTGTCGGTTCAATCCGCCAACGATACAAACGCGGTTTCAGACCGCGGAGCGCTTGATATGGAGTATCAGTCGGTACTTAGCGAATTAGATGCAATTGCGCACAATACAATTTTTAATGAAAAGCCGCTGTTAAACGGCGATTTAAGCGAATCAAAAGATAACTCCGATTCTTTTCCGTCGGTTCCCGAAACTTTGGTGCTTCCGTCAATTCCAATAGGCACAGAAGTATCCCCGGGGGATCTTAACACCGGCGGCAGCACGGACTGGAGCAACATTAACGGCAAAAACCTCACATGGCTGCGGGATAAAATTGTAAATGAAATTGCTCCGTCCGCCATCAGCGATATTTTAAACAGCCTCGATAGCTTGGGTTTTCTAAAGGGCACCGATATAGGCGTGGGTTTGTATCACGCTCAGTTGGGCAACGCAAACGGAATGCTGCGCTCTAAAGTTGGCGGCACATGGTTAGGGCCGGAAGAAGGTTGGATTTATAACGCGCTGCATCTTGCTATAGGGTTAGACGATGATTTGCTTTCCGCCGCCGCGAATTCAACTCCCGGCGAATTTACCGGAGAATATGAAAAAAGGCTGTTGTACGAAGTTTTAGGCCACGAACTTGCGCACGCCGTAATGAATGTGGTTGTAAGTAAGGGTTTTCAAAGCGGCGAACGTTTCCCCTCATGGTATATGGAAGGTATGGCTCAGGCATTAACCGGGCCCGGAAGCTGGCTTCAAACCCTTTCCGGTACGCCCGACGACGCTGCGATAAAAAAATATTTGTCCACGAAGGGCGATTACGGAACGGGGTACTTCGCAACCCTGTATTTAGGTTACAAAGCGGCGGGCGGAGGCGATGTTAACGCCGAAACGATTCTTAGCGGGCTTAACAAGATTATGGGAGATAACGCAAAAGGCGATTCGCTCAACCAGGCGTTTATGAAGTACGTAGGCAAGGATACAACCGCGTTTTATAACGAAGTGAAGGCGGGAGGCGCGGAAATAATTGCGTTTGTGCGAGATGTAATGGATATTGTGGGGCCTATTGTAAATACTTCGGTTGCGGGGTACGCAACCGGCGGAGGTTCGTTGCTCGGCGGGCTTGACAGCGTTAATTTAAACGAGTGGGAAGTTGCTAACGCCGAAAGCTTTTTAAGGATGGACCCGGTTAATTCGTCGGTTAAAAACACATACGACGAGTACATAGCAATTTCCGGAGGCGGCACAAACACGCCGGGCGAACCGCTTAACCGGCCGGCAACGGTTGTACCCGCTCCTATAATAAGTGATATAAAGATGTATTTGCGTCAGACGTCCACCGGTTGGTTTTACCTTACGTTTGACACTGATAAGAAGAGAAACGAAGGCTTTTATTCCTATCTTATTGTGGATAAGGGAGCGCCTGCGCCGGATTTTGACACGATGATAGATAAACTCAACCCTTTGGAGTACATCCCTTTACCGACAGACCCCAACGATATTGACGTAGAATTTGAGGAGAATGATAAGGGCGCAAAGGATGTGTATATTGCGGTAACGGATTTGGCGGGCAACCGAAGTATCGCCAAATTTGAGGTTGCTGCGGTTCCCTCGTTTTATTTAAGGCCTACTCCAACTGATCCCGTTTCTTTAAAACCTATACGCATTGACGATGCTACCGCCACAGTTAAATTCACGGCTCCGAATCCGCCTTCGGGCAACTATGAATATTACTATGTAGTTGCGGAAAAGGGTGCGGCTGTTCCGGTTATTGATACGTCCGGTTCCGGAACTCCCCTAATAATCGGAGATTGGACAACAATCAATCTAACCGGCCTTACGCCGGGTGCGAAGGATTTTTTTGTCGTTGCGAAAAATACCGCAACCAACGAAGTATGCCAAACTCTCAAATTGGAGATTCCAGCGGGCGCAACGCCAGCACCGGCGGATACCGCCAAACCCGTTGTTACGCCCGGCGCGGCAGAGCGCTTAAACGATAACAACGCAATGGTGAAATTTACAAGCAACGAGGCGGGTAAGTACTACTATAAGGTTGTGAATAAAGGCGAAGCGGCCCCTGTTATCGATACGTCCGGAGAGGGCATTTCCTTTGTAAACGCGGAAAATACCATCAGCATAAATAATATTGACGCCTTCGAAAAGGACGTTTATATTGCCGTAAAAGACGCGGCGAATAATGTAAGCGAACCTGTTATTGTGCGCATTTCCGGAAACAGCTTGCCGGTTTTGCCAACGGATACCGCAGCGCCCACACTTTCCGCCGTTGCGGCAAACCGTACCGACGAGAAAAATGCCGAGGTGAAATTTAATAGCAGCGAGGCGGGCGAATACTTTTACGCCGTTGTAAACAAAGGCGAGACTCCTGTTATCAACACTTCCGCAGCGGGGATAACCTGCGGCGCGGGTGAGCAAACCATTTATCTTGAAGATCTTACGGCGGGAGAAAAGGATGTTTATATTCTTATGAGGGACGATGCGGGTAATTTCAGCTCTCAACTGAAGATGGGCGTTGCCGCTTCGGTTGGCGGCGCAACCGGGCCGGACGACCCGCCTGTTGACCCACCTATTGATCCGCCTGTTGACCCGCCTGTTGACCCTCCGGATGACCAGCCAACGCCGAATGGCAATGGACTGTTACTGCAAACCGGCGCAAACGCGGGTAACACATTCAAAATTTATATTGAATCAATCAGTGTTGCCAAGCTTGGCCTTAGTGGCGCGGGCGTTGCCACAAGGGAAAACGCTGTTGCGTCAATTGGCGCGGTTTCAGACGCAATTGACTTTGTTTCCGCGCAAAGGGCGGCGCTCGGCGCTTACCAAAACCGATTAGAATACAACATGAGAAGCCTTGAAATTTCATCGGAAAATCTGACTAACGCCGAAAGCCGCATACGCGACGCGGATATGGCAAAAGAAATGGCGGGTTTGGTAAAACACAACATACTTTTAGAGTCCGCGCAAACAATGTTGGCGCAGGCAAACCAAATGCCGCAGCAGGTATTGCAGCTTTTGGGGTAAAAGCGTAACTGTTGAGGAAGCGTATACGGCAATAGTTGAAGCCGCTAATGCAGAGGATGTACAGTTACCATCCTATGAAGTATTATTTTTAAAGGAAAAGACAGCAAAGCAGCAAGGTAAATGAGTTGTATACAAAAAGCCGCTCCAATTGGGGCGGCTTTTAAGTAATACAAAAAAATTCTCAACTCTATAATTTGTGATACATTGCCTTAAGCAACTCCCAAAAAAAAATCCTTCCTACCCGTCAAGCCTCGCGATAACCTCCGCGCCCACATATTTTATATCGCATTTTTTAATTTTTTCAAATGCCGCTTCCTTATCCGCAAGCGAAAACACAACAATCGCGTCGTAATCCTCGGTGCGGCTTGTAAAGGCGTACATATATTCAATGGATATCGCCGCCTTGTCAAGCTCGCGCAAAACCGCGGATAGGCTTCCCGGCTTATTTAAAAGCGCAACCGCCGCAACCTCGGTGGTTTTAACCGTAAAGCCCGCATTTCTTAAAACGTCCTTCGCGTTTTCGGGGTTGCTTACTATAAGGCGCAAAATGCCAAAATCCGTTGTATCGGCAATTGAAAGCGCGTGTATGTTTATGTTTGCCTCCGCCAAAGTGCCGGTAACATCCGCAAGCCTGCCCTGCTTATTTTCTATAAAAACCGATAACTGCTTAATCATGTCGATCCTCCATTCATAAATTCAAAAATCGCGCAGCAATTTTTGGAAACAGCCCTGCCGTGCCAATAATAAAAATCAGCCCAGCCAATCCCCAAGCATTCCTTACTGCCTTTTGTCAATAACCCTCTTTGCCTTGCCCTCGCTTCTGGCAATCGTTTTCGGCTCCACCAACCTAACCTTGCAGGATATGCCAAGCACGCTTTCAATCTGCGATACTATTTTTTTCTCCAAGCTTTCAAGCCCTCTAACTGCGTCGGCAAACATTGCTTCGGAAATTTCAATTTCCACCGTCATTAAATCCAAATTGTTTATTCGCTCAACAATTATTTGATAATTCGGCGTTGTCTCGCCAATGGCTAAAAGCACGCTTTCAATTTGCGACGGGAATACGTTTACGCCGCGAATAATGAGCATATCGTCGGTGCGCCCCTGGGGTTTGCTCATACGTGCGTGGGTTCGCCCGCACTCGCATTTTTCGTATGTAACCGAACCGATATCCCTTGTGCGGTAGCGGATAAGCGGGAAGCCTTCCTTATTGATTGTGGTAAAAACCATCTCGCCGTTTTGCCCTTCCGGCACGAGCTCGCCCGTGTCCGGGTCTACAATTTCAATTATGTAGCAATCCTCCCAAACGTGCAGCCCGTTTTGATACCGGCAATCCTGCGATACGGACGGCCCCATAATTTCGCTAAGCCCGTAGATATCGTGCGCTTTAAGCCCCAAAGCCGCCTCAATTTCATTGCGCATGTTTTCGCTCCAGGGCTCCGCGCCGAAACAGCCCGCTTGAAGCTTAAAATCGTCCGGAGTATAACCCATATCCTTAATTGTTTCGCCCAAATACATCGCGTAGGACGGCGTGCAGCATAAAACCGTTGTGCCGAAATCCTTCATCATTGTAATTTGCCGCTGAGTGTTGCCGGTGGAAGCCGGAATTGTTACCGCGCCGAGTTTCTCCGCGCCGTAATGCGCTCCAAGACCGCCGGTAAAAAGGCCGTAACCGTAGCATACCTGCACGCGGGATTCCTTTGTAGCGCCCGCCATAACAAGGCAACGCGCCATACATTCCGCCCAAACGTCAATATCGCGGTTGGTATATCCAACAACGGTCTGCTTGCCGGTTGTGCCGGAGGACGCGTGTATCCTTACAATTTCGTGCATCGGCGAAGCAAACATTCCGAACGGATACGTATCGCGCAGGTCAAGCTTTGTTGTAAAGGGCAGATGACGCAGGTCGTCCACACTTTTAATATCGCCGGGCAGCATTCCTTTTTCCTGCATTTTGTTTCTGTAATGCTCAACATTGGTGTACACTCTGTTTACCGCCGCCTTAAGCCTGTCCGACTGTAAGTCCCTTAGCTGTTCGCGCGGCATTTTTTCCATTGCTGCATTCCAATACCTCTCCATTTTTTAACCTCCAGAAAATTAATTGATTACCTATAAACTATGCCTCGTAACCCAATAAAAACGCGTTTACGTTCATTTCCGCAAACTTCGGCTTTACGGTTTGCTTAATTACGTTAACCCAAATCTCCTTATCAATTTCAGATTCCGCCGCCATTTTGCCTATCATTACAACATTTGCCGCCTTTTCGCTTCCCGCTTTTTTAGCCAAGGCCATCGCGTCTATAGCACACGCGTTAATTCCCGCCTCTTTAAGCTTTGAAAGAATATCCTCCGGGTACTTTGCCGCGCCTGTTATTACGGGCATTGGCGCAATTTCCTGCGTCCCTATTATAAGCCGCCCGCCTTTTTTAAGGTAGCTTATACTCCTGTACGCCTCTAAAAGTTCGAACGCCAAAATAATATCCGCTTCGCCGCGTTCAATAATTGGGGAGGCGACATCTTCCTTCGAATACCGCACATATGTTACCACACTTCCGCCCCGCTGGGACATTCCGTGTACTTCGGATACCTTAACGTCGCAGCCTGTTTCAATTGCCGCGCCGCCTATAATTTTGCTTGCCAAAAGGGTGCCTTGCCCCCCAACGCCTACTATTAAAATATTTACAGCCACATTAATTACCGCCTTTCTTGCCGGAAATTTCGTTTATCGCGCCAAACTTGCACACACGGTAACACAAACCGCAGCCCACACAAGCGCCATTATCTATAACGGCCTTTCCCTGCGGGCGCGAAATTGCCGGGCATCCCAAATTCATGCATATACCGCAGTTTTTGCATTTTTCGGCGGAAATATCGTAGCGCTCTTCGTAATTAATATTCAAAAGTTTGCACGGCCTTCTCGCTATAATAACCGATGGTTCGGCGGCTTCGGTTTCCGTTTTAATTACCTCGCGCATTTTTTCCAAATCGAAAGGGTCTGCAACTATAACGCGGCTTACTCCAACGGCTTCGCACAATTTTTCAAGGTTAACCTGATATGTCGCCTCGCCTTTGAGCGTTTTTCCGGTGGCGGGGTTATCCTGGTGCCCCGTCATGCCGGTAATTGAATTATCCAGTATTATAACGGCGGATGTTCCCTTGTTGTACACAATATTCATAAGCGAGGTTACTCCGCTGTGCAAAAATGTGGAATCGCCGATAACCGCAACGGTTTTTCGCGCCAAAAGCCCCGATGCTTTTTCCATACCGTGCGCCATTCCTATGCCCGCGCCCATGCAAAGCGTTGTATCCATTGCCGAAAGCGGCGGCAGAGCGCCAAGCGTATAACAGCCGATATCCCCCATAACGTTAAGCTTTAACTGCTTTAAAACATAAAACAGCCCCCTGTGCGGGCAGCCCGCGCACATAACGGGCGGCCTTTGCGGAACGTCTTTTGCGGTTTCATAAACTTCACGCTCTTTGCCCAAAACAACCTTTGCTATCATCTCGGCGGTGTATTCGCCCAAAAGCGAAAACTTTTCCTTGCCGATAACTTTAAGCCCAAGCGTTTTGCAAAAATCCTCTATAACGGGGTCAAGCTCTTCTATTACGTAGCAAATATCAACGGAATTTACAAAATCGCGAATCTTTTTTTCGGGCAAAGGGTACACACAGCCAAGCTTTAAATAGGAAGCCTTGCCGCCAAGCGCCTCTTTCGCGTACTGATACGCTATCCCGGCGGAAATAACGCCTATTTTGCCGCCGGCAAGCTTTAAACCTTCGCCGCCGCTTGCACTCATGCCGCTTTCTTCGTAGCCTAAAAGCGCGTCGCAAGGTATAACGCGGTTAATTTCCGTTTCCTCCGCCCATTTTTTTAAGTTCTCTATACGCTTTTCAACAAAAACATGCCTGCCTCGCGCCATTGCGGGCATCATTACATATTTGGCAATATCCTTTTTATATTCCTTCACGGGAATGTTCTCCCGCTCCGAAACCTCCGTCATAGAACGCGAATGCGATACCCTTGTGGACAAGCGCAAAAGCACCGGAGTATCAAACTCTTCGCTTAATTCGTACGCTAACTTAACAAAATTTTTGCAATCGGCGCTGTCCGCGGGTTCAAGCATAAGCGTTTTTGAAGATTTGGCATAGTGACGGGAATCCTGCTCGTTTTGCGACGAGTGCATACCCATATCGTCCGCAACGCAAATTACCAAGCCGCCGTTTACTCCGGTATACGACGCGGTAAAAAGCGGATCTGCGGCAACGTTAAGCCCAACATGCTTCATGGCGCAAATAGACCTTGCGCCGCCCAAAGAAGCGCCGAAGGCAACCTCCGCCGCAACCTTTTCGTTTGGCGCCCATTCCGCGTATATTTCATCATACGTCGCTATATATTCCGAAATTTCCGTGCTCGGCGTTCCGGGATACGCGGAGGATACCGTAACGCCCGCTTCATACGCTCCGCGCGCAACGGCCTCGTTCCCCAATAATAATTTCCGCAAATTAATTCCTCCTCGGTTAACTGTGTAGTTTCTAAACCACGTAATTATAACAGGAAAGGCGAAGGTTTCGCAATACTGTTCTGATTTTCGATATTCGTTCCTTGACGGAGTAACGGTAAATTTCTATAATACACATATCACAAGCGTGCGAAATACCAACAACCAAGGGAGTGCGTAAAAATGAAAAGAAAATACGGTCTTTTTGCGAGGTTCAGAGATTGCGTAATCAGTCCGGATATAGCGGAATATGCGGTAGAAAAAGGCGGCGGTAACGCGATAGGTTATTTGGCGATTTTATGCCTTTTGGTTACTCTTGTATATGTTGCGGTTCTTTTTACGCAGGCTTATTTGCAAGGCGGCATAAAAACAGCATTGGAAACTTTTCCGGAATTTTCGCTATCGGGCGGCAAGCTTTATATGGATATAGACGAGCCTATTGTTTTTAACGATGCCGGAAGCCTGTTTATTGTTGAAAACAGCGATTCCACCGCTCTTTTAGAGAAAAATAAGGATAGCGCGCTGCAGCTAACCTTTTTAAATCAGGATATTTTCTATACGAAAGTTTCCCTGAACGAAGTTCGGTATCGCTGGAGCGATTTGGGTTTTGAAATTAATTCCGAACAGCTTCGCGCCGGAATTTATAATTGGGGCTGGGTAATAATTATAGTTACGGGGATTTTTACGTATATCGGGGATTTTTTATACGGCTTGTTTTTTTCCGTTTTGGTTACGGGAACAGGGCTTGGCCTTAACATTACGTTAAGGACAAAGCTTAGGTACTCTCAGTTGTACGCCTTGGCTATTTACGCCCTTACGGCAAAAAAACTCTTCGATGCGGTTTTAACCGTGCTAAGCGCCTTTACGGCGATATCTTTCCATTTGCCGGCCTTTATAGCGTTTTTGGCAACTTCCGGTTTTATGCTGTGGTATTTGCTTTCCATCAAAAGAAATAAAGACGGTAAAATTTTTACGGATAACAATTATTATGATTATTAGTTCAGCGAAAATTACGCAGATAGGAGCCGGTGTATGAGCAGATTAATCGGAGGGTACCCCGTGATAGGCATAAGGCCTACTATAGACGGGCGGCGCGGGCCTTTTAAGGTTCGTGAGGGTTTGGAAGAGCAAACAATGGCAATGGCGAAGGCCGCAAAGGATTTATTCGAAAGCAAACTTCACTATTCGGACGGAACAAAGGTTAAAGCTATTATTGCGGATACAACCATAGGCCGTGTGGCGGAAGCCGCCGCCTGCGAGGAAAAATTCCGCAAGGCGGGCGTTGATATAACGCTTACCGTTACGGCAAGCTGGTGTTACGGAAGCGAAACAATGGATATGAACCCGCTTACAATAAAGGGAGTTTGGGGTTTTAACGCCACCGAGCGCCCCGGCGCGGTTTACCTTGCTGCGGTTTTGGCGGCGCACGCGCAAAAAGGTTTGCCCGCGTTTGGAATTTACGGGCGTGAGGTTTGCGATATGGGCGATTCCAACAAAATCCCTGCGGATGCGGAGGAAAAACTTCTGCGTTTCGGCAGGGCGGCAATTGCGGCGGCAACAATGCGCGGCAAAAGTTATTTGCAAATAGGCTCAATGTGTATGGGAATTGCGGGTTCATCCATAAGTACGGATTTTTTTGAGGAATATTTGGGAATGCGCGTTGAAAGTGTGGACGAGGTTGAAATCATCCGCCGGATGGAAGAGGGTATTTTCGATGAAGCCGAATTTAAAAAGGCTATGGAATGGGTTAAGCAAAAATGCGTTATAGGTTTTGACAAAAACCCGCCGGAGCTTAAACTTTCTGACGAGCGAAAAGAGCGGGATTTGGAATTTGTGGTTAAAATGATGTGCATTATAAAGGACATGTTAAGCGGCAACCAAAACCTTCCGGAAAAATGGAAGGAAGAAGCGGTTGGGCATAACGCCATAGCGGGCGGTTTTCAAGGGCAAAGACAGTGGACGGATTTTTACCCCAACGCGGATTTTCCCGAAAGCTTGCTAAATTCAAGTTTCGACTGGAACGGAGCTCGCGAACCTTACATACTGGCAACGGAGAACGATACGTTAAATGCGGTTTCCATGCTTTTCGGCAAGCTTTTGCACCAAACGGCGCAGGTTTTTGCGGATGTGCGCACGTTTTGGTCTGCCGAATCGGTAAAACGCGTTACCGGTTACGATATTACGGGTAAAGCTAAAGAAGCCGGAGGGTTTATACACCTTATAAATTCCGGTGCGGCGGCGGCGGACGCAAGCGGCGTTATGAAAAATAAAAACGGCGAACCCGCTATAAAACCGTTTTGGGAAGTTACGGATACGGATATAGAAAACTGCATGAACTCGGTAACATGGAATATGGCGGATTTGGGGTATTTCCGGGGAGGCGGGTATTCGTCCCGTTTTGAAACGCGTGCGGAAATGCCGGTAACTTTGCTAAGGCTTAACCTTGTAAAAGGTATAGGGCCTGTTATGCAAATTGCGGAGGGCTATACGGTTTGCTTGCCGCGGGAAGTTTCGGACATTTTGTGGAAACGCACGGATTATACATGGCCGTGTACGTGGTTTGCGCCGCGCGTAACTGGAGAGGGAGATTTTACGGATGCGTACCAGGTAATGAATACATGGGGAGCTAACCACGGCTCGTTCGGTTATGGGCATTTCGGAGCGGATGTTATAACGCTGTGCTCCATGCTTCGAATTCCCGTGTGTATGCATAACGTGCGGCAGGATAAAATTTTCCGCCCGGCAAGCTGGAATTCGTTTGGTATTGACGCGGGCGGCAGGGATTTTAACGCTTGCAAAGCATACGGGCCGCTTTACAGAATTTGCAGATAAAAATACCCAATCCGGGAAGGGAAGGATTTTAAGGTGGGAGATTGGTTTTCTCGTATACTTGATGATTTTATACAGAATTTTATAACCGAGAGCCGGTATACCCTCATTATTCAAGGCTTTACGGTTACGGTATATGTTTCATTTTTAGCGGCGGCGCTTGGCGTAATTATAGGAACCGCGCTCGCTTTTGCTTCAATGAGCAAATATAAAGCTCTTAAATTACCCGCTCGCGGATACATTGATATTATTCGCGGCACGCCTGCGGTAACCCAGCTTTTAATAATTTATTTTGTGGTGTTCGGTTCCGTTAGGTGGCACCCGGCGGTTATAGGCGCAATTTCCTTTGGTATAAATTCAGGGGCATATGTTGCGGAAATTATTCGCGCCGGTATTTTATCGGTGGATTACGGTCAGACGGAAGCAGGCCTTTCTCTTGGAATGACACGTGCCCAAACTATGATTAAAATTGTGCTTCCGCAAGCCGTAAAAAACATTTTTCCCGCTTTGTGCAACGAATTTATTGTTTTAATAAAAGAAACGGCTATAATAGGTTACGTGGGTATCATGGATTTGGCGAAAGCGGGCGAATTTATCCGAAGCCGTACTTTTTCCGCGTTTATGCCGCTGCTTGGCACCGCGATAATCTATTTTATAGTAATTAAGCTTCTTACAAAAATGTTTGCAGCGTTCGAGAAAAAATTGCGCAAAAGCGATATAAGGTAGAGCCTGGTTGCGCGGGAAACCGCCGCTCTGCTCGCCCATGCGTCCAGGGCTGGTCGCGCCGATAGTTACGTCCAAGGAGGATGGCTTGAATTGATAACCGTTAAAGATTTACACAAGAGTTTCGGCGCTTTGCATGTTTTGCGCGGAATAAACGAGAATATTGCGAACGGCGAAAAGGTTGTAATAATAGGTCCGTCCGGTTCGGGCAAATCCACCTTTCTGCGCTGCCTTAACCTTCTGGAAACACCTACATCCGGCGAAATTTATATAGACGGCGAACTTATAAACACCGGCAGCGTAAACGTAAGCCGCGTAAGGCAGAAAATGGGGATGGTTTTTCAGCAGTTTAATTTATTCGCGCATTTAACGGTTATGGAAAACGTTACCTTAGCGCCTACAATGATTAAAAAAACCGAAAAGGCCGCCGCCATGGAAGAAGGAAAAAAACTGCTGGCGCGTGTTGGAATATTGGATAAGGAAAACGCGTACCCCGCGCAATTATCCGGCGGGCAAAAGCAAAGGGTTGCAATTGCGCGCGCCCTGGCGATGCAGCCGGAAATAATGCTCTTCGACGAACCCACCTCCGCCTTAGACCCTGAGATGGTTGGCGAAGTGTTGGAAGTTATGACAAGCCTCGCCGCAGACGGTATGACAATGGTTGTTGTAACGCACGAGATGGGTTTTGCAAGGGAGGTAGGCTCACGCGTGCTTTTTATGGACGAGGGGTTGGTTATAGAACAAAACGCACCGGATGAACTGTTTAAAAACCCCGCTCATCCAAGAACAAAATCGTTTTTAAGTAAAATATTATAAAATTGGCCGGTTGGCGCGAAAAACGCTGCGCTGCCGGCCTGCATCCAAAGGAGGATTGCTTCAATGAAGGGAAATTTATTTACCAAGTTGGCGCTTGTTGCCATTTGCGCCGTTATGGCGCTATCACTTGCCGGGTGCAATTCCGGCGGCGGGGAAGATAGCACAGGCACAAACGCCGGGGGAGAAGTTGTTGAAAGCATAGGCACAGACGGTTCCGAAAGCGGGGAAGGCAGCGCCGCGAGTACCGGCGGCGGGGAAATTATTATGGGTACAAACGCGGAATTTGCACCGTTTGAGTTTGTCGCAACGGAAAACCCGCTTATCGACAACTTTGACGGTATCGACATCGCGATAGCGCTTGAAATTGGCAAAGAATTAGGCAAGAGTATAAAAATCGAAAATATGCCTTTTGATTCTCTGCTTGTGGCGCTTGAAACAGGCAAGGTGGATTTTGTTATGGCAGGTATGACCGTAACAGAAGAACGCAAACAAAACGCGGATTTTTCCAATACGTATTACGTGGCGAAACAGGTAATAATCGTACCTGAAGCATCCGAGGTTAAAAGCGCCGCGGATTTAAACGGCAAAGCGGTTGGCGTTGTGCTTGGCTACACCGGCGATATGATTATGTCCGAAACGGAAGCGGTGTTAACCCGCTATAACAAAGGCGCGGACGCCGTAATGGATTTGGTTAACGGAAAAATTGACGCGGTTGTTATAGACTCCGCCCCTGCGGCATCCTTAGCGGCAAAAAACCCCGGTCTTGTTTTGGTGGAAGACGCGGCGGCGTTTGAAAATGAGGAATACGCAATAGCGGTTAAAAAGGGAAATACTGAGCTTTTAAACGAAATAAACGCTGCGCTTCAAAAATTACAGGACGCGGGCGCAATTGAAGCCTTCGGCCAAAAATATCAAGAATAGAAAATTTAAAAGGCAGCCGCTTTTGCGGCTGCCTTTTAAAAAACTTCGGTAAATACGGATAGATGAAGTATTAGAAAGAGCCGGGGTTATCTGCCAACAATTCGCATATACTTATCAAGCAAGTTTATAAATTCACTGCGGTAGCCGCCGTTATCGTATCCCAGTGAGTCAAGCGCCGTTGCTCGCACGCGTTCAATCGATACCGCGCCGGTATATGGGGAATTTTTGAGCAAATGCCCGAACGCGGCAACACTTACCGCAAAGTTAAAATCCGCGGAATTAAAATCGGTGTAGCGCAGGGCTTTAACGGCATGGGTAATAAGCTTGCTTTCGCTTTCACCGGGGTCTTTGTAGCGTATTTTAACTTCGAATAATTCGTCGGAATAATCCGGCGTGTCCGTATCTTCCTGCTGATATTTAAGCCCCGTTTCGCCTTCGGCGCGGGTAATTTCAAACATCAGCACAACATCGGTGCCTATGCCTATTTCGCCGGAATCCACCCTGTCGTTGTCGAAATCGCGGTTGTCAAGCATTCTGTTCTCGTAGCCGATAAGCCTGTAGGATGAAACCTGCGCGGGGTTAAACTCAATTTGGGTTTTAACATCGTCCGCTATGGTAAAGAGATTGGCGGAAAGTTCGTCTGCCAAAACTTTTTTTGCCGCCTGTACGGAATCGATGTAGCTGTAATTTCCGTTACCGTTTTTAGCCAGAGTTTCCATGCGGTTATCTTTCAGGTTTTCGGTTCCGAAGCCCAATATTGAAAGATACACTCCGCTTTCGCGTTTTTTGCTTATCAAACGCTCCAAATCGTTAACGCTTGAAACGCCTACGTTAAAATCCCCGTCCGTTGCCAAAATTACACGGTTGTTCGCACCGGCTTTAAAATTCTTTTCGGCAAGATCGTAGGCGGTGTTAATACCCTTTTGCCCCGCCGTGCTTCCGGATGCGTTCAGTTTATCTATAGCCTTAAGAATTTTATCCTTTTGATTTCCGGATACGCTATCTAACACAACGCCCGCGCTTCCCGCGTATGTTACTATCGAAACCTTATCGTCTTGCGTTAGGTTTTCAACAAGCAGTGAAAACGCGGATTTTAAGAGCGGCAGTTTGTCGTAGGTATCCATCGAGCCGGAGGTATCGATTAAAAATGTAAGGTTGCTGGAAGGCATTTGAGAACGGTCTATCTCTCTGGATTTTACGCGCACAAACGCCACTTCCTTTGAAGTATCAAACGGAGATGGGCCGATTTCCGTGTAAACCGAAAACGGTATGTCATAGGTTTCGGTAAGAATTTCATCATAATTGAAGTAATTTATCATTTCTTCAATTCGCACGGCGTCCGAAGGGGGCAGAGCGCCGTCATCAATAAAGCGGGTGATATTGCGGTAGGAGGCGGTATCCACCTTAAGCCCGAAGGTTAACAGCGGGTTTTCGGATACGTCCTGTTCGGCGTTTTCCCTTATATTCAAATATTCCTCATCGCTTGGCGGGAACGGTTCGCCGTTAAAACCGTTATCCGCCGCAGAGTATACTTCCTCTGTATATTGCTGGTTTTGCCCGATTTGCGGCTTAGCGGCTTGGATAGACGTGCTTGGCGCGGGAGCGAATTGCTCATTGTTTTCCGGCCCAGAGTCGCTTGCGGGTAAGGACTGCCCCTCGTTTCTTTGCGCCGGTCCGCTTGCCGCAGTTTCGCTTTGCGGGGAGCTTGGCGCCATACTCGTGCCGCCCCCGCTTGCGGAACAGGCGGAAAACAGCATTGCCAAAACCAAAAGTAACGCGGTAATACTTATTGCTTTTTTGCTCTTTTTCATAATTAAAACCTCCAATTTGTTTTGTTATACTAATTCCGTTTAAAAAGTTTGAAACCGGCGCTTGAAAAACGCCGAAAATTACGGTGATTTTTGAAGCTTGGCTTCAACTTTTTAAATTGGAATTAGTATTAGGCTTTTTTTCTTGCCTTTTAACTATTAAACCTCGTATCGGTTTAAAACATTACATGTTAAAAAAAATTTTTTTTGCCGCACTTTTAAGCGCTAAACGGCGGGGCAGCTTAGAATAAAATTTTGGCACGGTATCGGTATTATGGTATTTGCGGTCAAGAAATTATTTGATAAATCCTCTATTATAAACATGCGCGAACGGAGGAATTTTCATGAAAAATCAAAACCCGGCTATAAACTCATCGGTTGAATTTATTGAGCAGGAACTTACGCAGGAGATAAATGTTTCAAAGCTCGCCGAGCGGCTGTTTTTCTCCAAAACACATTTTCAGCGCCTTTTTAGGGAAACGGTGGGCGAACCGGTTATGGAATACGTAAAAAAACGCCGCTTGGAGCTTGCACGGCTGGAAATTGAACAAACAAATGCTACCGTACTTGATATTTCATTAAAATACGGCTATTTTTCGCACGAGGGTTTTACCCGCGCGTTTAAAGCCTATTTTGGCATTACTCCTTCGCTTGCGCGCAAAAGCAAAAATGAAAATCTTCATTATTTAAAGGAGGAAATCGAAATGATGCCAAACGATGTTATGATTCGTATTAAAGGGAACTTGGAGAAGATTGCGTCCGTTTTATCCGGTTTTAAGGATTATGCGCAAAACCTTTCCGAAACCGCGAAAAACGCCGCCATTGCCGCCGGAAAAAGCGGCAAAACTACATTGGCAGTATCGCAAGAGGTGTATAATTTTGCGCAAAGGGTTGGAGATGTTGCGGCGGCAGCGCAAGAGGCGGGAAATGCCGCCGAACAATTCGCTGCGGGCGAAGCCGCGAACGGGCAAACGGTATTTGACATGTACGAAAAAATATACTTCTTACTGAAACACACGGACGATATGATGTTTCAAATGAACCTGCTGAGGTTTTTTTCGGGAATTGAAACAGAGCGTATAGGCTGCGGCAGAGAGGTGTTTATACCCATTGATAATTCTTACGACAAATTAACCGCAGACCTCGCCGAAAAAAAGCCCGGTGTGCTGGAAATTATCCGGGATATTATGCTGCTTTTGCGAGGTGAAGTAACAAATGATATCAAAAGTAAAATTGATGAAGCCGCGCTTTTGGTTGAAAACGAGATTAATTGCGGCCAAAACATAGCGGAGCAGATGAAGAAAGCGGCAAAGAGCGTAAGCACCGGCGCGGGATATATGTTTATGGCGGATAGACTTAACCTCGAAATTAGCGCACTTTACCGCGCCAAAGATTTTTTAAAAACCGAATTTGCGGACACGGAGCAAATTAAAAGCACGGTTTATCAAATAGAAGATTTTGCCTTTTCAATGAACATTTGCGCGTTTAACGCTAAAATTGAAACCGAAAGAAGCGGCGGCAACGAAGAATATTTAAAAACCGCAAACTTATTGCTTGCATACCCTCCCCGCCTTCAAAAACTTGCGGCATCATTCGAAAACCTTGCGGAAGAAATTTTAAAGCTTAAAAAACTGCTGAGCGGAAATGAAAACGAAAGTAAAAACGTAAAATTAAGCAAGGATATTTCGGATATCGTTTTTCAGGGAAAAATATTGGCAAACCAATTCGGCCTTGAAGCTCACCGTTTACAGAATTCCGGAATAATTGCGGTATCGGAAAAGGCAGACGCGTCAAACAAGCTTGTGCGCGGCATAACGTTTGTTGAAAATACGCAGGACGCTGTTGAAACAATGAAGGAATATTGTAATGCTGTTAAAGAGTTAGCGGCACTTATCCGCAGGGAAGCGGAAAAAGTAGCGCCTTTTGAATATATCGCTTCCGAGTATGAAGCGTTCGCTGAAAGAATAGCGGCGAGAATAAAATAAAAGTGGGCGTTTTCCACACCGTATTTTATGAATGTCAGTAAAATTCGTGATTTTTCCGATTTAATCGGATACAGCTTTTTTGACGAAGAAGGACACGGAAAAATTTCTAAGGCGGCAAGATGGATAGTATTTGGCATTTTTGTATATGTTGGAGCTATACACTCATCAGATTACGGAGGAGGTATATCGGGAGTTTTAAAAAGCGCAGCAATTGGCGCGGCGATTTTCGGCATGTTATCTTTACCTTCTTTAATTAAACGTAAAATATTTCGTAAAAAGCCACGAGATTCAAGCATCAAGCTCGGCTTAAAAATAAAAACAAAGGATTGTGACGCGTCCGCTCCATTTTTAGTTATGGATTTTGTCGGCATAATGCAGCCCCCCTCAAAGCTTGATAAGTTTGCTGATTGCGAACTTGAAGTTCTTCCCTTAGAATCGGATTTTTTTTGATAAAAACGCAGAGGCGGTGCGAAAAACTGATTTTTATAAAGTAAATGCTTCATCAATTAAGTAAATTGCGGAGGCTTTCGATTCTATTATTGCTCAAAATCAGAAGGAACAGATGCTTTCTTGCCCGCCGTCGTCCGGTTCAAGCGGTAATGTACAATAAAGTGCAACAATATGCACCGATCATGGATTATAAACCGCAAGGATATACGCGCAGATTTCGCCCAAAGTAACGATGACCGACTAAGTGTTGAATTTTTGACATACATGAAAATTCCTGTTAAAATAAGCCTATAATTTTCAACGGCTTAATGCTACTGTTACTATCCTATCTTGTTTTCATGAGACGGCATCAAAATAAATTGCGAATTAAAAGAGGTGCTTAATGGGCAATTTAACACAAAAGGTTTTGCTTACGGACAAAAACAACGCTGATATTAAAACTCCCATAACAAAAAAAATTGGAGATTACGATTTACATCCGTTATCCGACCCGGTATTTCAGCGATGGATGGGCGATAAGAAAATCTGTGCATCCTTCTTAAAGTCGCTTTTTAACGAGGATTTCAGCGATATCGAAATTAGCACACAGGCAGAAGTTATTTCGATTGATCCAAAATTAAAAAAGATACGGCTTGATATTACGGCGCGTATAGGCAACGTCAGGATATACAATATCGAGGCACAACGCAAGTATTATCAAAATCATAAAGACCGCTGCCTGTTTTATGCTTGTAAGCAGATTGCTTCCCAGTTGGAAGTCGGCATGTCTTTCGAGGATATAAAGAAAACGGTTATAATTTTCATCAATCAAAAGAATCCGGACAGTAATTCTTTAGTGGAATACATATCCCTGCGCGAGCAGGAAACGAACAGGATTTATAATGATAAACTGCAAATAATAGAGATTAATCTCAATCATTTAGACGAAGGGCTAAGTGAGGCAAAATATGTGGATGTATTCAAGTATTTTGCGGCGTTTTGCCTCATGGGTCATAATGACAGCGTTTTTAAGGTTTACTGTGAAAAGTACAATTTAGAATCACAGGAGTTGCAGCAAGCTTTAACGGATAAGTTTCGACAAATGGCGGGTGATTACACTCTTAAGGAAGCTCTTAAAGAATACCATGAATTGAACCCAAATATTGATAAGGCTGGTCGCGCGGAAAAGCACCGCGCTGCTCGCCTATGTAGCCAAGGAGGCGTATACGATGGATGCATTGGAAGCGGCCGTTTTATTAGGTAGAGCTGAAGGCAAAGACGAAGGCAAGGTATTGGTTTACAACGAATTTGGTCTTAATGAGAAGGAAATAGCCAAAAAAGTTGGTGTATCCGTTGACGAAGTGAACCGCATTATAAGGGAAGCTGCGATAGCGTCATAAAATTCCAACTCAAACCGGACGATCTAAAACAATATTTTTATTTCTCCACCGCACATAAAAACCGTTAAGCGATTTAAACCGCTTAACGGCTTTTTATAACCCCCGGACGGGCAACTATTGGCGTTTAAATCCGCAGCGTGTTTAGCATAACAAGGCGTCACGCCCCTCTATAAGCAAAAAATGCTGCGCCGTTTTCGCCATTTTGCTTATTTCTCGTTCAGCCGCAAAAGCAACTCCTTAACTTCCTCCTGCCCCTTAACAAGCTTAGTAAGCAGCCCCAAAATTTCGTCTTCCTTTTCCGCTTTTCCGGAATTGAGTTCTTCGGCATCAGGTTTTCCGTAATCAGGTTTTTCATCGCTGTTGGCATCGTTCCCTTTTAATTTAAGCATCAAATCTTTGGGAACCTTGCCGTTGTATCCGGCGCTTATTATTTCGTTAATTTCCGCCTGCGAAAGAATCTGCGTACTGTTCGCGCATTTGTCGCGCATTAATTTAAGCGTTTCGCGGTTAAGGCTTTTTTCACCGGTAAGAGCCGAGGTTATCGCGTTTATCAATACTTCCGGCATAAAAGGCTTTACCACAAAATTTTGCGCGTCCGATATTAACGCTTCCAAAACAATTTTTTGCCGCCCTAACGCGGATAACATAACAACATTCGCGTCCGCGTCTATCTCCTTTATTTTTTGCAGTGCCCAAATGCCGTCGCGTTCGGGCATAACAATATTCATAATAACCAAATCCGGAGATAAAGTTTTATAAAGTTCAATTGCCTCGTTGCCGTCCGCCGCTTCACCCGCTATTTCAAAATCTGCTTTGCTTAACAGTTCACGCACCATTCGGCGCAAAAATTCCGCATCGTCAACTATAAGAACCCGGCTTTTCATAATTTTTTCCTCCTTGCATCGTTTTAATTTATTTGCGAGCTTGTTCAATATTTCCTGATTTCTTCTGTTGTCCTGCGTTAATTTCCAGTACCTTTTTTGGTACAGCTCAATTAACGACACCTCATCGTAAGGGAGCATTTCCTTTATTTCGCCGAGCGAAAAGCCGTATTCTTTAAGTTCAATAATTCTCGCCAGCGTGCTTGCCTGCTCCGGCACGTAATAACGGTACTTTGTATCCTCCGAAGTGTACGCGGGTGCAAACAGACCTATTTCATCGTAATAACGAAGCGTATCGGGCGATACCGAAACCGTTTTCGACAGCCTGCCAATTGAATACAATTCGGGTTTTTTCTGATTTTCGTGCATTAAAATCCCCCTTTCGAAGATATTTTCTGCGGATAAATATACTATACAGTATGGAGCGGCTCTAAAAGTCAAGTGCGATTTTAAAAAAATATTTGTATTTTTATGACGTATAATTTCGATATCAAGAAATTTTTTACTTTTAAAAAACAAACATGTTAAGTATTTTGCACGGAAAGACGATGTAGAATTAACATACTTTTACAAGCCGAATATGCTTAAAAAGAATTAGGGATTTATTAAATTTTCTTGCGAAAGGAGAATTTCCAATATGGATATACCAAGTTTATCAATGGCAATTTCCCAGTATGAAACTGCCGAAACGCAAAGCTTCAGCATGATGAAAAAGGCGCTTGAAATGGTGGAGCAAAAGGGCGAGGTTATTGCGGAAATGATGGACGACATGGCTCAGTTTGTTGATATTAAGTTATAAGGTAAAATGCCCTTATATCACTCCGGTTTCACCCGTTGCTATTGTATAGCGGCGGCCCCCCTACGTGTTTCCGGAAGAGGTATAAGGGCTTTTATAATCTTATCGGTTGCCAAGCCAAACGCTCAAAAGCCTGTTGCAAACGGGTTTTTTTATTTAAAAGGAGAGATTTTATGCGAGAAAACATGGTTTTGTGCTCAACAGGCACTTTCATTAACAAAAAAAATAATTATGACCACTCGCTTATCGCCAAGTTGCAGCCTAAAATTAACTATCAAGGGTTTGAGCTGTTTATGTTTGACCGTTTTGCGGATTTTCCCGAAGAATACGCGGAAAAAGAAGCCGAAATTGCATTGGCGGCAAAAGGCGGAGCTAATTTTTATTCGATGCATATGAACAAACGGATTGGGGATTTAATTAGCCGAAACGAGCCCGGCGATATTGAGGCCGCTTTGCGTCTGTTTGAGTTTAACTGCTCCGTTGCGGAAAAATACGGCGTAAAACTCCTTGTGCTTCATCTTTGGGGCGGATTTGCCTCGGATAAAAAGATTGACGTTAATTTAAACGCGTTTGCTATATTAAAGGAAATTTCCGTTAAGTATAATCTTATTTTGACAATTGAAAACATAGTTTGCAACACTTACAAACCACTGGAGCACATGAAAAAATTGTGGGAAATGTATGGGCAGGAAGTAAAATTTACGATAGACGTAAGGCAGGCGGAGTTTCATAAATCTCTTAAAGAAACATGCGAAAGCTCATTTTTGTGGGAGAATAACCTTGTGCCGCACCTGCATATAAGCGACTACAGCGGCGGCGATACGGATTGGCCGCGCCTTAAAAAGGAAATTCCGTTAGGGCAGGGAGACGTCGATTTTAAATACTTTTCCTCGTTTCTGAAATCAATCGGCTTTAAAGGCACCGCCGTAGTTGAATACGGTATAATTTCAGAAAACGAGGATTTGATTTACAATTTGAACAAATCGTATGAATTTGTCGCAAACGGCTTATTTCACACGCTTGCATAATTAAATTTGTCAGAGAGGGCTTATTTCGCCCATTCTCATAAGCGTATATTTTTGCCCCGGAAGCTTATTTTCTGTTTCTTCAATAAACTTTCCCGGATCTCCGTGGTGTTCGGCAAAATTCCAAAAATGGCACGGAATTATAATTTTCGGCTTAACCGCTTCGCATAATTTAACCGCTTCAACTTCGTTTAAATTGCCGAAAGCTCCGTTTATCGGCGCAATCATAATATCAAACGTGCGTCCTTTTGTTATTTCTGAAACTTTATCAAGCCGCAAACAGGTATCTCCGGCTATGTAAACAAGTTTTCCGTCAATATCAATTACAACTCCCACCGCGTCCGGAGCGGATTTTCCGTGGTCGCAAAAAACAAACTCAAGCTTAATATCCCGGAAAACGGCGGTATCACCTGCTTTTACGTAGGTAATACCGTCGTTTTTCATATTAAGTTTTAAAACCTCGGATTCGCAGTTATGAGACGCGTAAAGCTTTGTTGCGCCGTTTTCCATAAGCTGCGCCATACTGCCGTAATCAAAATGGTCGTAATGGGCGTGGGTTGCTATAAGCGCGTCAAAGGCGATTTCATCCGGCTCTAAAATATACGGCATAAGCCGCTTATACTTGTCATACTCGGCAACGCAATCCGACAAATACAAATCCAAGCCGATAAGCGTTCCGGCGGCGCTTTTAAAAGCGAACCCCGCCTGACCCAGAAAAATTATAAATGATTCTCCATTCGGTAAATCAGCGATATCTTTTGCGATATTTAACATAATTCTGCCCTCGTTTTAATTTTAATAATGAATAACGCATTCCGGAAGCGCCTGCTTCAAAGCCTCCAAACTGCCCTCGTCTATGGGGTTGCCCTGCAAATACAAAACCTTTAAATCTGTTAATTCGTACAACAGCGATACATCCGAAATTGCGTTGTTCTCTAAAAACAAATATGCAGTATTTGGCGGTATCTCGCCGGAATCTATCATGTTAGATAGAATTTCGTCCGTAATGCCCATTCTGCGGGTATCAACCCAACCTTCCAATACCGATTGGCTGCCTTCGGTTCCGGAAGCTGCGTCCGCTTCGGCGGGCGGCGTTTCACTTTCGGGCGGTGTTTCACTTTCGGGTGGCGCTTCACCCTCCGGTGGTGTTTCACCTTCGGCGGGTGCTTCCTCTTCGGGCGGCGCTTCACCTTCGGGTGGCGCTTCACTTTCGGGTGGCGCTTCTCCCTCCGGCGGTGTTTCCTCTTCGGGCGGCGCTTCACTTTCGGGTGGCGCTTCTCCCTCCGGCGGTGTTTCCTCTTCGGGCGGTGCTTCACTTTCGGGTGGCGCTTCTCCCTCCGGCGGTGTTTCCTCTTCGGGCGGTGCTTCCTCTTCGGGTGGCGCTTCAACTTCAGGCGGCGTTTCTACTTCGGGTGGTGCTTCTTCCGCCGGCGGCGCTTCCGAATCGGCTTCAGTTACTTCCGA
This sequence comes from Clostridiales bacterium, assembly GCA_031271295.1. Taxonomy (GTDB): domain Bacteria; phylum Bacillota; class Clostridia; order Lachnospirales; family WQUN01; genus JAISVZ01. The sequence continues at coordinate 10,264 of JAISVZ010000156.1, read as the reverse complement.
TACTGCATCTGTTTCCGAATCCGTACTTGCATCAATCTCAGAATCCGTACCCGCATCGGTTTCCGAATCCGTACCTGCCTCGGTATCAGTTTCGGTTTCCGTTGCAACATCGGTTTCGGCGCTTGTTTCCGCTTCCTGTTCCGTCTCTGTTTCGGGTTCGGCCATAACCGCCGGTTCCGCTTCCGGTACGGTGCTTCTGCTTTCACTAACTAACGGTTTTGTAGGGGCGGGTCTGTTGGAAATAAAAACGGAAATGCCTATAATCGCCGCCAAAACCACCGCCGTAGCCGCGAAAGCAATTATAGTTTTAAAGTTAAGCCATCCTTTGTGCTCCTGCTCTTCATGCTTTTCCGCTTCCGTTTGCAGCGAGGCGGGCCCGGACATAATTACCGACGCAAACTTTCTTTCGTTGTCGTTCGTGTTAAAGCTTGAAATTTTATTCCACATAGCCTGCTTTTTACTTTGTTTTTCCAATTCCTTTTGAATTTTATCTTTAGCCAAAGCCAAACGGGTTTTTACGGCATCTTCGCCTATTTCATACTTTTCCGCAATTTCGGCAATGGACATGTGGTCGTTATAATAACTGTTAACACAATCCTTTTGTAACGGTGCAAGACGCTCTATAATATCGGTAAGCCACCTGGAAGTTTCCACATTGCTTAGTTGGTCATTCGGAATCAGCTTGGGGTTTTCTTCCTCAACAAAACTTATTGTCTCAATTTCCCTGCTGCCGTCGTTCTCGTTCATCTTTTCTTCCCACTCCCTTTTATTATGCATAGCCCCGTTGCCGCCGATACAACGTTTAATACCGCCTCGCCCGCGTGAAAGTGCCTCCCCGGAACATATTGCTTAACCCACTCGTCGGCAAAACCAAAAGCTACACATATTGCTACGCAGCAAATAAATAATTTTTTTCGCGAAAACCGAACCGAACCAAGTTTAACCCACAAACCAAGTACCGCACCGAACAAACCGTATAAAACAACGTGCGCGCTTTTGCGTACAACCTGATGCAGTTTTTCGTATTCTTCCTGAGTATAATCTGATTTATATATTATTTTTACAATGATATCCGTTAGTTTTCTGCTGTCGTTAACGCTATTGTCTATGCCGCTTAATGAAAAATACAAAATACAAGCAAGAATTAAAACGGTAAAAAAAAGATTAAAACCCAACAGTACTCTATTTATTTTCATATTTTCTCCGCCTAATACTAATTCCAATTTAAAAAGTTGAAGCCAAGCCCCCAAAACCGCCGTGATTTTCGGCATTTTTCAAGCGCCGGTTTCAAACTTTTCAAACGGACTTAGTATTAGCCCTATCCCCGTACCCATTTGGATGTGTGCTGTGCCATAACCACGCGTCGCTTAAAATAGTTTCAATTCCGCTGTAGGCGGCTTCCCATCCTAAAACATTTTTTGCCTTTTCGCAGGAAGCCACAAGTTCCGCAGGGTCCCCCTCGCGGCGTGCGGTAATATCGTACGGAATATCTTTTCCGGTTATTTTTTTCGCGGCATTTATCATTTCCAATACGGATACGCCTTTGCCGGTTCCCAGGTTCAGTACCTGGCTGTTACCGCCGCCGGTTAAGTAATTCAGAGCCTTTACGTGCGCGCCGGCCAAATCCTTAACATGAATGTAATCTCTTATACAGCTTCCGTCGGGCGTTGCGTAATCCCCGCCGAAAATATGTATTTTTTCGCTCTGTCCCAGCGCAACGCGGTATATAAGCGGAATGAGATGTGTTTCCAAAAGATGGTCCTCTCCTATGCTGCCGTCCTCGGCGGCGCCTGCGGCGTTAAAATAGCGCAGACAAACCGATTTTGTGCCGTACGCGATATCGCACCAACGCAAAAACTGTTCAACGGCAAGCTTGGTTTGCCCGTACGGGTTGCAGGGGTTAACGGCGGTTTCCTCGTTAATGGGTATTTGGGTTGTTTCGCCGTACACCGCGCAGGTTGAAGAAAATATTATATTTTTAACTTTTGCCTTTTCCATTTCCTTTACCAAATTAACCGTACCGGAAAGATTGTTTTCATAATACTTAACAGGCGTTTTCATGCTTTCGCCAACCAATGCGAAAGCCGCGAAATGAATTACTCCTTCAATATTATAATTTGAGAAAACCTGCCCTAATTTTACACTTTCGAGTAAATCCCCCTCTATTAGCGTAAAACCGTTCACCGCACTGCGGTGCCCTTCCGATAGGTTGTCGTAAACTATACACTCATAACCTGCCTTTTTAAGTTCCCTAACGCAAAAAGAACCGATGTATCCCGCGCCGCCGCATACTAAAACTGCCATTTTACCCCTCTATTCCGTTTATTTTTGTGAAACCGCGCAAGCCGCTTTAATACCGCGTAAAGGATTGCCGCTGCCACAAACCCGCTAAAATCCAAAACAACATCCTGCACGGCACCAACTCTGCCGTCCGCAAATAGCTGAAGAAACTCGTCTGAGACGGGCACGATAAGCCCTAAAAACAGCACCATAAAAATACGGCTTTTAAAGCCGCCGTACCAAGCCCTTACCGTAACGCACAGCAAAAACCCGTACAACGCGTACTCGCAAAAATGCGCCGTCTTGCGAATTAAGTGCTCGGTAAATAATTTGGGCGAAACTCCTATAAAGCCCGCCGCATTTTGAATGAGGTTAAGCACAAACCCGCTGTGCGAGGACGATGTATCCGTGTTTAGGAGTGAATTGCAGTATATAAATATTACCCACAAAACAGTGACGGATAACATGATATATTTTTTCAAGATTTAAGCTGCTCCTTTTGTAAGTTTATGTACATAATTTCCCGTGTTTCTGCTTTTTCCGAGAAAATATCCCTTGGCAAAGTAAGGATAATACATTTGAGTAAAAAAATCAATATACCTTAGCAAATTGTTGATGAAATAATTACAAAGTAATTGTAAAACAATTGTAAGAACAAAGCCACCGGCTCAAATCCCGTTGGGAGCTTTTTCATTTGTGAATTGTTTCCGGTTATAACCGCAAAAATATTGACATTTTTCGGATACTGCGGCATACTTGAGCAAAAGGAGAGTGAATTATATGGTTTTACGCCCTTTATATATTGAAAAAATTACACCCTACATTGATACGCCGTTTGTGAAAGTGCTATCCGGTGTTCGCAGATGCGGAAAATCCACCATTCTTAAAATGATTGCCGAAAGGCTAAAAGAACGCGGTGTACCTGACGAACGAATATTATTCTATGATTTTGATTCAATGCGCTATGATGAGATAAAAACGGCAAAGAACCTTTACAATGAAGTAAAAGGCAGGATTTTCGCAAATGGCAGGACATATTTATTTTTTGATGAAATACAGGAGGTAAAGGATTGGGAAAAGGCTGTCAATTCTTTTATGACAGACTTCGATACGGACATTTATGTAACCGGCTCAAATTCCCGCATGATGTCGAGCGAAATTTCAACCTATCTTACTGGGCGTTTCATTGGGCTACGTGTGTTTACCCTTTCCTTCGGCGAATATCTGACTTTCCGCAAAAAATACGGCACAGTTGGCTCTTTGCACGCCGAGTTTGCGCTATACTTACGTTACGGCGGTTTTCCCGCAGTTCATTTGCGGGAATATTCAGCCGATGAAGCATATTCTATTGTACGGGATATCTACAACTCAACAATCTATACCGATATTGTAAAACGCAATGAAATACGCAAGGTTGACCAGTTGGAACGTATTGTCCGTTTTGCTTTTGATAATATTGGGCGTACATTTTCCGCGGCGTCCGTATCTAAATATTTGAAATCAGAAAATCGCACTATTGATAATGAAACTGTTTACAGCTATCTAAGCAAGCTTGAGGGAGCATTTATTCTGCACCGGTGCTCCCGATACGATATTCAGGGAAAAGAGCATTTAAAAACGCAGGAAAAGTTTTTCGTCTGCGACCCCGCAATGAGGTATTCCGTTCTTGGCTACACACCGCAGAGCGTGGCGGCAATGCTTGAAAACGTGGTTTACTTAGAGCTTTTGCGGCGCGGGTATGATGTTGCGGTAGGTCAGCTTCCCGGCGGCGAAATAGACTTTGTTGCGGTGAAGCAAGAAAACAAAATATATGTACAGATTTGCGAAAGGATTGTATCCGATAAGACAGAAACGCGTGAATACGACCGCCTGCTTGCGATAAAAGACAATTATCCGAAATATGTTTTGCGAACGGATGAATTCGCCGGAGGAAATTATCAAGGCATTAAAACAATGCACATCGCTGATTTTTTGCTGTCGCTGGAATATTAGGGAGAATAATAAACGATGTATTTGCCGTATAAGCAACAAAAAAACCCGGTAAACGCAAAACCGCGCTTATCGGGTTTTTTTTGTTAAGCTCGTATTCAGAATATTTAGCGAAATATTTATGAAGATTTTGCGGTAACTCATGGCTGATTTAGTGCTAAATTTAAATCATAAAAAAATTGTGCAATATATACTTGACATCGAGAGTGATATAGTGTATTCTATGACTACGAAAGGAGGCATTGTATGAAAAACAAGAGGATGAAAATTGCACGGATGGAAGCGGATATGAAACAGGAAGATTTGGCAAAGGCCATAGGAGTTACGCGGCAAACAATAGGGTTGATAGAATCGGGGGAATATAACCCCACATTGAACCTGTGCATTGCGGTTTGCAAAACACTTGGCAAAACATTAAACGATTTATTTTGGGAGGAATGAAAATGGAAAGACCAAACACGCACGATGAAAGAGTTTTAGCGCATAAGCGTAAAATAAACAGCGAAGCCTACGGTATTCTAATGATTGTGCTTCTCGCTTCAATACTTGTACAACAGTTTTTGTTAGACGCTCCGTTTGAGCAATATGCAGTTGAGATATTATGTTTTTTCGGGATGTCAATTTACATGATAGTACGACATATTACGCTTGGGATTGATATGCATGAAAATGAAAAAAGAGCGACCGCAATTCCCTTGTTAAACAGTATCGTTGCGGGAATTACGGTAACTGTGATTAACGGTGTTTTGAATTTCGTTAAATACGGTGAGCGTTATAAAGAAACCGGCGCGGGTGTTTTTGCCGCAACGTTGGTATTTACCTTTATCGGTACAACAATTTTCGCCTTTGCCGTACTATCGTGCGTTAAGTATTTGAACGGGAAAAGGCAGGCTCAAATTTTAAAACGGCTGGATGAAGATGAGAGGAATAGTGAACTGTAGATGACCGATATAAAAGAACAAATTCAAAACAAACTATACGCAACCGAAGAACAATATAACGTAAAAATCCCGCTTGCCGTTGAGTCAGGCAGCCGGGGTTGGGGCTTCGCCTCTGCCGATTCCGATTATGACTGCCGGTTTATTTACGTGCATAAAAAGGATTGGTACCTGACGGTCCTTGATAAAATGGATTTTATCGAATATCCCGCCGATTCCGTATTCGACATAAACGGCTGGGATATTAGAAAATTTATAAAGCATATAATAAAATCCAACGCGGTTATGCTTGAGTGGCTTTCTTCAAACGAAGTTTACGTAAAAAACGAGCGTGTTACCGGCCTGTTACAAAATTTAGCGGCGAGTTTTTTTAATCCCATAGCCGTAAGCCACCACTATTTAAGTATTGCCAAAAACAAGTTGGCGCAGATTCTATCGGAGGATACCTCAAAGCTGAAACGGTATTTTTACGTTCTGCGCCCTATTGCGAACCTGAACTATATTCATCAGCACGGCGTTATGCCATATATGGAATACGACAAAACTTTGGCGGAAACCGCAATACCTCCGGAAATCCTTTCGGAAATAAAAGAGCTTACAGCAATTAAGGCGTCTTCCGATGAAACCCTGAAAATAGAACGCAACGAAAAGCTTATAGCGTACTTTACGCAGGAAATAAACAGCTTTACCGTGCGTCTTAACGGCATGAAGTTTGAGAAAAACCGTGCTTACTTTCGGGCTGACGCCGTATTTAGGGAAATTATTGAGCGGGTGTGGGAAAATGAATGCAACTGAACTGATAAAAGGGCCGGAATACAACTTCCTGCGGAATAATTCGGATCTTAAAAATATAATCTATCTAACCCTAAGCGGTTCGCGTGGTTATGGAACCAACAACGAAAACAGCGACGCCGATTTGCGCGGCGTATTGCTTGAGGATAAAAAGTATCTGTTTGGCTTAACAAGTTTTGAGCAGTTCGAGGATTTGCAAACCGATACCGTTATCTACGGGTTAAAGAAGTTCGTGCGGCTTTGCGCCGAAGCCAACCCAAACGCGCTTGAACTTTTGGGGACGGAAGAGGACTGCTTTGCGGTTATAACCGAAAAAGGGAAAATACTGCGCGAAAACGCGGAATTATTTCTTTCGGCACGGGTAATAACCAGTTTCGGCAACTACGCAACCGCACAGCTTCGCCGCCTGCAAAACGCGCTGTGCCACGATAGCTTGGGTGAACGGGAAAAATTAAAGCATCTGCGCAACGCGTTAAGCGCGCAGCTTGAGCATTTCAAAAGGACGTACACATCCTTTGACGGCGGCGCGATAAAAATTTACACGGATGGCGATGTGCTTAAATTCGATGTTAACCTGAAAAACTACCCTATAAATGATTTTATAGGTATTTATTCGGAACTGAGCAATACCGTAAAAACCTACAACAAACTTAACCACCGCAACAACAAAAAGGACGATGCGCGTTTATTCAAGCACGCAATGCATCTTATACGCCTGCTAATCACCGGAACGGATATTTTAAACGGCAAAGGGATAATTACCAAACGCAACGCGGAACGCAATTTTCTAATGGATTTGCGCGGAGGAAACTACAGGTTTGATGAAATTTTTGTTTTAGCCAACGAGTATCAGGAAAAGTTTGAAAAAGCGGCGAACGCCACAAAATTGCCGCGCGAACCGGATATGAGGAGAATTGAAGAGCTGCTGATGCGGTTTTATGCGGAAAATTGAACGTCTGCTGTTGCGGTTTTATTAATTTTGCGCTCGCCGCGCCCTTTAATGTATCTCTCTAAAAAATTTTATTTGACACCTCATTTTTTTCGTGATAAAATTGTTTTACTTTCGAAGGTAAAATAAGCAAGTCAATGTTTACACAACAATATAAATTACGACGTTGAAAAGGAGTAGTAAGTTTTCCCGAAGCTTAAAGAGAGCGGCGATTTGGTGCGAAGCCGCAGGGAAGGAAAACCGAACTCGCCTTGGAGTCGCGGCCTGAAACTAAGTAGGTGCCGCCGGGTGCCGCCCGTTATAACGGCAGGGTATGTTTGTATCCGTTTAAGGTGTGCCTCTTTTGTGGGGCAAATTAGAGTGGTATCGCGTAAGGTTCAGCCTTTCGTCTCTTTGTTGAGATGAAAGGCTTTTTTATTTTAAAATATCGGCTGCGCTTTGCCGGCAATTGCCGCCGCTGCCGCATTATATTCTTAACAGGAGGAATAACTATGAATCATTCAAAATACCGCGCTTATCCGTCCTTTGAATTCAGCCAGAGAACATGGCCTGCAAAGCGCATAACAAAAGCGCCTTACTGGTGCAGTGTGGATTTGCGCGACGGTAACCAAGCGCTGGAAGTTCCGATGGATTTGGAACAGAAACTTGATTTTTTTAAGTTCTTAACTAAGGTAGGTTTTACTGAAATAGAAATTGGTTTTCCGGCGGCTTCGGATACCGAATATATTTTTACGCGCAGCCTTATAGACGGAAATATTATTCCGGACGGCGTGGTAATTCAGGTTTTAACCCAAGCAAGGGATCACATTATGGAGAAAACTTTCGAGGCGTTAAACGGCGTAAAAAAAGCCGTTGTGCATTTGTACAATTCCACATCAACCTTGCAACGCGATGTGGTGTTTAACAAAAACAAGGACGAAATAAAGGAGCTTGCGGTATACGGCGCGAAGCGGATAAAAGAGCTTGCGGAAAAATACGGCAGGGAGAGGTTTATTTTCGAATACTCTCCGGAATCCTTTACCGGAACGGAAATGGATTACGCGTTAGAGGTTGTTAACGCGGTTTTGGATATTTGGCAGCCGGACGAGGAGCACAAGGCAATTATAAACCTGCCGTCTACGGTTGAAATGACAACGCCAAATATTTACGCGGACCAAATAGAATTTATTTGCGCCAACATAAAATACAGGGAAAACGTAATTATAAGCCTGCACGCCCATAACGACAGGGGCTGCGCCGTGGCGGCTTCGGAACTTGGAATTTTGGCGGGCGCGGACAGGATAGAAGGAACGCTCTTCGGCAACGGCGAACGCACCGGCAACGCGGATATATTAACAATCGCGATGAATATGTATTCGCAGGGTATAGACATGGGGCTGGATTTTTCCGATGTGGACGAAATAATATCCGTGTACGAAAATTCCACGGATATGAAGGTTCACGAAAGGCATCCGTATGCGGGTTCTCTTGTGTTTACCGCGTTTTCCGGTTCGCATCAAGACGCGATTAAAAAGGGAATGGCACGCCTCGGCAACAACTACGACAAGTGGGAAATTCCGTATCTGCCAATAGACCCTACGGATTTGGGGCGCAGCTACGAGGCTATAATTAGGATAAACTCGCAATCCGGCAAAGGCGGGGTATCTTATATTTTGGAGAAGAACTACGGAGTTGTTATGCCCAAGCCCATGCAGCAGGAATTTGGCTCTATTGCCACAAGAGCGTCCGATATGGGGCATAAGGAACTTAGCCATTCGGAAATTTTCGAACTGTTTAACGAGAGCTACATTAACTTAGAATCTCCCGTTTCGCTGATTAGTTACAGTGAAAAAGCAAACGGCGATTCAAGCGTTACCGCAAAGGTTTTAATAGATGAAACCGAAAAAACCATAGAAGGGGAGGGTAACGGCCTTATAAGCGCATTCTGCAACGCGATAGCTAAAGCGCTTAACATTTCCTTCGATATTAAAAACTACAGCGAGCATTCGTTGGATTACGGCTCCAAATCCCGCGCGATAACTTATATTCATATCTGCGACGAAAACGGGAAGGATTATTTCGGTGCGGGAGTTTCCTCCAGCATTTCGAAATCTTCACTCAAGGCGGTTGTTTCTGCGGTTAACAGAAAACTTTAAATTTCAGCGCTGCGTGCGGGAGGGTAAATCAAGTTATTTTCTTGGTATACTCCCCCGCACTTTTTCATGGATTATTCCAAATCCGCGCAGAGCAGCGAAACTACAACCGACGCCAAAACATCCGCAATATTCACATCTTTTTGCGCCAAATCAACGCAAAATTCCTGTTGCAATATTAATTTCCCCGCCAGGCTTTGAAAAGAACGCAGCACCGCAACTTGTAGGGATATCCCGTTATCCTCGGTAACGCTGGAGGCGGTTACGCACGCCTTTGGGTTAAACCCGTAGGTTAAAACTTCGCAACTAAGCCCCGGTAAAAAGTTATACAGTTCCCGCTCGTCCGCGTTTATTATGGCTACGCCGCTTTTTTTAAGTTTTTTTACCCATTTGCTTATAAGTACGTTATCGGTGTATCCGTTTACAACCAAAATATCCGGCTCATATTCTTCTTGAGTTCCGGCTTCGTCCAAATATGTTACCGCAGTTTCGATGCCGTTAAAATTAATAAGATTCCGCGCGCCAATTACGCCAACCTTTGTCAATTTCCACACCCTCTTGTAATAAAAGTACGTTAGTTTACAGTATATTATTTCTTCCTTTTTAATTTTTAAACGGAGTATGCGTGCAGATAAAAATAGCTCTTAATTTTGAGTGATTATTCCTTGTTTAGAAATATGGCTTCCTTTGTTATTCAAAGCTGCAGAAATAAATGAAGTTGCTTCTTCGGCGGAGTGTGAACAGTAACTAATTTTTTTGCTGCAACAAAGCGGGATAAATCTTTGGAAATTGGGCGAATTTGTGATATTCTGAAAAATGCGAGTAAACGCGAAAAAATACGTTGGAGGTAGCATATGAAAATTGTATTGCAAAGAGTGGAGTACGCTTCGGTTAAAACCTTTGGTGTAACAATTGGGGAAATTGGTAAGGGATATGTTGTTTTGCTCGGAATCGGAAACGGCGACACAAAAGAAAAAGTTACGAAAATGGCGGAGAAAATTAAAAAACTTCGCATATTTGCCGACGAAAACGGTAAAACAAACTTATCAATAGATGATGTTTGCGGGGGTGTAGATAAAAATAGTTGGTATAATTACTTTACAAAAAAGACAAAAAAGAGTATAATAACCTCATTAAAAGTGAGGTGTATAACGCATGGAAAAAGCAGAAAACTATACTCCGAA
>JAISVZ010000137.1 GCA_031271295.1 Clostridiales bacterium | reverse complement strand
GGTTTTCTATATGCCGCTGTAGCTTTTGGCTGCAATTTTTTCAATGTTTCCTTGAAAAAACTGTTACAGTTTGCGAATCTTCCCATAAACCCTACGTCGCTTATTTCCGCAATTCCTTTAAATTTTGCGATCAGTGCGACTTCCATCAATGACAATCCGTTTACTATATACAGCATCACCAGCTTCATTAAATCCATTACGCTTTTTATTTCCCGCGGTCTTATAAACGCGCCCGTCTCTTTTGCCGTTTCTTCCCATTCCTCGGGCAGTTTACCCATTATTTTTTCTATATTTTCCATAATTGCTATTATATCATATTTTTTCTCATTTGTCTACTATATTAGTGCTTATGGAACAACGTCCTTCCGCGCGCGCGCGTTTTGCCGAACGTTTACATACCCGATTACATAACCGTGCATATGGGAAGAGCGGAATCCTACGCGCGCAACGTGCGCGTGCCCTTTACCCTAAACTCCCGAAAAATAACCTCCATAAATTACAAAAAGATCGCACAAACACTTGCAAAAGTCGCTCGAATGTGTATAACCCGAGTTTCAGAGGAAAAAACGCCTCAACCCTAATGCCAAGTAGGATTGAGCCGTTTTTTGATGCAACAAAATAATAGGTTTACAAGATTGAATGAATAAAAGAGTATCTTAAGGCATGCAATTCTTTGGCAGTAGGCAGAATGAGATTAGAAGATATGCCAACTGTGTTTAGAATCAGCTGCAAATCGGCGGACTGTTTTGAGAGGCGGAAATAACCGCCCGGCAATTGATCGGCGTTGTATTCCCGGAGTGCGGTCTGAATACGTTCGGCGGACAGTCCGGATACCCACTTTTCCGTGCTGTTTGTGATTTTCCCTTGATGAATCAGGATTTTATGCTGTATGAGCCTTATCATGGTCAGGGCAATGAAACAAGTTAGTATTATAGTTGTAACTTATATCTATTCCAATGATACCACATAGCGGAGAGTTGGTGTTCTCTTCGCCAGGATATCCAATGTATAATATGCTTTAAGGTTTGTTTGGCTTTGCATCGGAACCAAACCAAAATGCGAACATCCGACTTGCTCAGACGCGCAAACCGCGCCCCTTTTTAAAGCCTTCGAGGCTTGAGGAAGACGGATTATGCTGTTGCATTGTAAATTTATCGCCCGAATCGGCGGAAATAACCGTTAGCAGCGCGAGAGCCAGGCAAGCCAAAGTTATGTGCTTATACCAGCCGTCATGGCTTCGAACCTCATATTGGTCCAGCCCGACCTGCGATTTGCTTTCCGAAAAACAACGCTCCACAGTCCAGCGAGTTCCGGCAATTTTCACGAGCTTTTCGGTTTGAGTACCCGAAGGAGAGAAACAAACATACGCGCGCAAATCTTCCGGATCGGTTTTGCTCCGGCGAATGAGAAGGCAATGCTTGAACCCGTCTATTTGCGGCGAATTAAAACCAACGCTTTGCCAATCGTAAATTCGCGAGCCTTTCGAACCGTCGCCGCAGCTTGCCTCAAACCATGCGTCCTCAGGCAGGTTTTTTAGAATATTACTTATCCGGATTTGCTTAAAGCCTTGCCAAAAATATTCCTTGCCCGACACACAAAGAACGTAGCATTTGCGTTGTTCCTCCAACCACAAACGAATATTCCTGTAATCGCCGTACACGCAGTCGCCGGTGACCCATTTGTAACGAACGCCCGCGTCGGTTGCCTGACGTATCATTTCCAACGCCATAGCCGGTTTCGTTTGAAATTCCGCCGTTTCGGGTATTCCCGCTTTTCTGCAACGCTCCGGTTCTTCGAACCAATTTTCCGGAATATACAATCTCCTGTCAAGCGGCGCGTGTCCTTTTTCGCTTGCGTAGGTTAAAAACACCCCGATTTGGCAATTTTCGATCCGCCCCGCCGTTCCGCTGTACTGCCGCTTTACCCCGCAAGACATTTTTCCCTGTTTCAAAAACCCGGTTTCGTCCGCGACCAAAATACCCTCGTCGTCGCCTAATTTTTCGTCAATGTAAGATCGTAATTCATCGCGTAATCCGTCCGCGCTGAATTTTCCCCGATAAAGAAATTGCTGCAGCGCGTACGGTGTTTCTTTGCCGAGCGCCTCCGACAATTGCCATCCGTTTTTCCGTTCTACCGGACTTAAAAGCCCCTCTATATATTTTTTTGCTGTTTCTTTTCCTGTTTTGTTTTTGAATACTTTGCTGATTCGTCCCGTTAATTCTTCTAACGCCGTATCTATTTTCAGCGTTGGCATTTCCATTTTTCATCACCCGGGATTATTATATACTATTTTTTTGAAAAACACAACTGTAATATTAGAACCTGTTTAGAATCTTTACAAACCGCAAAAAATAAAGTATAATTATAACAAAAAAATGAATGAATGTACACATGCATGATTATCCAAGCGAGATAACAAGAGAACAATTTGAGTTGATAAGGGTAGAGTTAGAATCTGCAAGAAAAACAACCAAACCCCGTAAATTAGATTTATACGAAATATTCAATGCAATATTGTATGTATTAACAGG
>JAISVZ010000129.1 GCA_031271295.1 Clostridiales bacterium | reverse complement strand
GAGGATTTGGTTCCAAGGCACGCGCTTTCAATGGGCGTGGGTACAATTATGGCGGCTAAAAAGATTCTGCTTATTGTAACGGGCAAGGCAAAAGCGGAAATATTAAAGGAAACTATTTTGGGTAAAATTACGCCCGAGGTTCCCGCGTCGGTTTTGCAGCTTCACCGCAATGTAACAGTCGTAGCGGATACGGATGCCGCAAAGTATTTCCTGTAAAAGTGCACAGCGGATAAATGAAATAAAACGGGAGGTGCGCAAAATGCCAAATATCCAACCTAGCATCAGCCTTAAAAATAATTACAACGAAATATCGGCTTTTTGTCATACAAACCGGGAGCCCGTATTTATCACCCAAAACGGACAAGGTGATTTAGCAGTTATGAGTATTGAGCTTTACGAAATGCTCAATGGGAAATTAGAATTGTACCGGTTATTAGACGAAGGCCGCGCGGCGGCGAAAGCCGGACTCATACAGCCATATGATGAGGTGTTTAAAACAGTCGAGCAGGAGATTATAAATGGATATTTATAAAATCAGCATGACCGAGCCTGCAAAACATGACTTGAGAGAAATTGCTATATATATTGCTTCACAACTAAAGGCTCCGGAAACCGCTATAAAAATGGTGAAAACCATTCAAGAGAATATTGCAAAACTTGAAACAAACGCATTTTTGCACCCTCTTGTTAATGACGAGCGTTTATCCATTTTGGGGTATCGCTCATTGATTATAAAAAACTATATCGCTTTTTATATTGCTAACGAAACAGAAAAAACGGTAGTCGTTGACCGAATTCTTTACTTCCGCCGCAATTGGCAAGCGTTACTGTGAAGTATCATGTTGCGAAAATTATTCCGTGTACGGCAAAAACCCAACCGCGCATGTTTGAAAATTTGTAAAAAATCCGGCATGTCCCGTTCTCGACTATTGACATTACAGCATTTTCAAAGTATGATAAGCAATAAATTTGTAATTTGCGGTTGTAAGCGGCAGAAGGTGGTATGTTGCCAAGGCGTAAAAAGTTCTATTTTGCTCTGTGTTTTTCGGCAGTCATTATGCTTTTGGTGCTTATAATGTCTCTGCCTGTTTTTGTGGTTCGTTCGGTAAATGTTACCGGTCTTGTGCGCTTAAACGAGCAGGATGTTATAAACGCTTCCGGTTTGGCGGGCGGCATTAATTTTTTTCTCGCAAGCTCCGGCAGGGCCGAAAAGCTTTTAACCCAAAACCCGTACATCGCCGCCGCGGAAGTGGTTAAGGTATTCCCTAACGAAATTACCGTTAAGGTGAGCGAACGCAGGCTTTGCGGTTATGTGCAGGATACCGGCAATTTCATTTATATCGACGGCGAAGGCAGGGTGCTTGAGGTTAAGGAAAACTTTACCGAAAAGCTTCCCGTTATTGTCGGGCTTGATTACATATCGTATTCCAAAGGCGAAATTTTGGAAGTTCCCGATAAGAACACGTTTGCCAACATTATGCTCTTTGCCAATTTGTTCGAAACATATGAACTCGAACAGGATATTATCCGCGTTGACGTTAAAGACGAGGAGGATATCCGCCTGTATATTTATAATATTGAAGTAAAATTGGGAAGCGTTTCCGACGCAAACGATAAAATCAGATATTTAAAGGCGGTTCTGCCGCAAATACCGGATGTTGAAACAAAAAGAGGAACCTTAGACCTTACCACAGGATATAAAAATGAAGCGGCCCGTTTTAGGCTGCTCACATAATATACGCAAATCCATAGGGGGAATTGTTTTGATAAACATTTCATCACCGTCAGAGAGCGGAGCAGTCATCAGAGTTATAGGCGTGGGCGGAGGCGGCAACAATGCCGTTGACCGTATGATTGACGACAACGTTGAGCATATCGAATTTATTTCCGTAAATACGGATCATCAGGCGCTGGAGCGTTCCAAAGCGCCTATAAGGATTCGCCTTGGGGATAAATTGACCAAGGGCCGCGGCGCAGGCGGAAAACCCGAAATCGGCAGAAAAGCCGCCGAAGAAACAAGGGAACAGATATCTCAGGCAATCGAAGGCACAACAATGCTTTTTATTACCGCGGGTATGGGCGGCGGCACGGGAACCGGCGCGGCTCCGGTTATCGCTGAAATTGCAAAGGAAATGGAAATTTTAACGGTAGGCGTTGTTACCAAGCCCTTTAATTTTGAAGGCCGCCCGCGTATGAAAAACGCGCTGGACGGCATTGCCGAGCTTAAAAAGAATGTGGATACGTTGGTTGTAATTCCTAATCAGCGTCTTTTGGAGGTTATAGACGCGGACGCTTCTATCGTTCAGGCTTTCAAAATGGCGGACGACGTTTTGCGTCAGGGCGTTCAGGGCATTTCCGATCTCGTCTCAAAACCCGGCATAATTAATTTGGACTTTGCGGACGTCAGCTCCATTATGAGGGATCAGGGCATCGCTCATATGGGCGTGGGGCGTTCCTCCGCTAAAAACAAAATGGAGGTTGCCGCGCACGAGGCTATCAATTCCCCTCTTCTTGAAACTTCAATTGAAGGGGCAACCAGCGTTTTGTTATCCATAGCCGGAAGCTCAAACATGGGCATGAAGGAAACGGACGCCGCCGCGCAAATTATAACCAAAGCCGTGGACGAAAACGCCAACATCATTTTTGGCACAACAATTAACGACGATTTGAAAGACGAGGTTATTGTTACGGTAATTGCAACCGGGTTCGACCTTAAAGAAAAGGCTCAGATAGAAGCCAAAAAAGAAGAAGAGCGTATTGCGGAGTTAAACAGGCAAAATCAGGAGCAACAGGCCAATCAAGCAAAAGAGTCAGAAAGTAAATCATCAAAGGATGACGGCGAGGACGAAAAATCCGGCTTTGTTATACCTATTTTTTTGCAGAGCAAAAAGAACCAGTAAGTTTTATTGCCAAATATATCGCGCCGGTCATAAGCACGAGCTTTTGGCCGGCGTTTTTGTATTAATTTTAAATTGGAGGGTTTTACATGCAGCGAGTTTTTAATTTTTCAGCGGGGCCTTCGATGCTGCCGCTTCCGGCGCTTGAAAAGGCGAGGGACGAACTTGTTAACTACAAAAATACCGGCACGTCGGTAATGGAGATGAGCCACAGGTCAAAAGCGTATCTTGAAATTATTACGGATGCCGAAAGTTTGCTTCGCGAATTAATGGCAATACCGGAAAACTATAAAGTTCTGTTTTTGCAAGGCGGCGCGTCAATGCAGTTTTCAATGGTGCCGCAAAATTTAATGGTTAATAAAAAGGCGGATTATGTAAACACCGGGCAGTTTGCGAAAAAGGCAAGCTCGGAGGCTAAAAAATTCGGCGAGGTTAACATTGTGGCCTCGTCCGAGGATAAAACCTTCAGCTACATTCCGGAGCTTAACCCCGCGAAGTTTACCAAAGACGCGGATTATTTCCATATCACAATGAATAACACCATCTTTGGCACAAGGTTTACCAAAATTCCGGATACCGGGAGCGTTCCGCTTGTAACCGATATGTCCTCGTCCATTTTGTCCGAGGTTTACGATGTTAGCAAGTTCGGCTTAATTTACGCCGGAGCGCAAAAGAATATCGGCCCGGCGGGCGTTACCGTTGTTATTATAAGGGAGGATTTGCTTGGCCGCGCGCCGTCGTCACTTGCGACAATGCTTGATTATAAAACCCACGCGGATAACGATTCCATGTACAATACTCCGCCGACATACGCAATTTATATTGCCAAGCTCGTTTTCGAATGGCTTAAAGGCTTGGGCGGCGTAAGCGCGATTCAAAAAATAAACGAGGAAAAAGCCGCGTATTTATACGATTATTTGGATAATTCCGCCCTGTTTAAAGCTCCCGTTGTTAAAGGCGACCGTTCGCTCATGAACGCCACATTTATTACCGGAAGCGACGAGCTTGATTCCAAGTTTGTTAAAGAAGCCGAAAAAGCGGGTTTTGTTAACTTAAAAGGGCACAGAAGCGTGGGCGGTATGCGCGCGAGTATTTACAACGCGATGCCAACCGAGGGCATTAAAGCTCTTGTTGAGTTTATGAAAAAGTTTGAAACCGAAAACAAATAAAAGGGATGATTTTATGTATAATATTCTTACACTTAATAAAATTGCCGAAATAGGCACCGATAATTTGCCGAAGGAACACTACAGCGTATCGGACAAATGCGAAAACCCGGACGCTATAATGCTTCGTTCGTTTAACATGCACGAAACCAATCTGCCGCAAAACCTGAAGGCCGTTGCGCGCGCGGGCGCGGGAACGAACAATATCCCAATCGACAAATGTTCGGAAAAGGGAGTTGTGGTTTTTAACACACCCGGCGCGAACGCAAACGCGGTTAAGGAGCTTGTTTTAGCTTCGCTGTTTTTATCCTGCCGCAAAATATACCAGGGCATTAACTGGGCGCAAACATTAAAGGGCGAAGGCGATAAGGTCCCCGCGCTTGTTGAAAAAGGCAAGGCTCAGTTTGCGGGCCCTGAAATTGCGGGCAAAAAGCTTGGCGTTATAGGCCTTGGCGCAATTGGAGGAATGGTTGCCAACGCTTGCAAGGCTCTGGGAATGGAAGTTTTGGGGTGCGACCCTTTTATTTCGGTAGACGGCGCGTGGGGTTTGTCGCGCGGGGTGCATAAAGCCGCGAACTACGACGAAATTTACGCCCAGTGCGACTATATTACGGTTCACGTTCCCTACAACGAACAAACCAAGGGCATGTTTAACGCGGAAGTATTCGGCAAGGTTAAAAAAGGCTTAAAGCTTTTAAACTTCTCCAGAGGCGAACTTGTTGATAACAGCGCGGTAAAAGAAGCGCTCGCTAATGGAAGCCTTTCCTGCTACGTTACGGATTTCCCGAACGAAGAGCTTTTGGGCACAGAGGGCGTTATTGCCATTCCGCATTTGGGAGCGTCCACATATGAAGCGGAGGATAACTGCGCGGTAATGGCGGCCATTCAGCTTAAGGATTATTTGGAATACGGCAATATTAAAAACTCGGTAAACTTTCCGGATTGCAACCTGCCTTTTACCGGAAGAAAGCGCTTTTGCATACTGCATAAAAACGTTCCGGGTGTTGTTGGCCCAATTACAACGGCAGTTGCGAACGCAAAGCTTAATATAGACAACATGATAAACAAGAGCAAAACGGCATACGCCTGCACAATGATCGATGTTGACCAAAAGGAAACAGGAAACGCCGTTGATGAAATTTTGAAAGTAGACGGGGTTGTTAGCGTAAGAGTTATTTAGGGGAGGAAGTATAAGGAGGGTATATATGGCTACATTAAGACCATTTAGGGCTGTGCGCCCTGCGGATTCGGATACGGCGCAGGAGGTTGCCGCGCTGCCCTACGATGTTATGACAAGTATGGAGGCAAGGAAAATGACGGTGGGTAGGCCTAATTCCTTTCTTCATATAGACCGTGCTGAAATTGATTTGCCAACCACAATTGACGTGTACAGCGACGAGGTTTATTTAAAAGCGCGGGACAATTTTAACAAAATGTTCGCCGAAGGTATATTTATTCAGGACAAGGAGCCGTGTTTTTACATTTACCGCGAAATAATGGACGGACGCGCCCAATACGGAATAGTGGCGTGCGCTTCTATCGACGAGTATATAAACGGCACAATAAAGAGGCACGAACTAACGCTTGAAGAAAAAGAAATTGACAGGATGAAACACGTTTACGTTGTGGACGCGAACACCGGGCCTATTTTTTTAACCTACAGAAAAAGGGATAAAATAGACCAGTTCGTTTCCGAATGGGTTGAGTTTCACAGCCCCGTTTACGACTTTATGTCCAGCGACGACGGCATAACCCATACGGTATGGGTTGTGGATAACCAGGAAGCGGTTTCTACAATTGTAAAAGCCTTTGAGCAAGTGCCAAACCTTTATATTGCGGACGGGCACCACAGAAACGCCTCCGCCGTGCGCGTTGGGCTTAGAAAGCGGGAAGAGAACCCATCCTACAGCCCGGACGCCGAGTTTAATTATTACCTGTCGGTTATTTTCCCTTCGGATCAGCTTAAAATTTACGACTATAACCGCGTTGTAAAGGATTTGAACGGTTTTAAGGAGCAAGAGTTTTTCGGCAGGCTTACGGATTTTTTCGATATTGAAAGGTATATGGGCGAAAAGTACCCAGGCCCTACGGAGCCGCACACCTTCGGGATGTATATAGGCAAGAACTGGTACACGCTCAGAACGCACCAAAACCTTATCAATGAAAACGACTGCATTGAAAGGCTTGATGTTACAATAATGCAAGAATATATTCTGTCCTTAATTTTGGATATAAAAGACCCTCGTACGGACAAACGTATCGATTTTGTGGGCGGAATAAGAGGTTTAGGCGAACTTGTTAAACGAGTAAATAAGGACGCGGCTGTGGCGTTTGCCATGTACCCAACTTCTATTGAAGAACTTTTGGCTGTAGCCGACCAGGATAAAATTATGCCGCCTAAATCCACATGGTTTGAGCCGAAACTGCGCAGCGGCTTGTTTGTGCACTTGCTGAAGTAAACGTAATTTGAAAAAATATAAAAAACGCCATGCAAAATTAAATTTTGAATGGCGTTTTTTTGCGGCGCTTCGCCATTGTTTTATGGCCGAAGCCCGCGAATTTACGCTCTAAGCCCTTTTACTTTATACGCAACCGTAAATAAAACCAAAAATACCGCGATATTGCCCAAAATAGTTAACACGGCGGTAACATAATCCGCCGAAAAATTATTTACCACAATATCAATCTGCCTTGTGTAGAAAAACCATGTAAAATATTTAATATCTTCGTTAAAGTTTGCGAGCATTGGGCAAAACGCGAATAGCATTGCTACGGGAGTTGCAACAGCAACAGCCGCTTGCTGGTTTTTCATAAGCATCCCAACGGACGCGCCAATTAAAAGCGACGCTATAGAGCCGAGCATTAAAACGGATGTAAATTTTAAAAAATCCGTTCCGGAGAATCCGCCGATAAACCCAAAGGCAGTTATCACCAAAACCGAGAGTATAATTGCCGCGCCGCTTACGCCTATCAAATATTCGTGAGGTTTTACGCCCGCCATTACAAGAAGCCGTGTGCTTTTATTCTCTGCATCCTCCGATATTACGCCTGTCATAAATATCAAAAGCGTCATACCCGCAAACATTGCGCCAAACATTGTAACAAACATGCTGTTGGGAATGTTTTCGTCCGCCTTTGCCACAAGCTCCGTCATTATAGCCGCCAAAACCGGGAAAAGTATAAACTGCACCAAAATCATTTTATTTTTAAACGTATCATAAATCTGCTTTTTAAAAATTGCTTTAACGCTTCTCATTCCAGTTCCACCCCCGTTAATTTTATAAATACGGATTCCAAATCCGGCACGGTTTTTATCGCGCCGTACTTTTCGCAAATTTGCGCCGGTTCGCCCTGCTCCACAATAACTCCCTGGTGCAAAAGCGCCACATGATAGCACAGCTTTACCGCCTCATCCATGTTGTGGGTTGTTAAAAATATTGCGGAACCCGCTTCGCTCAGGTTTTTTATCAGCTTATGTATGCCGCGGGCCGTTGCGGGATCAAGCCCGCTTGTTGGTTCGTCCAAAAACAGTACCTTTGGGCTATGCAGAATTGCCCGCGCAAGCGACAGCCTTTGCCTCATTCCCTTGGACAATTCCAAAACGGTTTTTTTCGCCGCCTCCGTAAGCCCAACGTTTTTAAGCGCCTCATGCGATTTTTCGTGCGAAATTCCGTAGATATCCGCAAACACGTTCAGGTTTTGCAGGCAAGTAAGGCGCGGATACAGCCCGTCCTCGTCCAACATCAGCCCCGTTTCAAACGGTTTCGCGCCCGTTTCAAAGGTGCCCTCGTCTTGCGTAAGCTGGCCGGTTAGAATGTTTATAATTGTTGTTTTACCCGCGCCGGACGGCCCCAAAAGCCCGAAAATCCGGTTTTCCTTCGCTTCAAACGTAACGCCGGAAAGTACCGTTTTGCTTCCGAAGCATTTAACGATGCTATTCATTTTTATCATAATTTGCCTCCTTTGGGTTTATCGCGATTTCCTCGGTTTGACGTGCCTCCTTCGGGCTTTGCGCATTTCCCGCTTCAAACGGGTTAATTCCGCTTTTAATGAAGTAATTCTCCAAAGCCTTTTCTATAAACGGTTTGGCTTTTTCCCATTTTTCTCTCCACGATGTACTCCACAGCTGTTTATCATTCTCAAACTTCATCACATACGGCAAAAGGCTCATATCACCGCCGGTAACGTCCGTTACAAAATCCCACCACGCTTTGGCAACCGCAAACCCCTTTTCCGATTCCGGCTGTATTTGGCGTTTTTCAAGTTCAGCCGCTTCCTCGCACAATCTTATCCAAATTTTTATATAATCTTCGCCTTTTTCGGGAGTTATGGTATTTTTAATGCGGCTCATAAACTTTTCGTCCATGGCTTTTATAACCCAATACGCGTCGTTATTCATACGCAGCAGCGCAATTATATCCGCGTATTTTCCCCAATCAACCGTTTTCATTTGCTGTGTTTCTTCCTTCAGCTTTTTAATCGCCGTCTTAATTTCTTTAAGCTCGGCTATTTTTTCGCCTATATTTATCTCCTGCCGCGACAGAACTTCGGCAACCTGTTCGGGAGTATCCAAGGATGAGAGGTTATTTTTAATATCGTCCAACGAAAAACCGAGGTATTTCAGCGACAGTATTTCATGAAGCCGAACCGTATCCCTATCCGTGTATAACCTTCGCCCGCCTTCGCTTTGCGCGGACGGCGAAAAAAGATTTTCCCTGTCGTAGTATTGCAGCGTTCGCACCGTGACGTTCATTTTTTTCGCCAATTCGCCCACTGTCATAAAACCTTTGGGGATTGCTTTGTTGTTTTCCATGTTGCCCTCCTACTTTATTTTTTGCGGCAACTTTCACACGCAGCCGCGCCATGTATAGCCGCGTCTATGAGCTTCCGTTATGCGGTTATACGGTTTTCCGAGGCTGCGCGGCGGATTGTTGATATTGATTATAACTCATTACGTAACGTAATGAGCAAGAGGAAATTAAAAATTTTTTCGTTCCGCTTTGAAAGAGTTTACTGTGTGAAAATAAAACCGGTTACTTGCATAATTAGTATAACGGGATTTTTGCGGAAAAGCTGACCACAAAAAAAGCCGCAGGCATATATGAAACCTGCGGCTGTAATACTGCGGAGCTTGTTGGCTTGGCTTGGTTTGCGTGTCTTTGCTTGGCACTTACAGCAAACAAATAAATGAGAACCTTTTACCTTTCACTTTCTATGTACCACTTTTGAGTATTATCATTCGAAATCTTTTTCAAGACTAACCATGTGCCTTCTCCGTGTACATCGGAACTGGTATCTATAGCATAGTTTTTGTCTTTAGTGAACAGAAAGCTAACAGTGCCGTCGCTGTTCTTCCTTGGCGTAAAATACTGCGCATCGGTGCCGTCTCGCTCATATGGCTTCACAATGTTCCCCTCCCGCGCTTGACTGTCGTCAACACCGATAACCATGTCTATATTCTGTGAGCGTATAACGATGGAATCCTTAATATTCGGTGACACGGCAACATCAAATTTCTCTGCGGCGCTGCCGTTACGCTTCATCAGTATTAAGCGATGATATGCTGTATTGTTAATAATAGGAACCCATATCTTACAGGCATGCATCATGTAATCGGCATGTTTGTTGCGGAAACGGTATGTTACGCCGGGAACAAGCGGCATGTCTGCGGAAGGGTCTGCGGCGCGGGTAAAATATTTTGAAAGTTCCCCGCCGCGCTCTTC
Organism: Clostridiales bacterium; assembly: GCA_031271295.1. GTDB lineage: Bacteria > Bacillota > Clostridia > Lachnospirales > WQUN01 > JAISVZ01. Next base: position 5,588 of record JAISVZ010000129.1, on the reverse strand, counting down.
GGCAATTTGCCAGAACCGTTTTTCTATTGCCGCTCTTCGCTCCGGTTTTGAAGCCAGTTTCCAAATGGACAAGTACTGATAAATGAAGGATATGGTTTGAGTATCCTGCTTCGTTGCCGATTTAGCCCAATCCTTTATTACGGTGCCCAGCGTTTCGAAGGTAGTCCCTCCGAAAGAGGATACATCGCCGCCGTTAGCCATAATATGAATGTTTAATTGCGAGCCAATGTGCTTTTGGGATTCGCTTAGTTTTGTTTCCGCCTTAGCCGCAACATAGGCACAGGCCGCTTCGATGGCAACCTCTATCTCTGAGGAGGATTTCTTTTCGTCCGAATTGAATATGCCCGTAACGTTTAAATCCCCGCCGAGGCTGTGGGAGAGGATAACGTGGGTACCGAAGTTATAAAAAATATCGTCGGGCGAAATCGTTTCGTCGTCTAATTTGCTAAGCACCCCCGGACCAAGCAATGTGCGCAGGTCATCTGCAAATATATAACCGCTTTTGATGGTGTGCTTCTTGGTGGTAACGGAATAAATTACCCTGTAAAATTGGGATTCGCTCTTTACCTCTTGTTTCTCGCCGTACATAGCCTTAATGCTGCCGGAAAAAAACGGTACCGATTTGCCCGTTTCCACCTTGCACGATACGCTAAGGGAATTAAATGTTTCCTCAAGCGTCCTTTTTACCGATGCCGTATACTCCCCCTTGGTGTAACCGGAACTGTCGATTTTAGCCGGCACCTTCTCGTTGCCGTAAACCTCGTCGGCAAGTAAGGACACTTTGATTGCGTCGTCAAAGTCCTTGCCGTCGATTACGTTAATACCAAAGCCCACAAAGGTGTTCTCACCATTGATTTTGGCAGTTAGCGGGGCGTTGCCGGATGGCTCTTGCGCAAAGTATGCAGGCATACCTTTAGGAAATTTTCTTGCTTCTGTTTCCATTTTGTCACTTCCTCCTTCCAAATCCCTTATCATTTTCAGCAAAACGAACTTCCGGTATTGCGCGGTATTACTGCGATATTTCATCCGCCGCTTTAAATGAGTAATATTTACCAAGTTCATTATACATTTTTCTGCCAAAAAAGTCCATTCTTGCGAGCGGATTTTGCAAAAATACACAATTCTCCACAAAGTTGCAATGAAGCTCGCCGCGTTCCGAAAATATTTCCGGGTTCATAACAACTCCTTAATAAGTTCGTGATATAATCGGGTTGAGGTGAAATACATGGCCCGAATACTGGTTGTCGAAGATGACAAATCCATCAACACACTGATTCGTAAAAATTTAGAGCTGGTTGGACATAGCTGCGTTTGCGCCTATGACGGCGAAGCCGTGTTTTCGGCGCTGGAAGCTCAGCATTTCGATTTAATTCTTTTGGATATTATGCTTCCGAAACTGGACGGCTTTCAAGTGCTGGCAAAACTGCGGGAAGAAATCCCCGTTATATTCCTGACTGCGCGCAGCGCGGTAGAGGACCGCGTGAAGGGTTTAAGGCTCGGCGCGGACGATTACATAGTAAAGCCTTTTGATATGACGGAACTTCAGGCAAGAGCAGAATCGGTTTTGCGCCGCGCCCATAAAACGGACAGGCTCTTCGAGCTTGGCCACGTGCGGGTAGATTTGTTATCAAAACAGGTTTTTTTAAAGGAAACGCTCATTGATTTCGCTCCGCAGGAATTCTCCCTGATAGAAACCTTAATTCAAAACCGTAACATTGCGCTTTCACGCGAAAAGCTGCTGGAAATTGCATGGGGCTACGACTACGGCGGCGATACGAGAACGGTGGATGTGCATATCCACACGATACGTAAAAAACTTGGATGGGAAAACGTAATCAAGACGGTTTACAAGTTAGGATACAGGCTGGAGGCGAGAAAATGAGAATCAAAACTTTCCTTGCCACTTATCTGCTTTTTGTACTGATTTTTTTCATAAGTCAGGCCGTTGTTTCAATTCATATGACAAACAGCCAATTTGCTTTTCTCAGAGAAAAATCCGAAGCCGAGTTCAGATCAATAGCCGCTTCTCTCACAAAAGATATAGCGGTTCTAAGCGGCCGGGATATGAGTATTTCTGATTTTGAAGAAAGTGTGAGTTCTCTTGCGACCGGTTATGAAAGATATTATCAAAATAATAAAACCACCTTACAGCTTGAAAATGTATCAGATATAACTACAGATACACAAATAGACCTCTCATTTGGTGTTGACGGACAAAATCATTTTCTAAGCATCAGCGGAACCCTTTCCGGGCATTTTCAATTTTATCGTTTGCACTATTCGTCCGATATAACGCAAAATGTAGCGGAACTTTCGCGTGTTCAGAACATTCTGCTGCTGCTTACCGTAATATTTTCAGTGATTGCCGCAGTTGCCTTGCATATTATTCTGTCAAAAATATTCAAACCATTGGGCATTGTTTCCGAGGCTTCGCGCAAGATTGCGGATGGGCATTACAGCGAAAGAATTAAAATTAAAGGCCATAACGAACCCTCTTCTATGGCGGAAAACTTCAACCGCATGGCTGTAGAAATTGAAAAACAAATTCATCTGTTAGAGGATGAAGCGGCGCAGAAACAGCAGTTTGCCGATAACTTCGCGCATGAGATACGAACGCCGCTTACGTCAATTTATGGATATGCCGAATACATGCAAAAGGCACGGCTTAGTGAAGAAGAAGTAATTGAATCGGCGCAGTTGATATTGAACGAGGCAGGCTATATGAGAAAAATTTCCGATTCTTTGCTTGAGCTCGCGGCGCTGCGCCGGTATTCAAGCGAAGAACAATGGGTTTCGCTGCCGCGCCTAATAGATGGCGTTTCTCAAAGCTTGACGGGGCTTATGAGGGCAAAGCGGGCAAAGCTTGTATGCGTTTGCGGGGCAAATATGATTTCAGGGCAAGAGGATTTGCTGCGAAGCCTGCTGCTCAATTTAGGAGTAAACGCGATTAAGGCTTGCCCGGAGAGCGGCGGAATTATTCGCATAGAGGCGGCGGAAGAGGGCGGTCATGTCATACTCTCGGTTGCGGATAATGGCTGCGGCATCCCGGAAGAAAATATTGAGAGAATTACCGAACCCTTTTACCGTGTGGATAAGGCACGCAGCCGTGAAACGGGCGGAGTTGGCTTGGGGCTGGCAATCTGCCGTCAAATAGCCGCCGCGCATAACGCCGAAATGCAAATTAAATCCGCGCCGGGGCGGGGAACTAAAATCGAAGTAATATTTACAACTTCATAACAACTTCTGAACATCTTCCAAATATGTATACCGTATTATATTTCCTGTGAGGCCCACAAAATTAAAAAATGGAAAGGATAATCATTATGAACAATCATGTTAACGGCTTGTTAAAAGCCGCGGGAGTAACCGCTTTAACATTAGTTTTTGCCGTATCCGCGTTCACAGGAGTAAACCATCTTGCCTTATCCGCCGCCACTTTGCCGGAAAAATTACCGGCACTCTCCGCGCAGATAATAACCGCCGCCAAAGAAAAGGCGGCGCAGAATGCGGCGGCGCAGACGCAGTACAATGAACCCCAATTAACGGTCATCTTGGATGAGAACTTCGAGCTTGATCAAAACGGAAATCCCTGCGTTCCGGACGAGAACGCGATGTCCCCCGAAGAAGCGGCGCAAATCGGCGCTCTCTACATCCTTGATATGACCGGCGAAAGCATTGACGGCAAAACCGTTGAGATGAGCTATATCGCCCTGCCGTTTTATTCAAAGACCTATTGGCGCGGCTCGGTTTTAGATTCGGCCGCAATTACGGCGGACGAGAAAAAAACTGAGAACTCTGAGCCTGTTGTATATATCTTAGAAGACGGAAGCGTCAGCACCACCGGAAATAACGAATTGTACAGCTTCAGCATTGACGCCGTGACCGGAGAACGGATTGCCATAAATCCCGGCGACGACGTTACAGCGCCGGAGAATTACGGGGAGGGCAAGCTCTGCCATCTAACGCGTGGGCAACTCGAAGCCATGCGGTACATCGCTCCGGCAAATGCGGACGATTACGCTGAGATAGCGCGGGCATTTGCCGAGAAGCACTTCAACCACTCAACCGTGGAGCGCGTTGAGTTTAGTGCTGTAACCCTCAATCAGGGCAGCATCGATGAGATATTGGCGCAAAACGCCCAATACGCCAAAGCGGATCATAGCAAACCCTTTGCCTATACGCTCTATGAAAAAGGCAGGTATATCATTTTTAATGTTACCGACAGTTCCGGGCGCTTCGCCTCTGTGGAGATTAACGCAGACACGAAGCGGGTAAGTTCTCTCAGTACATCTGACAACGACATTGTTCCCGGCTATCCCAATTACAACCCCGAAAGCGCAGGCTGACAACTACAGACTGTGCGTTAATTCATAGCGGACGCTTAGATGTAACAGAGCTGCGCATAAAAGCCGCCGTAAACGCGACTTTTAATTTGAGGGACGGTTGCAAAACCATCCCTCATTATTTATCGTTAATTTCTGTCGGAATTGTTGCATCCGAAACCCCATACCTTTTAACCTCCCTTATATATTCGTTAATGAGATGCTCGTATACTTTGTCAAATTCTAATCTTGTTTCATTACTTGCGGAGAACGGAACCGATTCGATATAAAACGATACGGATGAATTGTATTGGTTGTCATAACGAAGATCATTGATATAAATTTTGGCGGTTAATTCCCGTCTGGTTGTTTCCCAGGAAGCATTAAATGCGTATAATCTATCTAATTCTGCAATGTATTCGGCGGCATTTTTAATACCGCTAAAATTATTTATCTTAATGTCACCGTCGGCGGTTAAATCAATGCCTCTTTCCTTTGCTGAATTTTGACTTTCGGATTTGTAATAGTCAACAATCGAATCAAAATAGTGAATGCGAATATCTAAATAATAATCTCCCGTTCGGAAAAAATCCGTTAAATCCACACTGAAATAGGGCGCGTCAATAACCGAGTCAACGGTAAAGGGTATATCTCTTGAATTAATATTAAACGTGTACTCAAGGTTACCGTTATCTTTTGTCTGCGTGTCTGTTAGTGAGATATCTTCGAAGACCCTTTCACTTACGTATTTAGTTATTTCTTTTTCCGACAAGTGTTTTACATCATCTTTGTCGTTGTATTTTTCACAACCGGTTAACGAGGTTGCTAAAAATAACAAAAGAATCGCTTTTAAAATTTTCATAATTTTGCCCCCTGTATAAATAGCCTGAAATGCTCTTGTCGTTTTTACGCCATGGAAAAGTATGGCACAAATATTAACCAGTATAGCATAGACTTCTCGGAATTACCACTGTCTTTTCTGGCGTTGGCGCAGCTAAAAATTATTGGTGTTTTCGCGCTGAGGCTGTGCGACGGCTTTGAATAATAAGCTGACATTTTCATTTTCCGCAGAAAGCAATTTAGATGTACGCTACCCAGAACTAAACACTAATAAATGCCCGCTAATAACAGCCCACTGAAAATTACCCGCGCTTTGTGTAACTGTTCTATAGGGGTTGCAGGAGGGCTTCGACGCAAATTATATCGCCCAGCAATGTGCCACCTGACGCTTCAGAACATTTTTGAGCGCACCAAAGTTATAATAAA
>JAISVZ010000074.1 GCA_031271295.1 Clostridiales bacterium | reverse complement strand
ATTTGAAAATTCGGGACTTTCGAAAGAAAGAAACCTTGAATTTTCAGGGTTTCTTGAATTTGAAAAGTGCGCTTTTTTACATTTTTTATGGTTTTTCGGGTGTAGGCGGTCGAAAGTCGGGTTACGAAGAATACAAGAGAGATTTAAATAATTTTACCGCCGATTTAACCGAACTGCCAATTGCGGAAACAGAAATCAGGTACGATTATATGAATATATTTTCCCCGTATAAACTTTTTCCGGTTTTAGTTTATAATTATATCGCGGATTCGGAGGAGCAGCTTAAAATATATGCGCAATATTTAAAGGAAATTGAACCCAAATACATTCCGCCTGTTAAAATACACTCGCAGTATTTAAAAGAGAATGTACCCGAAGACCTTGCACCCCCTAAAACACTTGGCGAAGAAGATATTGAAGCGATTCTTGCAACCGAAGGCAAAATTTTAATAACAGCGCAGGATATAAAACCGGATAGGTTTGTTTATCCGGATAAGCCGCTAACGCCGGAAAACCTGAGTTATATTGTAAGCGGCGCGTTGGAAAAGCTTATGGCGGAGGAAGACGCCGAAAGAAAGCCGCCTGTTCCTGAGGTTGTATATTATATGCCGGAGGAAGCTACCAAAAGGGAGCTGCCTACTTATGAGGTTGTGCTTCTTGATATTAATTTCGATAATTTCCCGGAGATGGTTTTTAAACTTATTGAAGGTGGCGGTGCAAATAAAATCAACAAAGTATACTCGCTTAAGAAGGAGAATTTCGGAGAATTTCTGCTTGATTTTGAAGTCTGGGACGAGTTTACCGCCGATTTAACAGAATTGCCGTTTGCGGAAACAAAAATTGAGTACAACCATGTTATTATAGAAAATAAACCGTTTATCCCGCGCCCCGCTTTAATTTACAGCACGGATTCGCAGGAGAATCTTGCGATATATGCGCGGTACTTGGAAAGTTTCGGGGCTGAATAAACAAAAAAAGCCGCAGCGAACGTTTGCTACATTCGCTGCGGCTTTTATTTTGCTAAAAAAGAGGTACGAAAGCTATATTCATGGACGTTACCGGGTTAGCAACATCCCCATTCGTTAAAACTTCCGCCGGTATATCTTCTTTATTGCTTTGTAAAAAGAGATACAGCGGTAAATTCATGAGGCCTAAGCTCTGTTCATTTTCATTCTCTTCGGAACTTAGAAGTGCCCAATCGGAAAAACTTTCTTTGAATTCCGAGATATCGCTGCCAAGAGAAATACCGTTTAATTTTATATCATAGCTATTATACAGTGAATCTTGTTTGAAAAGAAATATAATCATCTCCACTTTGTCATGGTTATCTTTTTCGGGCACCTCGCCTCTGAAAAATGCGCTACATACCGGTTTGTTTTCATAACATAATGTTGCAGCCGTGAAAAATTCCTCTTCTTCCGTGCCGATTTTCTCATTGGTGGTTATGAAATTGCCTACTATTCTTATTTCTTCCCCTTCATCGTTGTTGAAGGAAAAGGAACGGCTCATATCCCCCGTATCGAAACTCCACTTTTCCCCCATATCCGATAGGGTACAGGGAAGCGGAAAACGTACGCCGTTAATTGTTAATTCAAGCCCCTCTTTCTGCAACTTATCAGATTTGTAAGATTCAATTTCTATTTCGAATGCCGCATCAGAATTTGCATCCGGTTCGCCTACGGTATCGGAATCTTCTTCCGTATCGGAATTTGTGCCCGGTTTGTTTACCGCTTCGGAATCCTCTTCCTCATCCGCTTCAAAACCTTCTCCGACAAAATGATTAAATAAATCTTCATAATCCTCTTCGTTGCCGCTGATTAAAACTTCGCTATACCCCTCCGGCAGTTGAAGTAATTCATCAGGAACTTCGTTTGTAAGCATATAGCATCCCAACTCAACATTATTTTCAGGATGGGTTGCAATTAACCTCCTAAATTGCCCGTCGTCATCAAACAAAAAACCAAAATGAAACCCTGTGCTACGGCTAACATGGTATTCATATGTGTATTTTTCGTCATCAATTTCAAGGTTATGAAGGAAAATGTCATCAGATGTGAAAGAGCTAAAAGGAGGAAATTCAAGCATTACTGAAATTATGTCGTATAACTCTTCAATTATGCCTACGTTATTCATTTTTACATATTTCATAGTTTTTGTGTTATATAAATAGAGGGTGCTCGTTCCCTCGTCTATATCATTTTTGAAAATTCCAAATGCGTGTTCGTACTCTTTGGTGGCAAATCTAATTAATTGCGTGCCGTACTTTCGCGTAAACGTACAATCCAAATCTTTATTTAATAAGCTTACGCAGTACTCGCTGCCTTGCGCAAATGACGCATAATTAACCGTTTTGCTTTCCTCCATTGATATTCTTTTATTCGATGTTATGTACCCGGATAAATCGTAAGACATAACGGGCAATATTTCTCTGCTTAAGTACAGCTCGGTTAATTCCGGTGAAATATCCAAAGGTTTCGCCGTAGCCGCCGTTTCGGTACCTTTCGCCATGCCGCCCAAAACTGTGCAAGAAGTTAAAAACAAGGCGCAAACAAGCATAAGGGCGCAAGGTAAAGCTAAAATTTTTCTCATCTTATAACATCCCCTCACTTTTTTACATGAAACACCCAGATTATAGCATAACATATAAACCGTGTATATAAAAAGATTTAATTCTGCCATAGAGCGAAAGAGCATATAATTTTTATATATCAAAAACGGTCATAAATTTCGCAGGAATGCTTGCGACAATGTATCCGTTGGCGGCGCATATACGCGCCGCCGCGCTGTTCGGGAGGGCTTTTTCTATAATGAAAGAGGAAAAACGTATCAGGAAATTTTTCGCGTCTTTTTTTGAACTTCCTTCCGAGATAGTTCTAAACCTTCCCCTTATAACCCTTGTAGGCAAGGACGAGCTTAATATAGAAAACTACAAAGGTATTATTGAATATTCCGACGTTAAAATACGCGTAAAAACAACCTGCGGGATTTTAAAAATTGAAGGGCGCGCATTAACAATAAAGCAGCTTACAAACGAAAATTTAGTAATTAGAGGGCATATAACGGAGCTTTTATATATTTAAGGTTACTATTCATGCTTACCCGCACTTTCCAGGCGTCCGGCAGGGGGGTGTAGAGGGGCTTCGGCGCAAATTATACCGCACAGCAATGTGCCACCTGACGCTTCAGAACATTTTTGAGCGCACCAAGTTAGTAAAGTGTTCTATTTTTGCGGTGCGCTCAAAAATATTCTTCTCGCTGCTCTGGCGAACCAATTTTCGCCATTAGTGTATCACAGAGATTATTTTTTTACGGCGAAAATTGTTTCCCCGCCGCGTGGCACAATCATGCTGTTCGATATAACCCGCGCCGAAGCCCGGCAGCGTGTTCTTTGCAGGAAGCGAAAGGAGCGCGTGAGTAATCAAGTGTACCCTTTGCAGATGGCGAAAGGTTTGCGCAAAGCCGCGCCGTAACACAGATTTCAACTTATTAGATTAGGCAACGGCGTAATTATTGCCCGCGTGAGGAATCAATCACATTAAATTTGAATATCTTAGCTGTTATGCAGCGCTAAATATTTATATTGTTCAGTGTTTGCGGTACTTGTTACTTGCTAAAGGGCGCTTATTTTGCGGCTTTGATTTATATCTGCCAACGTCAGAATCGAAATAATATTCTTACCGCGC
>JAISVZ010000057.1 GCA_031271295.1 Clostridiales bacterium | reverse complement strand
TTGGTGGAAACCATAAATTACAGCGGCGGCAAAACCGCTTACTTTTCATACGATAAGGCCGGAAGGCTTGTTGAAATGAACGACTGGACGGGAAGAACAAGCTTTACGTTAGACCTTTTGGGTAGAATAACAGCGGTAAACGACCAAAACAACAGAACTACAACGTATGAATACGATGCGGTAGGCAACCAAACTGAAATAACCTATCCGGACAGTACGTCCGTGCTATACGAATACGACGGGCTTAACCGCATAAAAAGCGTAACGGACGAATACGGCACAACGGCGTATACCTTCGACAGTGTAGGGCGTGTGCAAACCATGACCCACCCCAACGGAGTAAACGAAATTTACGAATACGACAAAGCAGGACAGCTTATAAAAACAACCGCCAACAACCCGGCAATGGAAGACGCGGAAAAACGGACAGTTGAAAACACATATGTCTACGACGCGGCAGGCAACGTTCTTGAAGCCAAAGAACCAGGTTTTGAAACAATGGTAAGTGTAGACGCGGCTTCGGTAACAAACAACAGCCTTAACCAAATGACGGCTAAAACTATAAAAAACCTTTACGGGATAGTGACGGAGGAGATAACGTACAGCTATGATAGACGCGGGAATTTGGTTAGTGAAACCAGTATAGAACCAAGCGCAATTATTATTCCGGAAACAGGCGGAGAACCCGGAAGCGGCACGGGAGCTGAACCGGGAACGGGAGGCGAACTCGGCGCTGGCACAGAACCTGAAACGCCCGCCAAGGTAAAAACCTTCGAATACGATTCAACAAACAAAATGGTAAAAGGAGTTAACGCGGAAGGAGAAGTAAGCGAATACACCTACAACGGACTTGGAATTTTAGTAAGCCATTCCGAATCCAAAATAACCGGAACAACGGAAACCGGCAGCGGAGAAATTGAAACAACAACCGAAACCATAAAAACAGATTTTGTAGTTGATTACACAAGCGCCGTTCAGAATAATTTAATGGCGTTTGGAAGCGATGGCATAAACTACAGTTACACATACGGAAACAGCCTTTCAAAAATTTCCGCAAAAGTAACCAACAATCTATCAGGCGGGATTACTGAAAAGCTGTACATCCAAAGCGACCGCTTAGGCAGCGGCAGGCAAGCCACAGACGCGGCGGGGGTTGTTCAGGCATACACCGTTTTAGACGAATGGGGAAAACCGCTTGAAAAGGTAAAAGCGCAACTTGGCGGAGTAGAGATTGACGTAATAAGCAACTACACCAACCATGATTTTGATGAAGTGTTGCAAATTTATTACGCAAAGGCAAGGTTCTACGACCCGAACACGCAAAGGTTTTTGGCGGTGGATATAATTAAGGGGAATGTTATGGAGCCGGAAAGTTTAAATCCATATCTGTATGTTTTGAACAATCCATTACTTTATTTTGATCTTGATGGTTGGGAAAAGGTAAAAGTAAACGGTGAAGTTCAAGATTGGTTTACTTTTGAAAAAAACGGAAATAAATATGTCGGTATCCAAAACATAATGTCTGCATACGGTCTAAACCCAAAAGTTATAGGTAATACTGGTGGAATTAACATTACAGCTAACGGTTCTCGTACTTCTGTGCGCAATACGATAGAGGAGTGGAACTTTAATATAAGTTTAAATGCAAGTGGATTAAATGCAAGCGCTGTATTTTATGGTGTTGGGGTAACAGGAAAAGAAAAATTCAATTTAGGCGGTCATATGTCCGGGCTTATGATTGACTATGATTATTTCAAAAGGTTAATGTGTATAAATGGAATTAACGGAAGTGTAGAATTTGGTCCTGTTCGAAGAGCAAAAATTAACGAATTGATCAAAGATTATGGACTTAATAGAAATCAAATAAATGCACTACATAAATTGAATGAATACTATTTATCCGAAGCCGATGCAAAAAAAATAATTGATTCTAACAATATAAACTTGTTACCTTTTTTGGGATTCGGCAGTTTCCCAGACTATGACGAATTGTCTTCTGATCAAAGATCCGCATATAATGATCTCATATATACTCTTAAACCTGAAACACTTTGGCCTATCGGAGGTGATTCGTGGATTAATTGGAAAAACTATCCTTTATATAATGACACTCAAAGTCCGCATACTGGGAATGATATAGCAGCACCATCTGGTACAGATATTTATTCAGCTTATTATGGTGTTGCAAATGTTAGAACTCAAACAGATAGGGATGGAAAAATTACTGGTGGCGGTAATTATGTAGTTGTTTCATCAACAATTAATGGAAATGAAGTTGACATATCCTATATGCATATGTTGAACTGGGCTATCCAGGATGGCGCAACAGTAGAACCGGGAAGTTTAATAGGATATGTTGGTTCAACTGGTAATTCAACTGGACCACATCTACATTTTCAAATAGGATTTGGTAATTCAGTTGAAGACCCGTTTAATTATTTGCCACAAGAACCAATAAAGTAAAAATCATCTACTTATTTTAGCTATATAATTATAACGTTTTATTTTTAATGTGAGGGAGGATTAAGATGAAAAAATTTTTAACGATTTTCATAATATTCATATATTTTATTATTGGTCATACAGAAGTCAGCGCAAAGGAAAATATCAATAGCGATAAAATTTACACCACTATTGTTACTTCAAGTTCAGAAGGTAATAATACCTACTTAAATTTTAAATTACTGGAAAGTGAAGTTTCGCCATATATCTTTAATGGTGTTATAATGATACCTTTACGCGCCTTCGCAGAGGCGTTTGGATATAGTGTAAATTATCAAACTAAAAATAAAAGAATAATTATCCGTAAAGAAGGAGAAGAAAATGAATTTATTTTTAGTTTAGGTTCACTTTCAGCGTCAGTAGACGGACTTGATTATGATATGAATCAAGCACCAATAATACATAACGATAGAGTTTTTATTTCTGTTAATTATGTTTCGTGTTTTTTTAATAAATATATAACATTGAGGGAGAATATTAACAGAAGGGAAATTTTTCTTTGGATATCTTCTATTCAGTTTTTATCAGAAGAAGATGTTGCAGTAGAAAAAGATGATAATTATTACAATGGTGCTTCATCCATGGACCCAATGGCATACTATTATTTGAAGAGCAGTGGTCAAACAAATAGAGGTGTTAAAATTGGAGATAGGTATGAAAAAGTAGTAGAATTATACGGAGAGCCACATGTAAAAGAGATAAAAAATGAAGCGTTATATACAATCAGTTACTATACAGCGTTTTTGCCAGGTACAGGTTCGGGTAGTATTATTTATTTTAGTTTTGTTAGTGATATCTTAACTTCAGTTGGTGTTGATGGTCGTCCTTTCTGATATAACGGGATGTTGCTGTGCATTTATAGTGTGATGAATCAAGCAAAAAACCGCTTATGTTATTGGTAATTATTAATTAATCAACCGTAATGAGCGCCGCAAACGCGGGAACGCTGAACCTGCGCGTGCTGGATATGCAAAGCGGAGCGCCAATACCGGGCGCAAGTGTTTACGCCTATTTTGCTTCACCCGTATTAACCCGCACGGACGGCAGCGGAAAAGCGGCGCTTATAACTCCGGAAGCAGGGGAGTTTTATGTTGCGGCATATCTGCCGGGATACCTTCCAATGGAAAAGAATTTTACAATAAAAGCGGGGCAAGTAACCGAGGGCACAATATCCCTTCCGGCAGGAGAAGTGGCAATAGGGGAAATTCGAACCGAACGCCTTTCACTTGAAAAAATGCTTGAAATGGGGATAGATATAAACGACCACGAAAACAAGCATGTGTTTAACTTCGAGGTAATTTTAACCTTCCAAGGCGAACCTTTGCCCAAGCAAACCTATACCGTAAGCAGTTCGGGAAAGTTTCGCGGAGGCGGAGGAGGAGGCG
>JAISVZ010000049.1 GCA_031271295.1 Clostridiales bacterium | reverse complement strand
GCGATATAATTTGCGCCGAAGCCCTCCTGCAACCCCTTATAGAACAGCCGCAAAAATCGCGGGTAATATTTACGCCAAAGCCTCTGTAACCCTTGCCGGATAGCTACGCGAAGAACGGGCAAAGATAACGGCTTGCCATTTAGAATGATGACAAAAAAATGTCATCCTTCCGGAAAAAGAATAGCGCCGCCTTATCTTTCAAAGGCAAAACGAAAACCCCCGGCGCGAAAACCAAAAGCTGAAAACATATGCCATGCCAATTAACGCGGCAGCGAGGCAAAATGTTTTCAGCTTTTAAGCAAAGACTTTCCTACTTATTTTTTAAACATAAACCATTCCAAATCGATATCGCAGCCGGGCAGGAAAATAAAACGCACGGAGCATTTTCCTTTTGCTCTGGAATTAAGGGCGTAGTTTTTAATTTCATAGCCCGCCGTGCCATTATCCTCTATCATGTTGGAAACCTCGTTTCCGTCCTCGTCCTTAATTACAATCTGGAACGAGTTTTTCTCCTTTGCGGAGCGGGAATTGATTTCAACGGACAAAGCAGGGCTTTCGCCAAAATCCATACCCTCAAAAACAACCGAAACGTTGTTGCCTATGCCCTCTACCGCTTTTCCGTTTACTTTGAAGCTGTCCCCGTAAATGGAATCGTTTTCGGCAAAATAAATTTTTTCAAACGCCTTTTCAAGCTTTTTAAACTGAAAACCCTTTACGTGTACCTTTTGGCGGAAAACAAGGCACAGCGTTGTTATGCCGCGCAGTTTTTCCGGCAGTTTTACGGTTATTGCCTGATAGGTGTTCCAAACCGAACCAAGCGTATAATTATAAACTCCAAGCTTTCTGCCGCCGCCATCCGGCATTCCTTCCCACACTTCAAAATCGAACGGTTCTTTGCTTAACGAAAACAGAGGAAGCTCCATTTCGTCGGCGCCGTAAAGGCCGAAATCCAAATTCTCAAACCCTACGTGGCTTTCGCCGGAACTTAGCGTTCCTATTCCGCGTTCGTTGCCTATTGTTAACTCAACGTTACTGAGGTTTGAAAGGCCGCCGGAAATAAAACTGTACGGATCCAAAAACGGCTTACCCATACCCGTTATTTCAAACGGCAGATACGATATTGAACCGATATGCTCGCGTCCGTTTTTCGCGCCGCAGCGTATGTATAACTCTCCGTCGCCCTTTGGCGTAATTTGCGCGCTTCGCCCGTCCGCCGATACGGTAATTTTGCCGAGCGGGCTGTCTATCCCGCCGGAATCCGTAAGCCGCCACACAATATCGTTATATGACGCGTTCTGCGGATATACCATCGCCTTTACGTTATATCCGTCGCGCGTAAGCTCAATTTTGCGCACCGGAATGTCGGTTGCGTCTATTTCGGGAATTATACGGAAATTATCCGCGTCCAAAACCTTTGCTATAACAAGCAGCCTGCCGCCGAACAGCCTTCGGCTTGAAGTTTTGTACTGGTCAAAATCCGTGGAGTCTCCGTTATCCATGCCCAAAATTTCGCCGCCCGTAACTTTTACATTAACGCGGTTGTTTCCGTTTTCAACAATGCTGCCCATCTTATCCAGCGAGGTTATTTCGCAAAACGCCAAATCGCCGTAATAATCGGTTTTAACGCCAAGCCGCGCGGTATCGCCGAACGAAGAGCGCGAGCATTTGGCAATAACACTTCCGTTTTCGTCGTACGCCAAAGCGAGAAGCTCCCCTTTTTCATACGGAATAATAAAATTCACTACAATACTTTTGCCGCTCTCGTGGTTTATATCATAAGCGCCAAGCGATTTTCCGTTTAGGAAAAGTTCAATTTTAGGCGCGTTCGAGCAAACCCTTACGTCTATCGGCTGACCGGGCGAAAAATCCCAATACGGGAAAACATACACCATAGGCGCTTTTTTGTAATCCGTCCACTGCGATTGGATTATGTAAAACGTATCCTTATAAAACCCGGCGGTGTCGATATGCCCGAAATAGGAGTTTTTAGTATGGTACGGCGTGGGTTCGCCAATATAATCCGTTCCCGTCCAAATAAACTGCCCAAGGGAAAAATCGGCGTCGCGGTCGTTTAGTAAAAACGCTTCAACGTTTTTCGCGCCCCAGCTTGTTGTGCCGTTGCCAAGGCAGGAACACTGCAAGTCGTCGTCCGCGAGTATTTGCTTTTTAAGCGGGAAGTGGTAAATACCCCGGCTTTGTACGGTGGATGCCGTTTCCGAGCCGTAAATAATCCAATCCGGATGCTCTTTATGGTGATTATGGTAAAGGTATTCCGCGTAGTTATAGCCCATCAGTTTTATAATATCCGCGCATTTTTGCGTGTTTTCCCACGGGATATAATTGGAGCACAGCGTTACGCGGGCGTGGTGTTCGGGGTCGTGTTTTTCCACTAAAGCCATGAGCATTTTCATAACGCCGCCGCCCTTTTCAAAATCCGCGTGGGTATCGTAAATTTCGTTGCCAACGCTCCACATTATAAGTGAAGGGCAGTTTCTGTCGCGCCTAACCCACGCTGCGGCGTCTTTTTCAACCCATTCGTCGAAAAAGCGGGCATAGTCGTATTCTGTTTTGGAAAGCTGCCACATATCCGTAAGTTCCGACATTACGAGAAAACCCATTTCGTCGGTAAGCTCCATAAACACCGACGACGGCGGGTTGTGTGATGTGCGTATTGCGTTAACGCCCATTTCGCGAAGTTTTGTAAGCTGCCTGCGCAGAGCGTTTTTATTTACCGCCGAGCCAAGCGCCCCAAGGTCGTGATGCTGGCAAGCGCCGTTTAACTTTACCCGCCGCCCGTTAAGTAAAAACCCGCCGTTTGGAGTAAATTCGGTTTCACGGAAGCCGAAACGGGTTTCATAAGTATCCGCAAGCACGCCGTCAACAAAAAGATCCGCTTTCAGAGTGTAGAGGTTGGGTGAATTAATATCCCAAAGCAATGGGTTTTCAATTTGTATCGGGTTAAAATAGGATTTGCCGCCGCCGGTTACGGTATAGTCAAAACTTACGTCCGCATCTGAGGCGTAGTTAATATCTGCATTTATTTTTAAGCTCCATACGCCGCCGCTCTCCTTTTTCGTCGTTATATAAATGCCGTCGGAAATAAAGTGGCAAGCGTTTTTAACTTTCAGCGTAACATCGCGGTAAATACCCGCGCCGCTGTACCAACGCGAGTTCGGGGCTTTATGGTCTGCCTTTAGCAGAATTTCGTTAACGGAACCGGTTTTTACAAAATCCGTTATATCGTGTTCAAAGGCGGTGTAGCCGTGTTTCCATATCCCAGCTTCCTGCCCGTTTACATAAAGGGTTGAATCCATATACACGCCGTCGAAGCGAAGGAATACCCTTTGCCCTTCCTTAAGATAACTTAAATCCAATTCCCTTCTGTACCAGCCTACCGCAGTTTCATACAGGTTTTTTGTATCGTAAATCAGCCAGTCGTGCGGAAGTGAAACATCCGCGAAGTTTTTCGGCTCGTTTTTGGCGAACTGCCAGCCGGTGTTTAATAATTGTTCGGGCATTTGTATTCCTCCTTTTGGGGTTAAATTTATTTGGATACAATTTTACCATGCCGGTAAAGGGGCTGCAATTATTTTTCGCTGCCTTAGAATAATAAGGCGGCGCTTTCTTTACCCGCGCTTTGTAGGCTGTCCGGCATGGCGTATATTTTCACGTGCTTTTGTAGGCTGTCCGGCAAGGGGGGGTGTTGTAGAGGGGCTTCGGCGCAAATTATATCGCACAGCAATGTGCCACCTGACGCTTCAGAACATTTTTGAGCGCAGCAAGTTATAGTAAAGGGTCTATTTTTGCGGTTGCGCTCAAAAATATTCTTCTCGCTGCTCTGGTGAACCAATTTTCGCCAACAAGTTATGCGCAAAGATTTTGTTTTGTGGCGGCGAAAATCGTTTCCCCGCCGCGTGGCGCAATCATGCTGTACAATATAAGCTACGCCGAAGCCCTGCCGACATGTACTTTGCAGGCAGCAGGGTTGTGCGGAAAATGCAGCGTGCTCTTTGCAGGAAACAGGGTTGTGCGGAAGGTTCAGCGTGCTCTTTGCAGGAAACGGGGTTGTGCGGAAAGTCCCGCACATTCGCAAGTTGAATCAGCGCAAATAGCAAACGCGTCATTATTTACCGGTGTATAGAAATCACATTAGAGGCTGAATAGGGGCGGATGAGTTTGCATAACAAAACAAAGTCCAAAGGCGGGGTTACGTGGTCACGGCTCTGCTGTACTGCCCGAACCATTTACAGTAAATGTGGCGGTTACATGGGAGGAAGGTTATTGCTCTTACCCAGGGATGTCTGGCGGTACGCTACGATGTTGAGAGGATTCTCTAAAACGGTAACCCGTGCAGTAATGTACGGTTGAACGCCAGAAGTCAGTTCAAGCCATAGTACCGATTGAACCTACCGAAAGGATAGGCGAGGGAAGGGCTTGACGGCGGCAGATGGAATATGTGTGCTCGAAATTAGGCGGCTGTGTTGAAGCAGAATACCAGATATGGGCTGTTTAGGTAGAAGTAGGCGTGGAACGCTGAGGTAACCAGTAAAGCGCGGAGCAGACACCTGCATGGAAGAGAAAGGACTGGCAAATGCCAGCCCCATATGGAATCTGTCGAACCGCCGTGTACCGGACGGTATGCACGGTGGTGTGGGAGGACGGGGTTAGTCACTCCCTCCTACCCGATTTCGGTTCTAATGTTTCGATGCGCTTAATATTTGGTTTCGATATTTGCGCCGATATGCGTTTGCTGCGTACGGCATTTTGCGCCGCTGCTATACGCTTGCCTCGTACGATATTTACGCCGCTATGCGCTTGCCTCGTACGGCATATCTGATTAATCCGCGCTGCTTAAAATTTGAACAAAAAATGTTGATTCGATTTCACACCACAACTTTGATCTGCGGTTTTCGCCGAACGACAAATGCGAACCCATTACCGCATATCCTTGCTTTTCCCTAAACCATCCGGGCGGAAATTGGTATGTGCCTCTGCCTGTTCTGTAGTTTTCCAAGCAAAGCAGAAGTTCCTTAAACCACTTTGTTCGCCTTGCACGGGGATATTTTGCAATAAACTGCGCAAAGAACAACAGCCTTGGTGCGTCGGGGCTTTGCAAATACTCGGAAATATTATACCAACCGGGGTATTTCGCGTCCCATCCCATACTGTAATATTTCTTGCCGTCAGAGGTAATAATTCCGTAGCCGTCGGCTGTTATATCGTGGTATTCATCTGTGGAAATGAAATCAATTACAGCGTTAATTTTCTCGTTAATTTTTTCATCGCTTAATT
Source organism: Clostridiales bacterium (assembly GCA_031271295.1). Taxonomy (GTDB): domain Bacteria; phylum Bacillota; class Clostridia; order Lachnospirales; family WQUN01; genus JAISVZ01. The sequence continues at coordinate 6,106 of JAISVZ010000049.1, read as the reverse complement.
CATACAGCATAAAACGCGTTGCCGCAGCGTTGTTAACACCGGCGAGCGACAGCAAATTTGAAATAAGTATGTTGGTAAACCCTGAGCGCAAATTGCGGAAAGGATAAATAAGCTCCGACGATTCTATTTTATCAATATAATAACCGATGTATGGGAATATCCGCGTTGTTTAAAAGCCATTCGCAAAGCTTCGCATCCGCCATTTTTTAATCCCTCCAAATTCGTGTTTTGATTTTTCGTTTTTTCAGCAGGAGTGTTTTCGTGAAGTGCACGCCCGCTTGTGTGTTTTATTATACCATTATACCGCGAGGCGGTATTTTTTCAAGCTTTAGCGCCGCGACAATTCACCATTTTCTCCATATATTATCAGTCGAAATAAATAAAATTGACTAAGTTAAATCTTTTAGGGTAGAATAAGTGTAAGGAGGCTGCATTTTATGGAACGTAAAATTATGAAAACCTTGCTTGCATGGAAAAACAACCCGGACAAACAGCCGTTATTGCTTCAAGGAGCGCGGCAGGTAGGCAAAACTTACACCCTGCTTACCTTTGGCAAACGGTATTATAAAAATGTTGCGTATTTCAGTATGGAGGAATCCGGGGAGATACCGGCGGTATTTGAGCGCGATTTTAATCCGCAGCGGATTGTACAGGAACTTTCCGCGCAAAGCGGGCAAACAATATTACCGGACGATACGCTGATTGTTTTCGACGAAATTCAGGCCTGCGAACAAGCTCTAACCTCGCTTAAATACTTTGCCGAACGCGCACCCCGGTATCATATTATAGCTGCCGGTTCTCTGCTTGGCGTAGCTATGAAGCGGGAGAAGTTCTCGTTTCCGGTTGGCAAGGTGGATATGATGTTTTTATATCCGATGGATTTTGAAGAATTTTTGTGGGCTGTGGGGCAGGAGAGTTTATGCGGCTTAATAAGAGAAGCCTATGAGAGTTTCGCGCCGTTTTCTCTGCATAACACGGCAATGGATTTTTACAAAACTTATCTTGCGGTGGGAGGAATGCCCCGCGCTGTGCAGGAGTACGCAAACAAGCACGATTTTGATTTTGTATCCGCCGTTTTGCGCACGTTAAACGATTCTTACATTGCAGATATGGCAAAGTACGCGTCGCCGCAGGAAACCGCGCGAATTATGGCGGCGTGGGCATCGGTTCCGGCACAGCTTGCGAAGGAAAACCGAAAGTTTCAGTATAAGGTAATAAAATCCGGTGCGCGCGCAAAGGATTACGAATCCGCTCTGGATTGGCTAAGCGCCGCGGGAATGATTACAAAATGCACCCATGTAACCGAGGGCAAAATGCCGCTCTCGGCATACGCGGAAAACGAGACGTTCAAAATTTACATGACGGATACCGGGATTTTAAGTTCAAAGCTGGATATTCCGGCAAACATAATTCTCCATACGCCGCACTCCTTCGACGGTTTTAAGGGTGCGCTGGCCGAAAATTATATTTGCCAAGCTCTTGTATCGAACGGAATAAAACCGTATTACTGGACATCAAGCGGAAAAGCGGAGGTGGATTTTGTTTTTCAGGATAGGCAGGGTAACATTATCCCGCTTGAAGCAAAATCGGCGGATAATGTGCGTTCAAAGAGCCTGCGTTGTTACAGAGAAATTTATAAACCGGCTTACTGTGTGCGGGTTTCGGCTAAAAACTTCGGGTTTGAAAACGATATAAAAAGTATACCGCTTTACGCATTGTTCTGCTTGAAGGTTTAGAAACGCCGGGGTACGAAACAAGAATCTCTCCTTTTCCCAAGCGCATACGGCTTGCCGCTGTTGGTAAATACAATGTTTGGAACCGGAATACAATTTTGCATCAAAAACACTTGAATTTCGGTGGCTTTTACGGCAGTGTCATAAAATGTGGGCTTATTTACGCCGCCGGAATAATTGTACCGCCAAATAATACTAAGACACGCCATTAAATGCGAAGTTCCGCTATAGGAATTTCTTTACACCCCCCTGCCGGAGCGCCTACAAATGCGGGTAAAGAAAGCAACAGCCTATCATTCAAAGTTTTCGCCGATTATCATGCGCAAATAAAAAAACGAGCCGTTTCAATTTCTTAGGCTCGTTTTTGATGATAATTTGAAATACATTTATTTTTGGACGCAAAGCGTTACGGTTTCGCCGTTTATATTCCATTCTTTAGAATACCCGCCGCTTCCTTCTGCTATGGAATCCGCTAAAACTTCCTTTTCTATCACATTTGCGTTTCTTAAAAGAATGCCGGTAATAACCTCGTTTTGGCTGTAATAAACCTTTATTCTGTCCGTAACTTCAAACCCGGCTTCCTTGCGCATTGTTTGTATTTTTGAAATAATTTCGCGCACAAACCCTTCCTCAATAAGTTCCGGCGTAAGGAGAGTGCGGAGTATTACCGTAACGTTATTTGACGATTCTGAAACGTAATCGTCCGCGCGGCTCGTTTCAACTAAAACGTCGCCCTCGGTTAAAACAACCTCCGTGCCCTCCGTTTCGAAACGGATTTCACCGGCGGATTTAAGGCTTGCCATAAAAGCGCTGCCGTCGCCGTCCTGAAGTACCCGGTTAATTGCCGGGAGTATTTTTCCGTAGCGCGGCCCAAGTGTTTTAAGCTGGGGTTTGAATTTGTAGGAAACAAACTTTTCCGCGTTTTCGGTATACTCTAATTTTCCAACGTTCAGCTCCTCCGTTATTATTGTTTCAAAGTTCTTCGGTAAAACGATATCCGCTTTAATATACATAAGCGAAAGAGGCTGGCGGTTTTTAATTTTCGCCGCGTTTCTTGCCGCGCGCCCAAGCGTTACCGCTTCCAGAACAAAATCCATATTTTTTTCAAGCTCGGTATCTATGAAGATTTCCGATGCTGCGGGATAATCGCAAAAATGGACGCTTTCAGGCGCGTTTTCAAAAACGCCGCGCACCAGGTTCTGATAAATTTCTTCCGACAAAAACGGCACGAACGGCGCACAAAGCCGCGTGATATTTTCCAAAACCGTATAGAGTGTCATGTATGCGTTAACCTTATCCTGCTCCATGCCCGCCGCCCAAAACCTTTCGCGGCTTCGGCGCACATACCAGTTGCTTAAATCGTCCAAAAACTGCTCTATTGCCCTTGCGGATTCCGTCAGCTTATAGTTTTCCAAGCTGTTATCCACAAAACGGATAAGCGAATTCAGCTTGGAAAGCACCCATCTGTCCATAGGGGGGAGTTTTTCCGCTTCCAATTCATATTTTGAAGGGTTAAACCCGTCTATTTGCGCGTACAGAATATAAAAGGCGTAGGTATTCCACAGCGTTCCCATAAACTTGCGCTGAATTTCATCCACCGGTTCCGCCGAAAAACGGCTTGGCAGCCACGGCGCGGATACGGAATAAAAGTACCAGCGCAAAGCGTCCGCGCCCTGTTTGTTTAAAATATCCCAAGGGTCTATTACATTTCCCTTGTGTTTGCTCATTTTCTGGCCGTCCTTATCCTGCACATGCCCCAAAACTATGCAGTTTTCAAACGGGCTTTTATCGAATAGCAATGTTGAAATTGCCATAAGAGTGTAAAACCAGCCGCGAGTTTGGTCTACCGCTTCGGAAATAAAATCCGCCGGGAAATGCGAATCGAAAATTTCTTTGTTTTCAAAAGGATAGTGCCACTGCGCGAACGGCATCGCGCCGGAATCGAACCAGCAGTCTATAACCTCCGGCACCCGCCTCATACTGCCGCCGCACTTCGGGCATTTAAGAATTACGTTATCCACATAAGGCTTGTGAAGCTCCGGCAAATCGCAACTGCCTGCCGCCATTTCTTTAAGCTCCGCGGCCGAACCTATCATGTGGTTGTACCCGCATTCGCACTGCCAAATTGGGAGCGGCGTACCCCAGTAACGCTCCCGGCTAAGCCCCCAGTCTATAACGTTTTCCAAAAAGTTTCCGAAACGCCCGTGTTTAATATTATCCGGGTACCATACAACCTCCTCGTTGTTTTTAACAAGGTTTTCGCGCAGGGCGGACATTTTGATAAACCACGCGTTACGCGCGTAATATAAAAGCGGAGTGTCGCACCGCCAGCAGAACGGGTAGGAGTGCGCGTATTCTTCTTCCTTATATAAAAGACCGCATTTCGCCAAATCCGAAATAATTTGCTTATCCGCTTCCTTTACGAACATGCCGTTATACGGGGCGGCTTCGTCTTTAAATTTGCCCTGCTCGTCCACAAGCTGAACAAACGGCAGGTTGTAGTTTTTGCCGACACGCGCGTCGTCCTCGCCGAAAGCCGGCGCGGTGTGTACAATTCCGGTGCCGTCGGTTAACGTAACGTAGGAATCCGTACATACGAAAAACGCCTTTTTATCGCACAAATTTTCGGTAAAGGCGAAGAGCGGTTCGTAAGGTGTTCCTTCAAGTTCGGAACCTTTCATTGTTTCAAGCACTTCAAAAGGCGCGGTTAAAGCCTTTTCCAAAAGAGCCTCGGCCATAATTAAAATTTCGCCGCCGCTTTTTACCTTTGCGTAGGTTTCCTTGGCGTTTACCGTAAGCGCCACGTTAGACGGAAGTGTCCACGGAGTTGTTGTCCACGCTAAGAAGTATTCGTTTTTTGCTTTAAGCTTAAATTTAACGTAGATGGATGTTTCAACTACATCCTTATAGCCCTGCGCAACCTCGTGGCTGGAGAGCGTTGTGCCGCAGCGCGGGCAATAGGGCACAACCTTATGCCCCCGGTAAATAAGCCCCTTATCCCAAATTGTTTTAAGCGCCCACCACACGGATTCGATATAAGAATCGTAATAGGTAACGTACGGGTCGTCCATATCCACCCAAAACGCAACGCGTTCGCTCATGCTGCGCCATTCGTCCTTATACTTCCAAACGCTTTCCTTGCACTTTTTTATGAACGGCTCCACACCGTACTTTTCAATATCCGGCTTGCCGCTAATGCCAAGCTCGCGCTCCACCTCAAGTTCCACCGGAAGGCCGTGAGTATCCCAACCGGCTTTGCGCATAACCTTAAAACCCTTCATTGTTTTGTAACGGGGAATTAAATCCTTTATAGCGCGGGTTATTACATGCCCGATATGCGGCTTGCCGTTTGCGGTTGGCGGCCCGTCGTAAAATGTAAATACCGGTGCGTCCGAGCGCAGTGCCAAATATTTTTTGAAAATTTCGTTGTCTTGCCAGAATTTCATAGTTTTAACTTCACGTTTGCCGAAGTTTAAATCCGGTTGTACCTTTTCGTACATTTTATCATCACCTGTCGTTTAGTTTTTAACGTTTATAGCATTATACAGGCGGCTGAAATTTTTGTAAACTACTTTCGATATTCGGCGGCAGCCAAAAATTATTGCCAAAAATTACTGAAAGGTTGCTTGAAAGTTAATCGGCAGTTAATCGGCAGTTACTCTGCAACCCTTGCCGGATAGCCGTGAGAAGAACGGGTAAAGATAACGGTTTGCTATTTAGAATGATGACAAAAAATGCTGTTATACAAATCGAAATCCAACCCGAAAAAGCACGGCCAATATGAAGCCGCCGCCGATGCAACCCCAAACACCGCCAATATATTTACCTACACCTTTCTCTCCGGCAGCCCTAAAACGATTTGCCGCGATAATACACATTACAATAAGATAAATTTCCACCATACAATATCTCTCCTTTTAAAGATAATTAAAAATTATACCCGCATCACAATCCCAAGCGATGCGGGCATGGTTTCTTCCTTCCAACCGCTTTCAGGTATCAATTCATACTAAAAATACGATTTATCCGCCGTGTTACTACCCGAGCCGGATGTTGTTTGCAGAGTATACGAATACTCGTAGTTCATTTCCACGTTCAACACTTCGCTGCCTATAAAGTAACCCGTTTCTTCGCCGAAAAGCTCGCTTTCCCCGTACCACGAATCGCCGGAGCCGGAAGCAATTCTTACCGAATAGTTTCCGGGTGCTAAATAAATGGTGTGGGAGTGCCCCGCACGCATATAAAATGTGGCAGCCTCCGTACCCTTGCTTCTTGTGTTTGTTCCGCCGATTTTTACAATTTTTACATACATATCCTGAGTTGTTTTTGCCGCGTAAAAAATAACCGCGCTTCCGTTTGCGGTACTTGCGCCG
>JAISVZ010000212.1 GCA_031271295.1 Clostridiales bacterium | reverse complement strand
GGAAAATATAAGATAGAATATTATAAAACCGGGATGAAAACAAAAAAAGTTGTTGCAAGAGTATATATTCGCGACGGGGATGAAAAAATAGCGGCAAGATGGGGCGGGGGCGAGAATGGTTTAGGGATAGTTTTAAGGCTTTACTTTACTAACGTGGATAAACACAAGGCGTATATTGAAAATGCTCCCGATTTTATAAAAACGCCGTTTATAGATGGACACAGCCTGTGTCACGGCTGCAAGGATAAGTGCAGCCGCAGAAAAATTTATACAATTGATGATAAACTTTACGCGAAATGTACGGACAGCGCCTTTTTATTTAACAAGCCGTTAGCAAAAAATACTCTTGAGTATATTAATTTGCTTACAATATTTTACCCTGCGGCGAATGCGGTTTATAAACAAGGGGATGTTAAATGAAAAAAATCAACGGTATTTTCAGTGCTTCTGATATGTTTTGCCTGTGTTCATGCATAAACAATGCCTGTGGCTTTTTTTGTGGTCAGGTTTTCCGCAAAAATCCCGTTATACTAATTATGTAAGTAACCGGTTTTATTTTCACACAGTAAACTCTTTCAAAGCGGAACGAAAAAATTTTTTAATTTCCTCTTGCTCATTACGTTACGTAATGAGTTATAATCAATATCAACAATCCGCCGCGCAGACTCGGAAAAACGTATAACCGCATAACAGAAGCTCATAGACGTGGCTATACATGGCGGCTGCGGCGAGGGAATGAGCGGAGATTGCGCTGTCGGAGGAACATGATACCTACGAGTGGCTTGCGCCGGACGCCGATTCGCTGGAAAAGATGAACCGGCTGTTTAAACGTCAGATGCTTTCATGGGATTGGAGCGCGTTACTGTGAAACCGGTCATCCTCTTTGGACCGCATGCCGTGGGCAAAATGACCGTGGGGCAGGAACTGGCGAAAATCACCGGCTTAAAGCTGTTCCGCAAGTTGGAGAGCAAATCAATTTAAGTTCATTCTTACGTTGTTTTGCTATATTTATGTAAACGCGGTAAGATTAGTTTGCCGCTTGGTTCGCCCGTAAATGATTAGGTAACCGAAGAGTATTGATAATATCGGAGGTATTAGTATGTCAAATAGTCCGAAGTTCAAGATGGCATTAGCCATCTGTAAAACTAACGAAGAACGCATTGAAGCGTTTGAAATGTACCAAAAGGCTTTCGGTGCAAAAAAGACGTGGGAAGGCGCACCGCCCGATGGTGGAGATATCCATATAGGTATGGATAGATACTGCATCAGTAATCTAACCCGGAGCTGATTCTTCATGAAAAGAAGCGCGGCAAATGACGGTGATTGAAAAACATGCTGACCGCCGCAGGCGATTGTTATATTACTTAGGGGGTAGGGGGTTTGCTTGTTTAGTTTGTTATTGGTTCTTTCTTGAAGTACAGGGCGAGCCAATAAAATTTATATATTGTGGGTGCTGAAATGGCTGATTGTTTTGTCTCCTTAATACCTGTAGATCCTGAGTATGTTCTTGATTTTGGAATGATGAATGAGCTAAAGGGCGTGATGGTTGATGGTGCTAAGCGAGTGTTTGAAATAAGTGATGTAGTTTTATTTGCCGACGCAGGTCAGAATCTCGAAAATATCACTTGTCCTTATTGCAAATCTAATTTAGACGAGTGGTGGGGAAACGCGATGGATTCAGCATATTCAGAGGATAAGGGCTTTATTAACCTTTCTATTCGGACTCCTTGCTGCAATAAAACATCTTCTCTTAACAATTTGAATTATTACTTTCCGCAGGGTTTTTATAGAACAAGAATTAAGTATGAGTCTGAATTGTTGCATAATATAGATTTCGAAGGTATATGTGAAAAGATTAGTGAGATTTCCGGTATTCAATGGCGCGTTATACATACGCGTATCTGAATATAATATGTATTTTGAGGGGTGTGCTATGGGTTTTAATGTAATAGCGTTTTTATGTGCGTTGGGTTGCTGCCTGATATCAATTTTCATTGCGGGTAAATCCCAAAGCAAAGATTATCAGGAATGGTTTAGCGGCCTAAAGCACCCGGATAACGCATTTCTGCTGAAAATAATGCATTATTTAGGTATTGTTGTTTATCTGATATTTGGGTTTATTTTATACAGCGTTATTGTTAGGAGCGATATCGTTTCCTTAGTATTGACGGTTGTTGTTATAATGCTTGTGGGCTTATCCCCATTATTACTTGATAAAACAAGAAATCTGAAAACATTCTTTTATGTCATGTTCATATTTCCGGCTATATTGCCGGTATTGGCGTTCGCTTTACTGCAAACCGGCTTAGTTTATGCAATATCGGTCATAGCATACTTTTTATGGATATTGTACGAGATGTCATACTTTTACCGCCTTATGAAGCTGAATAGGTAGTGTTTTAGAACGCAATTATTATTGGCGTTATTTATGCTGATGTGGTAAGATACGTACAAAGACATATTTCGGAATTGATTAAATTAATAGTCTGGAGAAAACCGATGTTTGAACTACAAGGGTATCATTTCGATTGGGATAAGGATAAAAACCTCAAAAATATAAAAAACATGGGATACCTTTTCAAACCGCTGCAACAGCGTTCTTTGATGCAGGTGCAATTATACTTGACGATGAAGAACATTCAAATGATGAGGATAGATTTGTTTTAATTGGTTACAGTGAAGGTGAACGGTTGTTGACAGTTTGCCATTGTTATCGGTATGACGGAGAGATAATCAGGATTATTTCGGCAAGGAAAGCAAATAAAACCGAACATAAATTTTATGGAGGCGCATTTTAATGGATACTCTTGAAATCAAGGGAATAACAGACTTTTCATCAGCTCGTAAAAATCCCTACGCAGAAAAAATAAAAAAGAACGGTTTTTCCATTACTGTTCATTACGGACCGGATGATGTAGCGAAGATAGTTAAAAGAACATGCGAACAGGATGTTGACTTACTGGAACTTGACCCCGACGAATTACAAGCGCTAATGAAGTTTAAGGAAGCAAATTTAAAATAATGCGCAGTAGTTGCCACGAAGTCTGTCCATAAATTATTATTTCGCAACGCGGCAGGGAAACCCATTTCCCTGCCGCGTTGCTATTTATCCGCCTTTCCATACAAAAGCTAAAAATATAACGTAATTAAAGTTGAAAGGCTAAAATGCCTATGTTAATATATGTATCATTACAGTATTAGCTGCACCGAAAGGCGAAAACATTTACCGGCGGCAGGTTTCGGCGTATGTTTTCCTAATTCGGTATGTATACACGAATAAAAACAAAGAAGGTGGCTCTTTGAACTGGGAAGAATACAAAAAACAAATTGAGGAAAAAGCGTCTTTGCCGGAGGATTGGTACATTATCGGTATTGACCTTGGTACAACAAACTCCGTTATAAGTTACTGGGATAATTTAAACGCCAAACCGCAGCCCATTGATATTTCAAACGGGTTTGGCAAAGTACCTATGCCGTCCGTTGTGCAGTACAGGGAGGACGATTCGGCGGGCGAATGGGTAATAGGCGAGGAAGCGTACCGCTCCATGAAAATTTACCCGGAAAGCACAATTCGTTCAATTAAGCGCAAAATGGGTACAAACGAAACGGTTTTAATAGGTAGTAAAAAGTATCTGCCGGAGGAGATTTCCGCCCAAATATTAAAAGAGCTTGTGGCGCACTGCTCAAACTTAAACCCCAAGGCGGAAATTGCCGGAATAGTTGTATCCGTGCCGTATGATTTTGACGACGCGGCAAAAAAGGCGACGATGCGCGCTTGCGAACTGGCTGGGCTTTCGGACGCTTTAATCTGCCTTATTGAAGAGCCGAAAGCGGCGGCTTTGGCGTACAATTTTAAGCACCGCTTGGAGCAGAACGAAAAAATAATGGTGTTCGATTTTGGCGGCGGCACGCTGGATATAACAATTTTCCATGTGGTGGAGCTTGGCGATACCCGCATTAAGCTGCAAGTTATATCCGAGGGCGGCGAAGCCTTCCACGGCGGGGATAACGCGGATGAAACCCTTCTTGAAAAATGCTACGAATTTATTGAAAATAAAACAGGGCAGAAAAAAGACGATATGGCGCTTGAAAACCAAGTTGAGCTTATAATGAAAGCTCGCGAGGCAAAGGAGCGTCTTTCCGGCGTTAAATCCTTCCGCATACCGTTTACGTTTTGCATTCCGCCGTTTGTGGAGCAGCTTACAAGGGAAGATTTTGAGCAACTTATCAAACCGTTTATAGAAAAAACCCGTAAATTGGTGCAAAAGGCGCTTAGGGAAACGTATACCGGCGCGCTTTCGCCCGAAAAGATAGACAGGGTTCTGCTGGAGGGCGGTTCCTGCCAAATGCCGTGGGTTAAGGATATGTTAGCCGGCATTTTTAACGATTCGAACAAAATATATTCCTCCGAAACTCCGGCGCTGGATATTTCGCTTGGCGCAACATATTACGCCGCAATGAAAATGGGGCTTTTGGCTCAGCCGGATATGGAATCGGAAAAGCTTACGGTGGAATTTGAGGTTACCGTACCGCACGATATCGGCTTTGAGGTTGTAACGGGCGGCAAACGTTCGTTTTTTACAATGATACGCAGGGGCACAACATATTCCTTGGCGAAAAAGAGCAAAATTTTCACGCTATCCGGAAATACTGCGCAGGATATGACCACGTTGGATTTAAAAATCCTTGAAAGGATAGACAAGGACGATACAATTGAGGATTGCAAGCTGATAGGCGAAATTTCCGTAACCGGGCTGCCGGAGAGGCCGTCCGGCAAAACTCACCTTAACATCACCTTATCCGTTGAGGAGGAAGGCGGGCTTGTAAAAGGAAGCGTGGAGGATTTAGGTTTCGGCGACGAATTTGCGCCGTCGGGTTATAAAGAAAATTTCGACCCGTCGCGTTTTGAAAAAACAATTGTTGAAGGATAGGAATTGTTGAATAATTAGCTGCGCACAAGTTATTGTTTAACAACTGCATAATAAGTTAAGCCGCAAAAGCGGCGGAACAGGAGGCTTAAATGGCATATTTAGGGATAGACCTTGGCACTACAAATTCGGTGGCAATCATTTACAACGACAAAACGGACGGGCTTGATGTGGTAAAAATAGACGGCACGGACGAAATTTTGCCGTCGGTTGTAAGTTTTACGGAGGACGGCATAATTACCGGGCAGGAAGCGAAATCCGGCGCGATAATTTACCCCGAGGCGACGGTTATTTCCGTTAAACGCCTTATGGGCAGCAGCGAAAAAATAAACATAGGGGAATTAACCAAAACCCCGGAGGAAATAAGCGCGGAAATACTTAGAAAGTTAAAAGTATCGGCGGAAAAACAAGCGGGGGAGGAATTTGACGAGGTTGTAATTACCCACCCCGCGTATTTTAACGACAGGCAGATTTTCGCCACAAAGGAAGCGGGAATTTTGGCGGGCTTTAAAAACGTGTATCTTTTGTCGGAACCTTTGTCGGCGGCAATCGAATACGGCTACAGGCAGGGCTACGCGCAAACGCTTTTGGTTTACGACCTTGGCGGCGGCACGTTCGACGCCTGCGTTTTAAAGGTTTCGCAGGATGAAAGCGGGCAGGAAATATTTCAGGAATTATCCGACGTTGGCGATACAAGCCTTGGCGGCGACGATTTCGATTCGGAATTAATCCATTGGATGAAGGAGCAGTTTAAGGAGCAGAATAATTTGGACCTTGACACTTTGGAACACGCCGAGCGCAAACGCGTTATTCAAAAATTGAAGCAGGAAGCGGAACAAACGAAGAAAAAATTGTCCGGTACAAACAAAACTGCGGTAAGAATACATCCGCTTGTTATAGATAACGGCGTTCCGAAAAATTTATCCCTTGAAATTACCCGCGAGGAATTTGAGGCGATGATTCGCAAATATGTGGACAGAAGCCGCGATATAATTGAAGAAGCCCTTAAACGCGCGGGATGCGGAGCGGACGAGGTTTCGAAGGTAATCCTTGTTGGCGGCTCCACTTTAATACCTATGGTAAAACGAATGGTTGCAGGTTATATAAAAGAACCGTACCGCGCAACAGACCCGGCAAAAAGCGTAGCGATGGGCGCGGCAATTTACAATTACCTTATACATCTGCCAAATTCCAACGTAAAAGTTGGGCAGGTAACAAGGCAAATTTTCGGCACGGAGGCCGTTGTAAACATTTCCACAATGGAAAAACGCCTTATTCCGATAATCCCGATGGGAAGCCCGATTCCCTGCCGCTTTTCGGATTCGAACTTTGCAAGCATGTCCGGCGCGAAAACCGTTAACGTGGACGTTTACCAGTGGGAGCAAAGCCACGAAAGCGACAAAAAATATATCGGCAGCGTAGTTTTATCCGGGCTTTCCGGCACAACTCAGCTTGAAATTACCTACGCAACCGACGAAAACAACCTCTTCGAGGTATACGTAAAGGATATCGCCACAGGGCGCACGCAAAAGGCCGAATTTGACAGAACAAAGTATACCGCGCCGCCCGCCGCGAGGGAAATCCGCACGGTATCCGAATTTGTAAACGTCGTGTTCTTAATTGACACGACCGGAAGTATGGATACCTACATCAACGGCGTTAAGGACCGCGCTATTGAATTTTCCAATATACTATCCAGCAAGGGCGCAATGTTTAAGCTTGGGCTTATCGGCTTCGGCGATTTGGGCGAAAAGGAAAAGCCCAGCGTATACAATTTTACCGACGACGTGCCGAAATTCCAGAAGCAGGTTAAAAATATCCCGCGCACCTACGGCGGGGATATTCCGGAATCTTCGCTGGACGCTTTGGAAACGGGCGTAGCGCTTTTGGAAACATCCAAAACCGAACCCGATTCGAAGAATATCTTCATTTTAATAACCGACGCTCCGCCGCACGTTCCCACCGAAAGCGGAAAATCCGTGCCGGATATCTGCGACATGCTGCGAAGCCGCGATATTACAACCTACGTTGTGGCAAGAAAGGACAGGGAAAGCATTGAATGTTACGACCCGCTGACTCTGCCGCACGGCAAGTATTACGATTTAAACGATAAGTTCTACGATATTTTGGATAATATCGCAATGAGTATCGCGGAGCTTATACGATTGTAGGTTGGCGGCGAGTGGATGCATGTGTATTCATGCCGCAGGCATTATAACGACAAGTAAAATTGATGCCATACATTTGGCAGATGTGAAATTAAGAAATAAAAGCCATGCTAAGGGGTTCTATGCATGGCTTTTTTCTCTGTAATGATGTAGAATAATTAGGAAATATAGCACTGCTGCGAAATGGAAACATAGAAAGGGGAAGCACATGAAGGCAACCGATGTTACTGTTCAGGATTTTATAGGAGGGATTAAAAAGGCTTTTATTATCCCTCCATATCAACGCAATTATGCTTGGGGAGAAGAACAATGCGATGAATTGTACAATGATATTATAAATTGCATTGAAAATGACGGCAGCCATTATATCGGAAATGTAGTATATTATCTTGGCGAAAATAGCGGCGGTTCGTTCCAGGAAATGATACTTATTGACGGGCAGCAGCGGATAACTACAATATTGCTTTTGCTTTGCGCATTGCGTGACATTTCCGGCGACGAGAATTTGAAAGGCGACATAAACGAGCAGTATTTGTGTAATAAGCGTTGCGGGAGAGTTTCCTTCCGACGAAAAGTTCAAAAAAGCGCTTCAAGAGCCTTTTTATCATTTGTACGCACGCGAATTGCTTCTTCGTGTGGAAGAACACGAAACGAAAAATATACCTGTGGACATATCTAAAGTCACCGTTGAACACCTTATGCCGCAAACACATTCGTCGTGGTGGAAGCAGAATTTTGGTACGGATGAAGAAGCCGAAAGAATTCGTCTTACCTATACAAATACCATTGGTAATTTTGCGATAGTTTCTCAGGGCTACAACTCGTCCATGTCAAACAGACCGTGGCACGAAAAGAGAAATATTCTTAAAAAAGTACAATTTAAAATCACCTCTGCGGTTTCGGATATAGAAGTGTGGAACGAAGCCGCAATTCAATTGCGCGGAGAAAGTTTAGCGGAGCGTTCCGCTAAAGCAATAACGTCTCCGCTGCCTCGAACGCGGGACTATCGTTCAAAGGCACAAAGAGAATCCAGCACAGGATTGTACCCCCTGCTCCAAGGTGACAGCGCTTTAACCGGCACATATTTGCAAGCGATTATTTATAACGGAGAGCGCAAAGAGTGCACAACATGGTCGCACTTGCTGTGTGTGGTCGGAGATTTTTTATACTCGGAAAACCCGGATTTATTTGCCGAGTTAGTTAGCGACGTTGTATGGTACAGCAAAGACAAAAGAGCATTCCGAAAACCGGCACATATTCCCGATTCGCCTTGGTTCTGCTGCGGCGGAGGGTATAGCGGAGAGCATTTTCGCAATATAGCCGCAAAACTTGCGGAAAAGATGGGATGCTTGGATAAAATTCAGTTGGAGGTTGTAAATCCTGCGTTGGCTGAATAACCGTTTATTCCTGTAGTGTTGCAAAATTGTTATTCGTAATGGTTAAAGAAAATATGAGCGTTTTTCTAAAATGTTTCACAAAACAGAATTTTCATGTATAATATCCACAGTGTTTTGCTTCGCGAAATGATCTTATAGGGGGAGGTATAAATGCCGTGGATTTCGGTAATAAAAAATTTAAGGACAGCTTAATAAGAAAAATTTTCAGCACTCCCGATAAAGCCATGGAACTTTACAACGCTGTTACGGGTAAAAATTTAAGCAGTGATACCTTAGTTGAAATGAAAAATGTAGAACCTGTTCTGCTTTCGAGCATTAGGAACGATTTGTCGTTTATAATTGACGGGCGTTTGGCAGTGTTCCTTGAGCATCAGTCAACTATAAACAGAAATATGCCGCTTAGAATGCTGCAATATTTACTTGTTTTTTATGAGGCGAACTGTGAAATAGGCAGGGCTTTGTATAAAGAAAAACGCATAAGCTTGCCTAAACCCGAATTTTATGTGCTTTATAACGGAAATAAAAATCAGCCGGAAAAGCAAATGAGGCTCTCCGAAGCGTTTGCCGGTTTGGAAGAAGGCGAAGCGCCGCAATTGGAGCTTGTTGTGAATATAATAAACATTAATTACGGCGAAAACCCGGATGTAATGGAAAAAAGCGAGAGTCTGAATGGTTACGCGTTTTTGGTTGCAAAGCAACGTGAATATAAAAATGCCGGAAATAATACAGACATGGCTACAAGGTTAGCATGTGAGTATTGCATTAAAGAAGGTATATTATCGGAATTTTTATTAAATCTTAAATTTGAGGAGTTGATTTTTATGTTAAATCTTGAATATGACGAAGCGCTTGCGAAAGAAGTAGCAAGGGAGGAAGGGTTCGAGGACGGTGTTGAAAATTTGATTGAGCGGATGATTCGCAAAGGAAAGTCTGTTGAATCTATCGTTTATGATACCGATGTTCCGTTGTCCAAAGTTATTATAATTAAAGAACGTATAGCCGCCGAGGCATAAACAAAAGCTCTCCTATATATGTTCTTGGCGAAAATGAAATACCGATGACTTTTGTTATCAAAAATAAGTATTACGATATTTTGGATAATACCGCAAAGAGTATCGCGGAGTTTGCACGGCTACAGGATATAAACTTCGAATTAAAAGCCATGATTAGGCTATAGTCATGGCTTTTTTCATGCCAATACATTGCAAACGCCGAATCGGCTTGTGCCTTGTACGGTTTACCCGGTGCGCTCAAATTCAATTGCGCTGTGGTTCGGTGCCATATAGCGCATGGAAAAATTTTGTGTTTTTTGAGCGGACATGGTAAAATGAATTTACTATTCGTCTTTGAAAGATAAGGCGCAGCGAAGAATATTTATATTAACGGAGGTGGCAAAAATGGAGGTTGCGTTAAGGCTCGCGCAAGAAGATGACAAAGAAATTCTTCGTAATCTTTTGGAGAAGTTTCTCTATGAGTTTTCACAATACGATGGTAGAGGTGTAAATAAGTTGGGGTTGTGCGGATACAATTATCTTGACTTTTACTGGACTGAACAAAACCGCTGGGCGTACTTGATTGAGGTTGATGGTTGGTTAGCGGGCTTTGCTTTGGTCTATGATTACCCGGAAACCGGCGACAGAGAAACGAACTTTTCTTTGGCAGAATTCTTTGTTATCCATAAATACCGACGTTTGGGCGTCGGAAAGCAAGCATTTTTCTCAGTATTAGATAAGCATAGAGGCAAGTGGCAGCTCAAAAGGCATCCTCGGAACATTATAGCAGCGCGTTTTTGGGACAAAGTTATTTCCGAATATACACATGGTAACTTTGAGTTAATTGAAGCCTATCCGAATACGGAATACAATGACGGAGCATTAGGAGATATATTCTTTTTTGATAATAGTCTATAGTGCAGTGTAAGCATAACCTTCGTTCGCCTCATTCCCAAAAACGAACGAAGGCGTATTCCATTTAGCGCGGAAAGGAAGATAAAAAATGAAGAAAATCATAACCGATGTGGTGAATTTCCCAAATGTCTGTGAAACCGTGAGGTTTACGGCTTGTTTTGTGTCTATGCTGATGCGTGCGGAAGGTATTACGGATAAAAATTGTGAATTTTTCTGCGATTCTCAAAAAGGCAGCTGCGTAAGATGCGGTAAGTGCGCAGATTTGGTTCCCCTTAACAAAAAGCACTGCGAACTTTATAATTTATACACGGCGGTTACGGGGTTTGGGTTTTTGCAGATAGATTTATCAAACGATACTCACATGAGGGCCGATTGGAATCAAACCTGTAATGTTTTGCTCAGGGAGTTTGATTGGTACATAGGTTTTACGATGGATTATGCCGGGTATGACTATGAGGAACTGATATTTGCGCTTGACGAGAAAGAGCAGGTTTTTGCAAAAATAAAAACCTCTGTTGATAACGATATCCCCGTGCTGGCGCTGTTTGGAGAAATATATCAGTGGGTTTTAATAACCGGCTATGATGATACTGGCGCGTTATACGGGTTTGACGGTTCGCAGGGTTATTGGGGCAAGCCGTTTTCCCAGCCGGAAGGGTATGATGAAAACGGTGTTTTTTATATGCCCGATTGGTATGAGAAAAAAGGACACGCTTTTATTTTAGGGGAAAAGAAAAAACCGACCGTTACGCTTAAAGACGTTTTCAGACGCGGCATTAAAATTATGGAAAGCATGAAGGAAAAGAATTTCTACGGAAAATCTGCGGAGTTCATGCTAAATGACGCTAACTTCGATTCGTTAAACGACGAAGAGCTTCTTCAAATGCGTAACCGTCTATCGGCATGGATTGGGCAGCCGATAGACCAACGGGCGGTGCTTGGCTGGGCTGTTAACCCGCTGAGGTTAGGAAAAGAACCAAGCCGCGAAATAATCGCGTTTAATGAAATTAACCGTCTGTGCTGGACTATGCATGATGTTTTATGGATCGCCTGGCGCGGAATTGGCGAATATATGGGCGGCGACATGCTTACCTGGGCAAAGGGGCTAAAAAACAAAACTATCCGCCGAATGATTGCGGACTGCTTTGCGTTTGTGCGAGACAACGACGAATATATGCTTGAGGAACTGAAAAAAGGATTTTTGGAGGATAGGCCATGAGCGCTACGACGATAACGCCGGATATGATAACACTTTACCGCGAACACTTAGCCCGCAGGGGAAAAAAGCAATCCGCTGCCGACGAATCCGCGGAATTTCTCGGTATTTTCGCAGATGTCCTTGCGGAAAATCAAAACGTGGCGGATGCGATTCCGTTATTCATAGGGCGGATAACCCCGCGAGGGATGGTTATAGTCAGGGCCGCGTACCAATTCCTTGACGACTACGCAAAATTTGCCGCAAAAGAGCATCCGGATTTATCGGGCGCGATACGCGAGGGGTGTTTGCGAATATTTGAGAATACCGCTAAAGAGTATGTTAGGGAACGAAAACAAGAAATACTGCCTATTCCCGCAGACGCGGTAATATCCGAAAAGTGCCGGGGCGAGGTTACAAACGGGCAGTTTGTAACAGCCTTTGGGGAATTGCAGAGGTTTGTAATGGCCTGTTACGACGAAATTGAACAATCTCCGTTTGTGTGGGGCTATCCCGATACCTATCCTACCGACGGCTATTATAACCGGGTAATTGATATTTTGTTTGCGTTGGTTTTTAGCGGCAAATATCAAAACAGTGCGCTGGAAGTTGACGGGAAAAAATTTTTTGCCTGCGCCGGCGTAAAAAGGCACAAGAAAGCGGAACTGATGGTTTCCGGCTTTGAAAAAATGGGTTTAAAGTTTGATTCCTTTAGTAAAAACGCGGATAAATTTAACGTAACCTATCCGAAAAATCCGCTTGTTCTTCATGCGCTTAATGCATACGTGAGTGAAATTGACGAGAAAAAACCGCATTGGAGCTACGGCAAGCCAAGAAACGGTTTATCGTACCGTTATGCGGAATGTGAATCGGCGCAGGCGCATGAAACTGCATTTTTAGCGGAATTCGATTATATGCCGCCTGCTTTGCGGGAAATTCAATTATGGCTTTATGCACAGGCGGCGAAATACGGGTTTGCGATAGACCCCGACGAACCGAAAGAAAAAGGCTGTATGCTTTATAAAA
Source organism: Clostridiales bacterium (assembly GCA_031271295.1). Lineage (GTDB taxonomy): Bacteria > Bacillota > Clostridia > Lachnospirales > WQUN01 > JAISVZ01. The sequence continues at coordinate 3,947 of JAISVZ010000212.1, read as the reverse complement.
AAGGGAGCAAACGGTGGCTGCTTGTGGGTCAGTCGCAGTTTTCGTGGGCAAGCTCGAAGGAGATTTACGCTAAAGCTATTTTTAGGAATATGCACGCGCATGAGGATATGGCGAAGCTGTATGGCCGGTTTCCGGATACTTTTAAATCAAACTGCCGCAGATGCAACGGCAATAAGCCATGCACAATGCGTATTGAATTTACGGCCTGCGGTATGGCGCGGCGGTGCTGCGCGTATAATTCATTTTTATTCGAAAACCCAACCCTTGATGATGTAAAATTGATTTTGGAGCTTTTTAAGCTGGAGTACAATGTAAAATAAAATCCGTATTTAAAAATCATAAACGAAGGCGGCATACTGTTGTCGTGTTCGGTATTATACAATAGAAGAAAACGAATTGGAGGAATTAAAATGGCAGATTCAAGATGCGGGCTTCATTGTACCGGCTGCGAGTGGAAGGAATCCCACGGATGTGGCGGCTGTATTGAAACAAACGGGCATCCGTTTCACGGAGAATGCCCGGTTGCAATTTGCTGTCAGGAAAAAGGGTATTATCATTGCGGCGAATGCGATATTATCCCGTGTGATAAGCTGTATGCGTATTCTTACCTTGACCCGGAACACGGAGATAAGCCGCCGGGTGCGCGTGTGGAGGTTTGCCGCCGTTGGGCAGGCGAATCGGGCATGCAAAGGTGGCAAAATGTTTTATTGACGGACAGCGGATGGTATTCAAGCTTCGACCGCTTTGACGAAAATACGCTGCACCGGAACATAATCAACAGGTTTTACGATATGTTAGGAAAACCGGCGGAGCAAGCAAAAGTTCTGTTTATCCCAACGGCGGCAAACAGCGACGATTCACGCCCAGCAGCCGGAGCATGTTTCGCGGAGCTTTTAAGCGCGGGCATTTTGGCGAATAACATACATATTTACGACGTTGACGGCTCGTTGACACTAAACGAGGCAATGACTTATGACGCGGTATACGTAACGGGCGGGAACACGGGTTATCTTTTGAAGCGCATTAAGGAAACCGGATTCGATAAAATTCTTAAAAAAATGGTGTACGCCAATAAGGTTTATATCGGAGCGAGCGCGGGCAGTTTGATAGCAACGCCTGATATCGGCAGCGCGCATAGCGAAGAAACGGCGGGGCTTTGCTTGGTAAACGCCTATCTTTCCTTCCACTGCCCGGCGGGAACTGCCGCAAGGACGGATTTGCCGCTGGCGCATATTCCGCTAACCGCAGGGCAGGCATTGGCTGTAAGTTGGTGCGGGTACGAATTGGTTCAGTAAAAAGATTGGTTCAGTAGCAGAATGCCTATAAGACGTTTGTATTGTAACGGATTTCGGCGTTTGTTCAAATTAAAAAAGCCGGAAATAATACAGACATGGCTACAAGGTTAGCATGTGAGTATTGCGTTAAAGAAGGCATATTGTCGGAATTTTTACGTTACCTAAATTGCCCGCTCTTTATATTGCTGACTTATACCTTTCAAAACTAAAAAATGGAAAATAGAATGATAGAATGATAGAAATTCCGAAAGTCTATTTTCTATTTTTTTGCGATTTACCTTAACGCCATTTTGTTTTTTCCTTTAATTACAACGGATTTGCGGCTCCTGCAATTTGCGTTTCTTTGGATTGGGCGAAAATAAAAGAAAAAATATTTCAGCTCGTTTTATTTTTTTTGCAGGTGGTATTTCTGCCTATTATAAATTTTTTTGATGACGCAGAGCATCTTCGGCATCATTAATTTGCGCCGAAGCCCTCTACAAACCTTGCCGAATTTGGCGCAAAAGTGCGGGCAATTAAACTTGCAATTTTCACGGCGCTGAATAACACATAACAAAATTTTGTGTTTTTTAAGCGGAAATGATAAAATGCGTTTATTGTTCGTTTTTGAAGACAGACGCAAAAAAGGACGGAGTATTCATATATGGCATTTACAATGACCCATTTAATCATTTCGGAAAACATTTATAAAACATTCTCAAACTCCATTGAAAGCCTACCTAAATTTTATTTAGGCAGCATTGCTCCCGATGCCGCGCACCAAAGGGCGGACTACACCTCGGAATTCAAAAAGGCTTCTCATTTAATTACAAGCGATGAGCAATGGGGAATGATAACAAAAACCGACGAATGGAAGGAGAATGTTATAGAATTTTTAGTAAAAAACAAAAAAGGCGAAAATCATGACTTTATTGTAGGCTACTGCACTCATCTGTTGGGAGATATATACAACACGATATATATGTGGAATCCCTTTAAGTTGAAATACGCTAACGAATTGAAAGAAATAAGTTACGGGAATATAAATCATCAAGAATGCAACAAAATAGATATTGAATTAGCGCTCACTTATGACGGCAGGAAATGGTTTTGGTTTTACCTGTCGAGGGCTAAAAGCGTTGATTTGCCGGGCATTATTTATGCTGAGGAAATTGATAAGCAAAGGGATTTAATACTAAACTCGTGGTACGAAGGAAAAGAACGTCAAGATTTATCTTCAAACAAGGTAAGAACATACGAAAACGAACTAAACTTTATCAAAACCGCCACAAATCTCATAGAATCAGATTTTCGGGAATACCTTAGCTAAGTGCAAATCTTTTCTAAGTCTGATTTTCGGGAACACCTTAGCTAAAAACAAATCTTTTCTTAAATCGTTACGGTGCAGGTATTCAAAAAGCAAAAATTTTTTTTGGGAGGTTTTTCATGAATTCTGACACAAAACCAAAACGTTTTTTACTTCTGCTGCGAATGATAACCCAATTTGGGTTGGGTTTTGCGCTAATAGGCGTTTTGCTTTTTTTAAGCGCGGGCAGTTTTGACTTTTTAAACGGCTGGATACTGATTATAACGTTGGCTCTGCCAATGGTTATTTTCGGGTTTGCGCTTTTTATTAAAGACCCGGCTGTGCTGTCGCGCCGCATGCGGGCAAAAGAACCGGATAAAACTCAACGCGCAGTTGTTGGTATAAGCGCGTTAATGTTTATATCATCGTTTATACTTTCCGGGCTTAATTACCGGTTTTCGTGGCCGGGCGTGCCGTTTGCCGTATCAATTGCGGCGGTGGTTATAATGCTTACCGGTTATATTATGTTTGCGGCGGTAATACTGCAAAACTCCTATGCCGCAAGAACCGTAGAGGTACAGGAAAACCAAAAAGTTATTTCAACGGGTTTATACGCTTTGGTGCGCCACCCGATGTATACCGCAACTTTGTTGCTTTATATCGCAATGCCGTTTGTGCTTGGCTCGTGGATTGGATTTTTGCCGGTTGCGATATACCCGTTTATAATTGTGCGCAGGATAAAAAACGAAGAGGAAATGTTGCGGCGCGAATTGGACGGTTACAAGGAATATACGGAAAAGGTAAAATACAGGCTGCTGCCGTATGTTTGGTAAGCGTCATTAATACAGTTCCGTTCACACTCTCGCCGAAGAAGCTGCTTCAATTATTTCTACAGCTTTGAATAATAAGCTGACATTTTCATTTTTCGCAGAAAGCAATTTGGATGAACGCTGCGGAGAACTAAACACGCAAAATACTGTTTGTTTGAATCACCCGCACTTTTGTAGGTTGTCCGGCAAGGGGGGGGTTGTAGAGGGGCTTCGGCGCAAATTATATCGCACAGCAATGTGCCACCTAACGCTTCAGAACATTTTTGAGCGCACCAAGTTTGTAGAGAGTTCTATTTTTGCGGTGCGCTCAAAAATATTCTTCTCGCTGCTCTGGTGAACCAATTTTCGCCAGCAAGTTATGCGCAGAGATTAAGTATTGCGGCGGCGAAAATCGTTTCCCCGCCGCGTGGCACAATCATGCTGTGCAATATAATTTACACCGAAGCCCCGCCAGCATGTTCTTTGCAGGAAACAGAGGGTGTGCGCAAAGCCCGGCGTGTTCTTTGCAGGAAGCAGAGGTGAGCGCAGAGCTCAGCG
>JAISVZ010000162.1 GCA_031271295.1 Clostridiales bacterium | reverse complement strand
GTTTCGTCTAATAAATGCGGCTCAATATCAATAAAAAATTCGTCGCGCTTTAATTTGAAAAGCATTGAGTACGTTTTAAGCCAGTCACCTTGATAATCGTGCATAATGACCGCAATATCAATATCGCTCCGGTCGTGAGGATTTCCGTTGATATATGAGCCGAAAATTAAAATTGCGGTAGGTTCTAAAACTTTTTTCACTTCTTCGGCGTATCTTCGGGCAATTTCTCTAACCGTTTTTTTATCCAACATAAAAAATCCTCCGTTTCTTTGATTAACTTTAAGCAATTATCTTTATTTAGTGTTTGTGCAATTTTATCCTTATATTCGGGGTAACGAGCTTCAATTTGCAACGGCGTTAATGTTTCCGTCAAATCTAATTGTTGTTCCGAAAAATCTTTTAAAATATCGCCTTGTTTTGCTAATTTATTCAAATCATGAATTTTAGGCGGCATCTCCTCTGTTTTTTCTGCAATAACGGCTTTTAACGCTTTCTCTGCCACTTGATGACACATAAAACCGACATATAAATATCGTTTCGTTTTCTGCATGGCTTTCGCCGTTTCTAAATCATAATCACATAAATCAAGCCAATATTCAACTTTATTCGGCATTTCTTCACCTCTCGAAAATATTATACAGCATTAACCCGAAAAATGCAAGTATTTTTATGAAATCCGTCTTAAACAAGAAAGGCAGTAAAAATATGTTTTGGATTTTCAGCACGATAATATCCCTATTTAAGCACCCTTTAGGGTGGTTTACGCTTATTCTTTTCGCGTTTGTTTCAATGATTGCCATGAATCAATATTGGCAAATCGCCGCATTATTCATTGTTTTACTGATTTTAGGCGTTATCTTCTCCGCTGAAAAACGCGCCGAAGAACGCAAAAAAGCCGAACGGGAAAAAACTTTCACCGACCCGGAAATTATACCGCTCCTGAAAAGCAAAAGCGGCGTAATATTCGGCAAAAAGAGCGGTGAAACAATCGGCAAACCCGAAAATTCGGACGGTCACATCATGGTAATCGGCGGCGTTGGGAGCGGCAAATCGTCTTGTGTCGCTATTCCCTCATTATTAGCGTGGAAATCGCAGGTTTTCGCCATTGACATCAAAGGCGAACTATACGCCCAAACCAAGAATAAACGCCGCAAAATAAAGGTTTTTGCCCCTATGTCCGAAAATTCCCTCGGCTACAACCCGTTTCATCTCCTCGATTGGACGGATAATCCCGCCCAAGAAGCCCGCGCAATCGCTCATGCGCTCATTCCAATCCCCGCCGAAACCAAAGACACATTCTGGCTTGAAAGCGCGCAAAACATGCTCACGGGCGCGATTTTGCATTGCTATAACTTAGGCTTTTCTTTTGTCGAAACGATAACGAAAATCCAATCAACCCCGATTGAGCAACTTATCGCCGAAATCAAGCGCGGAAACACCGAAGCCGCCTATTTTATCAACAATTTTGTCGGCATGGATTTAAAAACTTTGGCGGGGATTTACTCGGAGCTGAGCCGACATATTTTACTCTATATTACCGATAAAAAGGTACGAAACTGCCTGTCAAAAGACGATTGTATCACGCCCGAAGACTTAGAAAAAGGCGCGGACGTTTTCATCATAATCCCCGAACACCTTTTGACCCAATGGAAAAACCTTTTAACCCTGATGATTAGCCAATTTTTAACGCATTTCGAGCAACGCCCCGACCTCTCGGCAACACCGATTTTGTTTTTGCTTGACGAGTTCGCCCGCCTCGGCAAAATCGCGGGAATTACGGACGGTTTAGCAACTTTGCGGAGCAAAAAAATCTCGATTTGCATAATTCTGCAAAGTTTGGCGCAATTAGACCTAATTTACGGGCGCGACACTCGCAAAATCATCTTTGACATCTGCGCCTATAAAGCCATTTTCGGCGCAACCGACACCGAAACGCAAGAGGTTTTCTCGAAAGCAGTCGGCACATACGACCGCCCGAAACCCACCAACAGCAAAAACTACGACCGTTTCGGCTTTAAATCCGGCTCATCAACGAGCGAAACCACCGAAGAAAAGCGCATAATAAAACCCGAAGATTTCGCCACGCTCAAAGACATTGTTTTACTCACCCCGTTCGGCTTCTTCCGCGTGGAGAAAAAGCCGTATTTTTGAAAAAAATTGACCGAAATAGTAAAATTTAATAGATTTTGTTTTGTTAAAGTACTTGTTTTTATTGAAAAAAATCTGCTATAATATACTAAAATGTTCCAAAATAAATGATTTTTAAATTAAGTAATTAATGGGGAAATTTTAAAATGAAAGCAACGAGAATTTCAGCAATATTCTTGATATTAGCGATTACTACGGCGATTTTAACATCTTGCGGGGGTGACCGTCCTCCTAACGGGCGATATGAAGCGGCGGACACCGATATTATGCTCTCTTTCCAAGCCATTATTATTGACGGTGACAACATAACAACGGTAATGCCCGTTACGGGCATGGGAACGACTTTCAAGTACACCTACAACAGCAATACGGGCGTTATAACCGCTACGGACGGCGGCGTTGGGGCTTCGGTGTTTGAGTACAAAGACGGCTCTATATGGCTCGGCGAAATAGAGTATGTAAAGGAATAATTGATTGTTCAAGGTACTTTATTTTCAAGTACCTTGTTTTTTTGTAAAAAGGTAAAAAAATATGAAAATAACAAGGCTTATTTTTAAGCGCGGCATGATTGCCTTGATTTTGTGCGTTTCCTTATTCTTGACATCATGCAACGAATTATCGGCGCGATTTGGGGATATATTCCCCGCCCCCGGCGACGAGTTCAGCATAAGCGGGGAAAAAAAGAGGGCAAGCGAAAGAAATACAATTTCCACAGAGGAAGAAGAACCGACAATTGAGAAACAACGGCGGCAAATTGAAGCATTACAGAAACGGTGGAAATTTATAGAACTTGCCGCAGATGTGTATCAAGACGATAGCATTATGGAAAATCTCAAAAACTTAAAACACTTGGGATATGCTTCAATGATTTCTACAATAGCGGGAAGCGTAGTACTTTCTTTTTATACGAGAGATTTTTTTAATTTATTTAAAGCTGTGAATACAGACCAATGCAAAAATATAGTGATTTTGCATTCAGCAGTAGCCTATGCTGAATTATCAAAAATTTATGCGAAAGAGCTTGAAACTATTGTAAAAAAACATATTGATAATGAGAGCGAACTCGACTATGATACAGCCGAAAAAATAATTGATTTATACTATAACATTTATTATTATTACGGGAAAGCTACTGTTTACACAAATATTTTGCAAGAATATTATTTTGCTAAATACGGCGACAGTATTAAAACTACTTTTTTAGCTGTAGGAGCAGATTTATTAGGTATTAATACAGAGCTTATAATACCGGATTTGGCAAGTATAGGTTATGGCATAGCAACGAAGTATACAAAAATTACTATCGAGGGAAATCAGTTTAAATTTACGTGGCTTGGTCAAAATTTAGCAAATATAGCAAGTAGTGCATTTACTGTATTTGATTGGGTTGATTTTTTCTCAAATAAAAAAAGTGAATTTTACGAGCTTGATAAAGCGGCAGAAGATAATTTTTATGTAAATGCTCTTGTTGTAACTATGCAAAAAATTTGGAATGAAGCATAAAATTAATTTTTCAAAACAAAAATATAAAATATAAACGAAAACACCCAATATGTGAAAAACACGATAAGAGCAAGGAAAGCCAACCGCCTTAATAAGTCTTTCGCATTTCCGTTTATGCCTTTAGGACTGTCTACGATTTGCCGTAATGCTTCCCCGAAGCGCGGCGAAGCCGTTTAAAGGTTGATAGTCTGCCTTCCATTTCAAATTTCCCTTTATTAAATATCCCAATATCGGAACTGTCATAAAAGATATAATGCCTATGACTTTTAAAGTATCCGCATCAAAATTCCCTATTATAGGTTGTAATAACCACAGAATAACCGCTAAAATAACAAATGTGGGAATAAAATACAATAATAATCTTTTCAATGTAAATCACCCTACCATTGTTTATATCATAAAATTTACCGCACGTCAAGCATTTGCCGGCATATTAATAATTAAATTTCGCCGTCCGAATTTGTGTTTTCGGACGGCTTTTTTCTCGCTCTATTCCTCTTTCGTCTTTTCTTCCGCAATAAACCGAATAATATCGGTAATATCGCACTCTAAAATGTAGCAAATAGCGTCAAGCGTATTCGTGGAAACGGCTTCACCCGCTTTGATACGCTCCATTGTCGAGCCGCTTACACTATACGGCTTTCCCTTGTTTCGTAGCGTGTATGTTGTCGCGTTCTTCCGCTTCATTGTTTCCCACAACGGCGCATAAGAAATCATTGCAATTTCCCCCTTTTATTAATAATTCCATAATAATTATGCCGTATAATGGGCAGTAGGTGTTATGCCCAATTTAGGGCATATTTGGAATTAGTAGATAAAAGGAGTTTTACAAATGAAAAGAAAATTACTCATTATCCCCGTACTTATCGGCGTTTTGGCGGTGTGTTCGTGTCAGCCGAAAACGGAAGCGGAGAAAACCGCCGACATCATGCGCGACATCTCGCCCGAATTTGCGGGCATGGACGAGGTTTTGAACCAAGTGGAAAACATGCAAGCCGCCCCGACCGAACCCGAAGCCCCCGAAAGCGGCGTAATGACGTTCAAAGAAGCCGTTGCCGCGCTTTACGACACGGCAGACAAACAATACACCGAAGCGGAAAAAGAGGAAATCCGCGCCGATATGGACGAAATTATCGCGGCTTATGTTGCAACTTACGACCCTAAGGCACTTTTCGCGCAAACCGCCGAACATAATCGCGAGACGGTAGACGAGGGCTTTAAAATCGTCAACGACCCCGAGGCTTTTCCGAGTGATTTAGACAGGGTAATTACTGCCATGTTCAGCGCGGGAACGATAGAAACCTCGGAACTCGGAAGATTATTGCTAAAACACCCGAATATTAACGGCGAAATCATTAATTCTATACCATATGTAAGTTTTAATTTGAATTACGAATTACTATATTTAACTTCGCTTGACAGCAGATTGACGAGCCAAACTTTGTACGACATGCTAAAGGGCGCAATATCGAAAAAATGCCCCGAATGGTTGAGAAATGCGCTAACCGTCAATGTTTTAAACGGCAATCCCGAAGAATTGGCGATAATGTATGACGAAATTTTGAGAATTACGGAGGCAGATATTACTTACGAGCCTTTTTACAACGAAAACATCTATATACCCGACTATGCGGCGGAAAATTTCGCTGATGAAAATTTTTTGTTGCGAATGTTGGATTCAACTGAAAAATTGTATGTAGGCGGGCATAATCCGGATGGAGTATGGTCAGATTATGTGCAAGATGAAAAGAAAGCCATAGACTACGGGCGGGCAATCGTAGCCAATCCGCACGCGACAAAAGCAGTATGGGAAAAAGCCGCGCAAAGCTCATCACCCGAAATTGCCGCCGCCGCGAATAAAAAATTAAACGGATAACTAAACAAAAAAATCGCCGCGATATGAAATTTTGGAGTAAATTCCCCGCTTTATTAATAATTTCATAATAATTATGCCGTATAATGGGCAGTAGGCGTTATGCCCAATTCAGGGCATAAACGAAATCATTAAAAATATAAGGAGAATTTTTATGAAGAACGGAAAAAAGCATTTTATTTTAGGCTTTGCAACGTGTTTGTTGCTATTTGCGCTAATTACAAGCGTACTCGCCGCACCTATTACCAAGACAATCGAAGCAATCTACAATGGCATTAAAATCAGCATTGACGGCAAGGAAGTTATCCCCAAAGACCCGAAAGGCAATGTAATCGAGCCGTTTTCCTATAATGGTTTGATTTATGCGCCGATTGAACTTATAGCCGAATCATTAGGAAAAGAGGCTATTTGGGACGAAAAAACAAGTACATTGCAATTAAAAGTCCCCGCTAAAAATAGCGAGGGGACAAAATTAACGGGCTTAGATTATTTCACGAAAGCGGGTACGGATTTTAAATTCAAGGAGCAACAACAGGCAAATACAGGCGATTTTTACAGTGATTGCTTTGTATACGATTTGGGAAATTCGGTGGTGCAAAGAAGCGGCACAAGGGATTATCTGTTGAACGGCGAGTATAAAAAAATAAGCGGTACTATTTTTTTAACATATGAGAGCAGGGCGGTCGGGACTGTAGCTAACTTTTCCATATGGGGGGACGGCAAACTTATTTATACTTCCGAAGATGTTAAAGCGGGGTCTATGCCGCAAACTTTTGAAGTAGATATAAGCGGTGTAAAAATACTCAAAGTAGGGTATGGGAAATCCACATTCGACGGCTCTTATACTCAATCGTGGTTTGCGACTTCAAATGTTATCTTGCAGTAATGACTTACGGCAAAATTGAAAAAACCGCTCCGAGTTGAAATTTCGGAGCGGTTTTATATCCTTAAATAAAGTTGACAAGCCCTCAAAATTTGATAAAATAAAAGAAAAAACTAAATACAATATGGTTAATTTTTAACAATTTGTGTGACTAATTAGGGAATAATCTAAAAAAACACTCCATTTTTAGCCGTTTTTAACTTGTCCCTGTATATCATAAATGTTAAATTTCTGTTACAGAAAATATTAAGCATTTTTACAAGTTGAAAATAAGGCAAGCGAAAAAATTTAGCTTATGGTGCGGGGTTCAGATTATTTTGCCCGGCGGACAAATTAACACAAATTTTTTAATGAATTTTGGTTAGTCTATGTAACAGAATTCAGCCATATTGTATAAAAAAGAAAGGAGCATTTTTATGCAATTTCATGGCAGAATGGCGCAGTTTATCGAAGCACGCAATCAAAACATCACGGTTTTGGAGGGGTTTGCGCAGTTCCAAAATTTCAACGTAGCTAAGAACCTTTCAGACAAAACAATAAAACACTATGACATAAGTTTCAAGTTATTTACAGATTTTTATGACATTTCGAAACCTTGTTGCAGTATAGTTGAACCAACGGTGTTTGAGTTTATAGCGTGGATGAGAAACACAAGAAAAATAAGCGATATAACACTCATTTCATACTTACGACCGATTCGAGCAATGCTTTATTATTTCATGCGACAAGGATTTACATCACCGTTTCACATATCAGAACCAAAAGCTACCGCCAAAATAAAAGAACCTTACACCGAGTATGAAATGGCGATTTTACTAAAAAAACCCGACCTTAAAAAATGCACGTTTGCGGAATACCGAACATGGGTAATCGTCAACTATTTATTCGCGACAGGCAACCGCGAGGGAACAGTCAGCAACATAAAAATAGCAGATGTTAAATTTGAAAGCCGAATAATACACCTGAAAAAAACCAAGAACAGGAAAGAGCAAATTATACCGTTATCATCAAATTTAGAAAAAATATTAAAAGAATATTTGCGATATCGCAAGGGCGGGGCAGATGACTATTTATTTTGCAACACCGCAGGGGAACGACTGACGGAAAGTGCGTTAAGAATAGGCATAAGGCGTTATAATCAAAATCGGGGTGTAATGAAAACGAGTGTGCATTTATTCCGTCATACTTTCGCTAAAGACTGGATATTAACAGGGGGTGACCCGTTCAGTTTGCAGGAAGCATTAGGACATTCCACTTTGGAAATGACGAGAAAGTATGTAAAGATGTTTAACGAGGATTTAAAGCATGTTTATGAAAAACATAATCCGTTAGACAGGTTTTATGAAAAAAGCGGAAAAACGCGGGCGCAATCCAAATTTAAGAAAGGTAAATTTAATAAAAAATCTATAAGTTGAAAAAACACAAAAAAGACGGAACAATTACTCCGTCTTTTTTTGCTGACCCGCAAAATTCTCGATAAATATTCCCCCGGGTAAAATTTTAACAAAACATTAACATTTAGTGACTTTATTTCAGGCATAGAATTGTTCTAAAATTGATAGTAACGTATTTATTCATAGCGGTTGACAACAGGAGATTTCGGGGCTAAACTGCAAACCCGAAAAAGGGCAAAAAAATAAACAGTAGATTACTTTTTCGACGAGATATCTACTGTTTTCAGAAAACCTATTACTAAAGAATTTCGATTATTTATTCAAATCAAGTTTGAAAGAAAATAATCTGCAAATCTTAGATTTGTGTCTATTATAACATAATTCTTTCGCTTTAGTCAAGGGTTTTTTGAAAATAAATTTAGAAATTTTTAAAAACAAGCTGAATTGAACGAAAGGAATTTTTTTATGAGCAAATTCGAGTATTTCTACGCGCAAGAAATTGAAAACTATCTATATCTGCAAGTGCCGATTTCCCTTATAAAAGAGGAGCGTTTCAAGAAACTTTCAGCGGAAAGCAAGTTGCTTTACAGTCTGCTTTTGAACCGCACTTCTCTCTCCATAAAAAATAATTGGCGGGACGAACAGGGGCGGGTATATATCATTTACACGATTGAGGAAATCATGGAAGATTTAAATTGCTATCAGGGGAAAGCCTCGAAAACCATGAAAGAACTCAAGGAAATCGGGTTAGTGAAAACCGTCCGACAGGGACTTACGAAACCGAATTTAATCTATGTGATGAATTTTTCGACCGATTTAAAATACAAGAAACCCGTGGAAAAACCTGATAAAACTCTGAAATGCGAAAATAGCAATTCTGCAAATGCCGGATTCGCAAATGAGGACATGCCCGAATCGCAAACAATCAATATCGACCGTATTAAGAACGATTTTATTAAGACGGAGATATCTATCAATCGGAGCGAAGCGGAAACTTTTAATGAAGAAATCAACGATAATGATATGATTGATACAAACGAAAATAAAAACTTTGTTAATCAATCCCCGAATAATATTTCCGACATGTTGGCTGAAATATTAAACAGTGAAAATATTGCGGAAACCGTGGCGAATAAGGTGGATATTAACGAATTAAGGGCGCAATATCCCGAGAAATCGGAAGAAATTAATTTGCTCCACGAAATTAACTGCGAAGTCATGCAAAACAGTCATGCGAACGATAAAATCCGCGTTTCAAAGGGGTTTTTACCGCTCCGTGAAGTTCGCGAGCAATTCGCATTGCTTGAAAAAAGGCATTATGAGTACGTTTTATCCTCACTCGAACATAACGATAATCGCTATAAAATCAAGGGGAACGTCAAAAATTATTGTCGGACGGCTCTTTTCAACGCGCCGCGAACAATCGGGTACTATTACGATAAATCTTTCACCAAATCGCAACCGCAAAAGGAAAAAAGCGCAGACGATTTATTTGAAAAAATGTTGCGTAAATCTATGAATTTTTAGGCGAAAAGAGGATAAAAAAATGAAAACTATCGCTGAATTAGCGCGGGAATTGGGCGTAACAAAGCCCGCCGTACGCCGATATTTAACCGAAGACGTGCGGAAAGAGTTTACGGAAACCGTTGACGGGGTGATTTTCATCAATGAGCAAGGAGAAGAACTGATAAAATCGAAATTTGCGAAAAACAGGGCAGAAAGCGACACCGAAAACATTCCCGGAAATGAATCGGAAACGATTTCCGCGCTTGTTCCCATGTTGCAACGCGAATTAGAGGTGAAAAACAGGCAAATTGAGGAGTTGACGGCTACAATTAAAATCCAAGCCGAGAGCATAAACGCCGCGAATAAAAACGAACTTGCCGAAACAATTATTGAGGGGCAAGCGAGTTTATCTGAGCCTGAAAAGGAGAGGAAAAAGGGCTTTTTCAAGCGCATATTTACGAGGAGCAAACAAAATGAATGATGTTTAATGAGATGGTTTATCGGGAACTAACACCAATTTATACCCAAGCGGTTTTGCAACTTTAATAAGCGTATCCAATCGCGGAGAGGTTGCCGAGGTTTCAAGCCGAGCAATAGCCGATTGTTTAAGACCGCTCATTTCTGCCAATTTTTCTTGCGATATGCCTTTCTTTTCTCTTGCTTCGATTAATGCGCCTTTTAGTTCGATTTTAAGGTCAATTTCGTCTAATTCCGCTTGTGTCAGCACATTATGTTTCGCCAAAATATCGTCTACGGTTTTAAACTCTTTTCCGTTTATTATTTTTGACATTTCACTCACCGTTCCTTTCCAACCAATCTTTCAATTCGTTTTCAGCACGCACTATTTCGTTTGGCGGCGTTTTTCCGCTTTTCTTCACAAAATGATGTAGCAACACGAAAGTATCATCTTTCCAATAGGCAAAGAATATCCTGTCTTTCAAAGGGCGCAGCTCCCATAAATCTTTACTGCCTTTGATTTTTCTGACTTCGGGATAACCAATACTTGTGCCGTATTTTTTCAATGTTTTAATGTATTCCATAACTTTTGTATATTTTATACGAGCATCTTTGTTTTTCTTTGCGTTCTCGGATAATTCGTCTAAATATTCTTCAATTTCATCTCGACCTCTTCTGTCGAAATAAGTTACTATATCAAACACAATTTCGTTCACCTCTAATATTATTATAACAAAATCGTTATAATATGTCAACGGTTTTTAAAATATTTTAAATTATAAGCATGGGATTGATTACTTTAATCATATATGAATCTCATGGTAATCATGGTATGAACAGGGAATTAATAGCCCTTTTCTATTAACGGAGTAAAATTTTATAAATTTCTGACGATATAAGGAATAGAAGCTATTTATTTATAGAAAGATTTTATTTTTTCAACGGGGATATTTTCTAAAATTTTAATCAAGAATTTTTCTAATTCTTCAGGGGTTTCACATTCTAAATATTTTTCGGTTAACTCGCCATATTTTAATAGAAGTTTAGTACGCTCTTTTTTGGATTTCTGTTTTTCCTTGTTTTCGAGGGATTTTTTTCGCGCTTGAAGTTGCGCAATTTGTTCATCTAATTTTTTGATTGTTTCATTCGTATTCGTAGACATTTTTCGTTTTACCTTTCTGCATATTTTAAGGACGGTTTTATCGTCTTTTTAGAGAGTACGTTTAATTCAGGTGACATCAGATTTTTTACGTTCGGGAATTTTTTGCTTGGACGATTCCATAAGT
>JAISVZ010000094.1 GCA_031271295.1 Clostridiales bacterium | reverse complement strand
GCCATAATTTCTATGGCGTGGTACTCGGCTTTGCCGTCGCGTATATCCTCCAGCAGTTTTCTTGCGTTGCCAAGCCCGTTGGCAATTGCAATGTTAAGGTCCATACCGGCAACGTTAACCGTTGCAACCTTTATGCCGTCCAGCCCGCGAAGTTCCTCAAAATCTATTTTGCCCAAGTCGGATTTGGTAAGCCAAGCGTTTGCTGTGCGCACCGCCGCCTCAATAACGCCGCCTGTTGTGCCGAAAATTACCGATGCTCCGGTGGATTGACCAAACGGCGCGTCAAAATCCTCGTCCGGAAGATCGTTAAACGATACGCCGGCTTCGCGAATCATTGCGGCAAGTTCGCGCGTGGATAATACGTAATCCACATTCGCCATTTCCTCGTCGGTAAGCTCCGGTCTTTTTGCCTCGTACTTTTTGGCAAGGCACGGCATTATGGAAACAACCACAATTTTTGACGGGTCTATGCCCATTTTTTCCGCAAGGTATGTTTTGGCAATAGCGCCGAACATCTCGTGCGGGGATTTGCATGTGGACGGAATATCCAGAAGCTGCGGGAACTGATGCTCAATAAATTTTACCCACGCCGGGCAGCAGCTTGTTAAAATGGGAAGCCTTCCGCCGTGTTCGATGCGGTGAATAAGCTCCGTTGCCTCTTCCATTATTGTTAAATCCGCAGCAAAATCCGTATCCATAACCTTATCGAAACCAAGGCGGCGAAGCGCGGCAACCATTTTTCCGGTAACAAGAGTTCCCGGAGCGTTGCCGAATTCCTCGCCAAGTGCTGCGCGGATTGCCGGCGCGGTTTGAACTATAACGAATTTATCCGGGTTATTAATCGCGTCCCAAACATCCGGCACGTTGTTAACAAGCGTTAAAGCGCCCGTCGGGCAAACGCTTGCGCACTGCCCGCAGAATGTACAAACCGAATTTAGCAGCGGCCCTTCAAACGCGGTGGACATAATGGAATCGAACCCGCGGTGTACAACGGAATAAACCCCTACGGACTGCACTTCGTTGCACATTGTTTCGCAGCGGCGGCAAAGCACGCACTTTTCAGGGTCTCTTACCAAAGAATAGCTCGACGTATCCTTCTCATGACGCATACGTTCGCCTTTGAAACGGATTTCCCTAACGCCCAAATCCGCCGCCAAGGATTGCAATTCGCAGTTTTGGTTTCTTGCGCATACCAAACAATCCTGCGGATGGTTGGATAAAAATAATTCCACCATTGCGCGGCGCGCCTTTATCGCCCTTGGCGTATGAGTTTTAATTATCATACCCTCGGTGCAATCCGTAGAGCAGGCGGGAACCAAAGTACGCCTACCCTCCACCTGAACCATGCAAACGCGGCAGGTGCCAACCTTATTTACCATTTTTATATCGTGCAAATCGAGATGGCAAAGCGTGGGGATATGCACACCGGCTTTTTTTGCCGCGTCCAGTACCGTTGAACCCGGCTCTACCTCTATATTTACATTGTTTATAGAAACATTCATCGCTCTTTTACCTCCTTTACGCCTTCACGATGGCTTTTGTCGGGCATTTACTGAAGCATACGCCGCATTTTATGCACTTTTCCGTATCAATATGGTGAACCGCTTTGCGTTCGCCGGAAATGCACGATACCGGGCAGTTTTTGGCGCACAGCGTACAGCCGATACATTTTTCCGGTATAACCGAATATTTTAGAAGATCCGTACATTTGCCCGCCGGGCAGCGTTTTTCCTTAACGTGAGCTTCGTATTCGTCGGCAAAATATTTAAGTGTTGAAACAACGGGGTTAGGAGCGGTAACTCCAAGCTGGCAAAGCGAACAATCCTGAATAACCGCGCCCAAATCGCGAAGCTCGTCCAAATCGCTTTCTTCGCCCTTGCCGCTTGTTATTCTCTCTAATATTTCAAGCAGACGGCGGTTGCCAACACGGCACGGCGTACATTTCCCGCAGGATTCCTCAACCGTAAAATCCAAGTAGAACTTGGCTATGTTAACCATGCAGTCGTCCTCGTCCATAACAATCATACCGCCGGAACCCATCATTGAACCTACGGACTGCAAAGCGTCGTAATCTATTTGCAAATCCAACAGGGACGCGGGTATACAGCCGCCGGAAGGGCCGCCCGTTTGAACGGCTTTAAACGCCTTGCCGTTACGAATGCCGCCGCCAATTTTGTATATGATATCGCGAAGCGGAATACCCATAGGCACTTCCACCAAGCCAACGTTATTAATTTTACCCGCCAAAGCGAAAACCTTCGTACCGGGGGATTTTTCGGTGCCGATGCTTCTAAACCAATCCACCCCGTTAAGGATTATCGGCGCGATATTTGCGTATGTTTCAACGTTGTTAACGTTAGACGGCTTATACCACAAACCGCTTTGCGCCGGGAACGGCGGTTTTACCCTCGGCTCGCCGCGCTGGCCCTGAACGGAATTTATAAGCGAAGTTTCCTCGCCGCAAACAAAAGCGCCCGCGCCAAGGCTTAAGCTTATTCTGAAACTGAAATCCGTACCCAGAATGTTATCGCCCAAAAGCCCCATTTCCTCCGCCTGAGCAATTGCTATTCTAAGGCGCGCAACCGCAAGGGGGTATTCCGCGCGGATATAAATTATTCCCTCGTCCGCGCCGATGGAATAGCCGCAGATAGCCATTGCCTCCAAAACCGAGTGAGGGTCGCCCTCTAAAATTGAACGGTCCATAAAAGCGCCCGGGTCGCCCTCGTCGGCGTTGCAGATAACATATTTCTTCTCGCCCGCGCTTTTATACGCCGCGCGCCACTTAAAGCCTGTGGATACGCCCGCGCCGCCGCGCCCTCTAAGCCCGCTTGCCTCAACAATATCTATAACTTCCTCGCGCGTTTTTTCGGTAAGACACTCACCGAGCGCCTGATACCCGTTTACCGCGATATAGTCGTTTATATTTTCAGGGTCTATAATTCCGCAGTTGCGAAGCGCAATTCTGTACTGGTTTTGATAAAAACCTATGTGGCGGTGCTCATGCTCCGCTGTTCCCTTAACAGGGTCCTTATACAAAAGTTTTTCAACGATACGCCCTTTTATAACGTGTTCCTTCACTATAAGGTCTACATCTTCGGGCGTTACTCTTACGTAGAAAACGTTGTCCGGATATATTTTAACAATTGGGCCCTGTTCACAAAAACCGAAACAGCCGGTTTTAATAATTTGCACTTCGTCCGAAAGCCCGCCTATTTGCAGTTTATTTACAAATTCCGCAAATACGTCGTTGGAACCGGAAGAAACGCAGCCCGTGCCGCCGCAAATCAGAATATGCATCCTGAACTTATTCATATCTTCGGCACCTCTTTTCCGAGTATTGCGTTATTTAGCAAAATGCCCTGCTTTACGTGCAAATTAACGATATCGCGCGCGCGGCTCTCGTCCACATTGCCGTAGCGGATTGGCTCCCTGCCGGGCATACGCACCTCCACCAACGGCTCCGCGTAGCAAAAACCAAGGCAGCCGGTTGCCAAAACGGATACGTTTTCCAATTTGTTTTCGTCAATTTCGCTTAAAAGCGTTTCCATAGTTTTTCTTGCGCCCGCCGCTATTCCGCATGTTGCCATACCTACCGCCAAAACCACCCTGTCCGGGTTTTCGCCGGTAGTGCGCAAATCAGTCGCGCCCGCAGCCGCGTCCCTTATTTTTTTAAGTTCGTCCAATGATTTAATTTTACTCATCGCCGTCGCCTCCCATCGCCAAATGTTCCTCAATAATAGCGTCCGCATCTTTAACGGTTACGCGCCCGTAAACCTTGCCGTTTACCATAACAACAGGCGCTAAACCGCACGCGCCCACACAGCGCAGCGAATCCAGCGAAAACAGCTTGTCCTTCGTGGTTTCGCCGTTTTTAATTTCAAGAAGTTTTTCAAACTCTTCAAGAATTTCCTGAGAACCGCGCACAAAACACGCCGTACCCATACAAACGTTAATTTTGAACTTGCCTTTCGGTTTGGTGTTGAAGAATGAATAAAACGTTACCACACCGAAAACCTTGGAAGCCGGTATATCAAGCCTGTGCGCGATATGGCTTTGCACTTCCTCCGGCAAATAGCCGATTATATCCTGCGCTTTGTGCAAAACAACAATCAGCTTGCCTGTAAGATCCGGCAGAGAATTGATAAACTCATCCAACTCCGCAATTTTTTTGGAAAAGTCATTTCCCATTATATTAACCTCCTTAGCCGCCAACAACGGAAAAGTTTAGAACTCCGAAGTTAGTCGAATTTGAACACATGCCAAGAAGCAGTATACAATATTTTAAAATATTTTGCCACAATTGTTTGATGAAAATTTTAAAAATGAAAATTGCAAGTTTAATTGCCCGCCCAAATAATGCCAGTTACGAAAAAGTCAATAGCAAGGTCAAGAGAAGGGTGGAGATTTTCCCGGTGAATTTTCCGGGAAAATACTACCCGACC
>JAISVZ010000091.1 GCA_031271295.1 Clostridiales bacterium | reverse complement strand
TCCAACTTTTTAGTTAAGCAGGCTTTGCAGCGGGCGAACAAGCCGTTTTGGGATAAATTCGCCAAATTGGTATCCGGCATGGAAATCCCCGTAGGTTTAACGCTGGAAACTTCATATATTGAACGCGAGGGCAGTTACAGCATGTGGGGGCTGTTCGTAAACGCGGGCTATCTTACGGCAATAGAGCGGGTGGATGAAAACACACAGGTTGTAAAAATCCCAAACGACGAGGTTATGTCTGAGTTTCAGGTTTTGATTGCGGAAATATCCGGCGCGGAGGAAGTGGATTTGCGTAATATGTTCCGTCATCTGCTGAAAAAAGAAATGAATGAGTTTATGGAGATTTATCAAAATATTGTAATATCATGCACAAGCTACATGGATGCTAAGGAAAACGCCTACCATATGCTGTTTCTCGGAATGTGTATAACCCTGCGCGGTATGTATAAGGTAAGCAGTAATATTGAGGCGGGGTACGGCAGAAGCGACATCACATTGGAGGCAATAAATCCCGCTCAGGTACACGTCATTATTGAATTTAAGCAAGGCGAGGATTTGGAGCGGCTGAAAGAGGAAGCGTTAAACCAAATTCTTGAACAAAAATATTATACCGGTTTAAAAGGTGAGGTTGTTTGCATCGGGCTTGCGCACGACAAAAAACGGTGCAGGATTGCTTACAAAACCCTTTGCGTGTGACAGAAAGTTTCGTATTATCCGAGCAAGAATTTAAAAACGCCGTTTCCGGGCTTGATTGTTCCCGTGACGGCGTTTTCGTTTGTGAATTAACTGCCGTGTTGTGCGAATATTATCGGTTCAACCGGGCCTTGCGGGCCGCGTGCTCCCTGCTGACCAACCGGGCCTTCGGGGCCGCGCGGGCCTTGTACTCCGGGAGGTCCCTGCGGGCCTTGGTCTCCGGCTTGACCAGCCGGGCCGGTGGGGCCTTGCGGGCCTTGCGCGGCGGTTATTTACGCACAATTTTAAGAGCTAATACTAATTCCAATTTAAGCAGACATTTGACCGCTGGTCAACATTGAAATTTTCTTATATACTTCATTTACAGGCGGTGATAAGTATGAACAAAAAAGAAATTATATTGGATGCGATGCGTCTGCTTTTTAAAGAGGGGAAAGCGGGAACGGCTTCCGTAAGCGGTACTGCGAAAAAGGCAGGGATTGCAAAAGGCGGCGAATTATGAACGCGTTAATATTAGGCGCAAACGGAAGCGGAAAAAGTGTTTACGCCGAAAAATATATCTCCCGGTTTTCACGCGGCGCGTTGTATTATGCCGCAACTATGATTCCATACGGGAAAGAGGGAATAGCGCGGATTGAAGCGCACCGTGCGCAGCGCGCAGCGTTAGAATTTATTACGGTTGAAAAACCGTTTTGCGTATCCGAAATACCGTTTACACCTGGCGCGTCGGTTTTGTTGGAGGATGTGTCGAATTTACTTGCAAATGCTTTGTTTGAAAATGACGGGAACGGCGGAAATGGTTTTTCGAAGTTTGAAAAAGACGGGAACGGCGGGAATGGGTTTTCGGAAATTGATGAATGTGTTTATTCGGGTATTTTCGGGAATGCCAATTCGAGCATCGCGGGGGATGTTTATTCAAAAATTGCCGAAGTCATTTTTTTGGATATTACCGCAATGTGCGGCAAATGCGCAAATGCGGTTTTGGTATCCATTAACGGCTTAACCGCTATGCCGGAATATGATGAGGAAACGCGCCGTTTCATTTATGAGCTTAACAAATTAAACGCGCGGCTTTTTGAGTACGCGGATGTTGTTATTTCGATGCGAGGCGGAGAAGCCTTTATCGAAAAGGGGAATCTTCCGCACGGCAATATTTTTTAAAAATTCAAGAAAGGCGGTTCGCAATGATTTTTTTAGTATATTTAGCGGCAGCCATCACCGCCGGTTTTATTTTGGATATGATATTCGGCGACCCGTACAACTTCCCGCACATTGTGCGTTTCATGGGGAAGATGATTGCCTTTCTGGAAAAGGTACTTCGGCGCGTTTTTCCGAAAACGGAAAAGGGCGAAAAACGCGGCGGAATTCTTTTGGTATTAACAGTGTCGGCGGTTAGTTTCGGTTTACCGCTATTTCTTTTGCTTGTTTGCTACCGTTTTTGCGCACCGCTTGGCTTCGCCTTGGAATCTTTTCTGTGCTATCAGCTTTTGGCGGCAAAATCACTTAAAACCGAAAGTATGAAGGTTTACGGCAGTCTGCAAAATGGCAGCTTGGAAGAGGCGAAAAAAAACTTGTCGATGATTGTTGGGCGCGATACCAAAAGCTTAAGCGTGGAAGGAATTATCCGCGCGGCGGTTGAAACCGTTGCGGAAAATACATCAGACGGCGTCACCGCTCCGCTGTTTTTCATTATGCTTGGCGGCGCGGCAGCGGGATGTTTGTACAAAGCGGTAAACACAATGGATTCAATGGTAGGGTACAAAAATGAAAAGTATTTAAATTTCGGGCGTTTTGCCGCCAAAACGGACGATGCTTTTAACTTCATCCCTTCGCGGCTATGCGCAATACTTATGATAAGCGCCGCGTATATGCTGCGCTTTAACGGCAAAGCCGCCCTGCGCGTTTGGCGGCGCGACAGATTAAAGCACGCCAGCCCAAACTCCGCGCAAACCGAATCCGTTTGCGCGGGCGCTCTGGAAATCCGTTTAGCGGGTCCCGCATCATACGGCGGTAAAATTTATGAGAAAGAATACATAGGGGATGACACGCGGCAGGTTTGCGAAGGTGATATAATAAGCGCGAACCGTTTAATGTACGCAACATCGGTTTTAACGCTGATTTTGGCGGTTTTATTCCGCGTTTTAGTTTATGTTTGGAGTTGTTTATTTTGAAACGTTATGAACACGGCGGCGATATATACACAAATGCGGGCATAGATCTGGATTTTTCTGCTAATGTAAACCCGCTTGGTATGCCTGATGAAGTTCGAAGCGCAATTATAAACCGTGCGGATGAGTACGCACGTTATCCCGACCCGTATTGCGGGGAACTGCGCTGCGCAATTTCCGATTTTGAAAATATAGATCCGGAATGGATTTTATGCGGCAACGGCGCGGCGGATTTAATTTACCGTCTGTGCTACGCCGTGAAGCCGCGCAAGGCGCTTATTTGCGCACCCACGTTTTCGGAATACGAACTTGCTTTGCGGCAAACGGGATGCGAGGTTTTGCGGCACGCGCTTACGCAGGAAAACAAATTTGTTCTTACACCCGACATAGCAAAAGCGCTTGCGCCCGGTGTTGATATGCTGTTTTTGTGCAACCCCAACAACCCAACAGGGCGTTTAATTAAAAGCTCTGTTATTAATGAAATTTTAGCGGCGGCGCGAAAAAGCGGCACAATTGTTGTTATTGATGAATGTTTTTTGGATTTCACGCGCGGGATATCGTCAAAAAACCTTCTTGCGGATATCCCGGAATTGGTTGTGCTTAAAGCGTTTACAAAAATGTACGCTATGGCGGGGCTTAGGCTCGGCTATATGCTTAGCGCAAATGCGGAGCTTCTGAATAAAACTGATGCCGCCTCACAGTGCTGGAGCGTTTCATCTCCCGCGCAGGCGGCAGGTATAGCCGCGCTTTCATGTAAGGGTTGGGCGGAAAAAACCCGCCAACTTGTGGCTAAGGAGCGGGAATTTATGATAAACTCTTTGAGTTTTCCGGGAATGGAAGTTTTCCCAAGCGAGGCGAATTTTTTGCTGTTTCGGTGCAAACATCCACTATACGAACCTCTGCTGAAAAAGGGTATTTTAATTCGCAAATGCGGAAATTTCGCGGGGCTTAACAATTCATATTACAGGGCGGCAATCAAAACCCACCCCGAAAACATACGCCTGATACAAGCTGCAGAGGAGATTTTAAATACGGTTTAATAATTAATTACGGTTTTGGGATAAAATATCGGGTATTACGCGCGTTTCCCTCCCGTGCCAATTCATTTTGCTCGGCTAATTGGCGAAGGATGTTGCCGGCGGCTGTCTGCGATATGCCAAGAAGTTGCTCCGCTTGCTTACGATTGACGGAACCGTTTTCCCGCACATATTGCATTAATCTTTTTTCGGGCGCTTCATTTGCGTTTACGGAACGCGTTTTATTTAAGTTGGGCAGTATCATTTTAAAAACATTGGGCGTAACCTCTATTTTAGGTTGAGATAAAGAGCTTTTGTACGCTTCAAATATTTTTTGTATACCTGTGCCATAAGCTTCAATAAGCTGCAATCTATAAAATATCTCCGCTAATCGCGAATTGCGGCAAGCGGAGTTTTTCGTAACTGTCGCCGTCTGTTTCGCTCTCCTCAAATGGCATAAAAGCCCTCATCTCTTTTTATCTAACAATCTAACATAATCTAACATTGTGTCAAGATGAATGTTAGAAACAGCGGCAGAATAGAAATTGCACATTATAGGTTTTCATTAAGCGGCACCTTCACCTTTCGCTATCACGAATGAGAACCGCAGAGTGTGGGCGGCTTTTGCTATATGTTTAAATTTTTCGAAAGTTAGTCCAAAGCATAGTTTTTGTGCTATGATTAGCTATTATTGTCATCTGTGGCAAAACATCAAAACTATATAGCAAAATAGGGGAGCGGAAGCGGATGAAATTTTCAACGAGAATCAAGATATGGCGAGCCAAATTAAGGACGCAATTGTACGCTCACGTTATCAGGCGGCGAAACTGGTCAACAAAGAATTGCTTGGATTATATTATGCGGTTGGCAGATACGTATCCGATAATTCGCGCGGAGGTTTTTGGGGCAAAGGCGCAATACGTCAAATTTCGGATGATTTGCAAAAACTGTTACCGGGTCTTCGTGGCTTTTCAGAATGCGCAATAAAGAAAATGCGTTTGTTTTATGAGCAGTGGCAAACATTTTTTCAAATCGTTCATCATTAATGAACGATTTGAATTTTATATCATCCGGTAACATCTCGGAGGCAGCCACATTGCCGAACTTGTCTGCACTTTCAATAGACTTATCTCTGCTGTCGTGGCATGTCAGTTCATGCTCTTTTCCCGGATTTTCATCCGAAGCGTTTTACGGCGTGGGCTTTACTCATCACTACACCATAATGGTTCAGGAAAAAACCGTTAGCGGGAGATTGTTTTACATATCCCAATGTGTTGAAAGATTTTTAACGGTAGATGCGCTAAAATCCTGTCTGCGCGGCGGTCTGTATGTCAAAGAAGGTTCCATGCCCAGCAATTTTATGCTGGCACTGCCGGAAAGCGAACAAGCCCGCCTTGCTATTCGTACGTTCAAAGAAGAATACTTTCTTGACTTTATCAATATTGAGGACGAAATTGACCCCGACGAGCGGATATTAGAAAAGGATATCGTAGCGCATATCAAGCAGTTTATTTTATCATTCGGGAGTAAATTTTGCTTTATAGGAAACCAGTATCGCATAGTCGTAGATGAACAGGAATTTTTCATTGACCTTCTTTTTTTTAACAGAGAATTACATTGTCTTGTTGCAGTCGAATTAAAGCGCGGAAAGTTCGTTCCATCTTACCTCGGACAGCTAAATTTTTATCTGTCCGCACTTGATGAGTATGTTCGTCAGCCTGACGAATCACCATCTATCGGCATTATACTCTGTAAGGAAGCCAGCCGAAATGTTGTTGAGTTCGCCGTGCGCGATTACACCAAGCCAATGGGCGTGGCGACATACAGGGCGCGGGACGAAATGCCCTACAAGTTGCAGAAAGCTCTGCCGGATTTTGATGATATGAGAAAATTGCTTGACGATTCATCTTACGAGCGTGGTGACGGTACAGATGAATAATTTTGGCGACCGCACAAAAAAAGTTATATACGGCTTATCGCGTGTTGCAATACAAAACGATTTATTCCAAACTATTCGATTCCACAATGAGCGGATGGCGAAAATATGAGATTAACAAAATCCGAAAAAATGAATATAATTGATAATCACATTGACGTTAGTAGAGTAAGCGTCTAATACCGGGGTCACTACCGACATTTAAGCAAAAGTCCTACAATATTACCGAAACACATGTAAACAGCGCAAGTGAAAACCACTAGCGAACGGAGAGATTGAATGAACGCAAAGAAAGAAGGATGAAGAGAACGATCTACATACTGGTCAAAGGTTATACTTGAACGCAAAGAAAGCGGTATGAAGCCTTATGAATTTTGAATTATCCTAAGCCCCACGATGAAAAAGCTCCTTTCCGAGAACAGAAAGGGACTTTGGATAATTTTATAGGACGAAACCGCTATGGTATGTGGAAAGAATAATTTAACTCTATTTAAAATACTTTTCGCTTAACAGTAGTATACCACCGCGAAGCGGTTTAGTCCTGTTATGCAAAGCTTTAGAACCTGTGTTCAATATCGCTTGAGTAAAGTATGCAAATGAGAAATCATAAACATATTTTCCTCATGATTCGTTTTGATTTCGTAGTCTTTCGATAGTCTACGAGAGTGGTTAATCCAACTGAATGTGCGCTCAACTCGCCAGCGTAGCGGTAAAACTTCAAATTCGGGCTTGATACGTTTTGAAATGTCAACGCTTAGACCAAGTTGTTCCAAAACATCTGCTTCAAATGACTTGCGATAACCGTCATCACCGCAGAACTTTTTAATGGTTGGGTACTTTTCATAAGCTTTTTTGGCAGGGTTTATACCGGATTTTGTGTCATGAATATTTGCCGCATGAACTGTAACGGCAAGTAAGTTGCCCATCGTATCAACCACAATATGGCGCTTTCGTCCCTTGATTTTTTTTTCCGCCATCAAAGCCTCTTT
>JAISVZ010000050.1 GCA_031271295.1 Clostridiales bacterium | reverse complement strand
ATCTTTTTTGCTAAGATCCGTTTTGGAAGCGATAGCGGCAATTAAATCTGTTTTGTTCATTTTTAACTTCCTCCTTGAAAATATAAAAAATTAAGGTAAACACAGGTATTAACTAAGGATACCGTATTTCTTCCTTATTCAAAATTATTTATATACGTTTCTATCTGATTTGTCAAGGCAATTTCTGCATTTAGTTTTAATTTTCGTGAAACATTTGAAATTTCGAACAATAATTCGCCTATTAGAGCCTCGTCGGCAGTATTTTTTAACTTTACCGCTTCTAAAAAATTACTGAACACTTTTTCAAACTCCGCGCAATGATTTAAAATTTCATCGTTTTGAGTTTGGTTTTTCTTCTCCGCTATGCGCGACGCAATACCCGTAACCTTTTGCGCCCGAAGAAGCGCCGGAAAAGATTTCGGAACTTTGTGCATTTTATCCGCGTCGGATGTGTACGCCTTTTCCTTCTGCTTTTCATTTTCCCAGTTAAGCAGGGATTCGTCCATGTTGTCCGCCTTTTGGGTGCCGAAAACATGGCTGTGGCGGCGAATCATTTTTTCCGATATGCCGTGAATTATATCGTCCACCGTAAAAGCGCCGTCCTTTTCCGCAAGTTTGCCGTGAAACACAACATGGAGGCACACGTCGCCAAGTTCCTCGCATAAGGCTTCGTTATTTTGGCTTTTAATGGTGTCCACCGCCTCGTAGCATTCTTCAATTAACCCGCCGGAAATGCTTTCGTGGGTTTGCGCCCTATCCCACGGGCAACCGTTTTCCCCCAAAAGGGTGTCCATAATGTTTTTTAAATCCTCAAAGGTGTATTTTTTCATGGGTTAAGCTCCTTTTGTTATTTGCTTTATTCGCAGTTTTTCATAATCTCCGGCTCCGCCGTATTAAAGCCTTGGGTCTACCGGCTCGCTTTCCATTGCCAGCACGCCGAATACGCATTCATGTACGCGGTACAGCGGTTCGCCGCGCACAAAACGCTCCAGCGATTCCATGCCAAGAGCAAATTCACTGAGCGCGAGGTTACGCTTTTTTGAAAGCGAACGCTTTTTTAGCCGCAGCAAATTGCCCTCCAACATATACTCCGGCCCGTAGATGATACGCAGGTATTCACGCCCGCGGCATTTTACGGCAGGCTGCAAAAGTTCGCTTCCCTTTTGGGCTATGAAATCATAAGGCTTAACCACCATTCCCTCGCCGCCCGAAGCGGTTAACTCTTCCCACCATTTAACGCCGGCTTTAACGCTATTCTCGTCAAGAACATTCACAAGCAAGTGATTTGTCGCGATAAAAACAGGGTCTGTTCCGGTAATATATTTTGCGATAGTTTCCATATGCCAAATATGGTTTTCTCCGCTCCATGTTTTGCCTTCGGTTGCAAGTATGTGAAACGGCGCGATACGATAGTCGTCAATACTCGCCACATCCCAGCAATAACGGCGGTACGCCTGAGTATAAAGCTTTAGCGCGTCCGCGCGTTTTTGGTAACGCTCCAACAGTAAATCTAAATCAACCCTTTGACCGGGCATTGCTTCAACATTATCAACACTTTCGCCCAAAACGGCTATAGCTTTTTTAATCGCGCCGGAAACAGCATCAATACCGCTTCGCCCCGCGCGCCCTACGGGCGCGTATTGCTCTTCCAATAGCTTCTGCGCTTTAGCCGACCACGGCATAAGTTCCGTATCAAGGCACACCCAATCGGTACCTAAATCATTCCAAAAACCGGAGAAAGCAAGCGCGTTTTGAAGCCGCATTAAAATATTATTCTGCGTTTCGGTGTTTTCAAAGAAATGCCGCCCGGTTCTGGTGTAAATAATGCCAAAGCTTCCGTCGTTTACCTTGAAACGTTTTGCGGCGGTTTCCGCATCCTTGCAAAGAACAATAACCGCGCGCGAACCCATGTGCTTTTGCTCGCACACCACTTTGCCTATGCCGTGCGTTTTGTAGTAGTCAAAAGCTTCGGCTGGGTATTCCAAATAGTCCGCCAGCTTGCTTGTTTCGCAGGGCGACATTGTTGGCGGCAAGTAAATAAGCCAGTGCGGGGCCGCGGCAAAGCGGCTTATAACCTCCAGCGCGGCGGCGGAATTCTCCGCGTTTATTTTGACGCTGCGGCGCAGGCGCGTTGCAAGATATTTCTGCCCCAGCACATCGTCCACATTCAGCACATCGTCGTTTAAAACAGGTTTATCCGTAAGCGGTTTTGCCGGAGCATAATACTCCCGCCGCGCCTCAACCTGAACAAT
Organism: Clostridiales bacterium; assembly: GCA_031271295.1. Taxonomy (GTDB): domain Bacteria; phylum Bacillota; class Clostridia; order Lachnospirales; family WQUN01; genus JAISVZ01. Next base: position 40,010 of record JAISVZ010000050.1, on the reverse strand, counting down.
TTCCCCTTCGGGATAGCGGTAGGCGGTTAGCTTCCCTCCGAACACGCAGCCGGTATCTATACAAAACGTGTTATTAATTGCCTCAACCTCCGGCGTGGGCGTGTGCCCGTAAACAACCGCCGCCTTGCCGCGATACTCATTTGCCCACTGCAAACGCACGGGCAAACCGTATTCGTCGGTTTCCCCTGTGGTATCTCCGTACAGGCAAAAATCGCGCACACGGGCGCTGCCGCGTCCGTGAAATTTTTCCTTTAACCCCGCGTGGGCAACAACCAAATTGCCGCCGTCTAAAACATAATGGCTGAGAAGCCCGTCTAAAAAAGTTTTCGCTTCCGCTATAAATTCTTCGCTTTGGGCTTCAATCTGTTCAACCGTTTTATCAAGCCCGTGTGTTAGAAGCACATTCGAACCGCGCAGTTTTTTCAGCAGTTTAACGTCGTGGTTGCCGGCAACACAGTATGCCGCGCCTGTTTTAACCATACCCATAACAAGGCGCAGAACCGAAATATTATCCGGCCCTCTGTCGCACAAATCGCCAAGGAAAATTGCTTTGCGCCCATGCGGCGGCGCTGCGGTAAAATTTTCTTTATCTACCGTGTATTCAAGTTTTTCAAGCAGTGCGCAAAGTTCGCCGTAACATCCGTGAATATCTCCTATAATGTCAAACGGGCCGGTTTCGCCTTTCTTATTATTCCAAAGCGGAGTGCGCACAATTTCAACGCCGCTTAGCTCATCCTCGCTCTTTAGCACAAATACATAACGAAAACCCTCTTTTTGCAAGTGACGGACAGATCGGCGAAGCTGCTCTGCCTGACGTGCTATAACATGCCCTTCAAATTCCCGGTCGCCTCGCTTTGCGTTTCGCTCTTTGCACAGCTTTTCAGGCATATCCAGCACAATCGCAACCGCGTGGCAGTTTTGCTCCTTTGCCAAATTAATTACCGATACGCGGGCTTCTTTTTGTACATTAGTCGCGTCTATAACGGTAAGCAAACCAAGCTCCAAGCGCTTATTCGCAACATAATAGAGCGTATCAAACGCCTGTGAGGTTACCCGCTGATTGTTTTCATCGTCTGATATAAGGGCACGGAAATAGTCCGACGACAAAACTTCCGTCGGTTTAAAGAACTTTTTCGCAAAGGTGGATTTTCCGCTGCCGGACACGCCGATAAGCGCCACAACAGCCAACTCCGGAATTTCTATTCGCATAAGGTAAACACCCCCATCTGTGTTGGAGCGCCGTACTTTTCATCCGCGTCGCCGATTTCGGAAAACTGTACGGTATAGCCGAATCTGTTTGCTATTTTAAGCGCCCAAGTTCTAAACTCCGAACGGTTCCACTCGAAGCGGTGGTCTGCGTGGCGCAAGCTGCCATTATGCAGATTTTCATAATTCGCGTTATACTCCCGGTTTGGAGTGGTTAAAACCACAACGGGCGGTTTGGCAAACTCAAACAATACCCGTTCGAACGCGGCAAGACGCGCAATGTCCAAATGCTCGATAACTTCAACAACACCCGCCGCGTCGTAACCGGAAAACCGCGCGTCCTTATACGTTAAAGAGCCTTGAATCAGCGATACCCGCTCGCGCATAGAATCACTCGCGCGTTCCATTTTGAGTTTTTCGGCGGCGCGTTTTAAAGCAACATGGGACACGTCCACACCGGCAATATGGGTAAACTGCCTCTCCTTTACAAGTAAATTTAAAAGGTTACCCTCTCCGCAGCCAATATCTATAACCCGCTTCGCGCCGCAGCTTTTAAGAGCCGCAACTACGCTGCCCAAACGCCGGGTATTCAAATTCATCACTTTATCACGCGCTTCATCCGCAGATTCCGGTTCGGCGGTTATAATTTCACCGTCATCGGCGTTTGCCGAAGCCAACCGCTCATACGCCATGTTTACAAGATAACGGCGTCTGTTTAAATACCGCCCGGTGATATATGCTTTTTCCGGATGCATTGGCAGCCAGTCCTCACCGATGCGCAGCAGTTTTTCAACTTCATCCGCACCCACCCAATAATGCTTCTGCCGGTCGAAAACAGGTATAAGAACATAAAGATGCTTCAAAAGGTCTCTCAGGCGTACCTTTGCGCTGATAGTTAAGTTCACATAACTGCTCTCTCCCCAATTTGGGAAATTTTCATCCGATACAAAGGTATCGTAAATAACCTCGTATCCCAGCGGTTCAAAAACGCGCTTTAGCTTTTCGTGTTCCGCGCGGCAAGGAAGCATCGTAACCGCCGCAGTTAAATTCAGCGGAGAATCGGATAAAGCTTGACGCTCGTCCGCCCGCCCGGTCATTGCGGTGCCGAATACTTTTGAAATTGCCGTACTTAAAAAAGACGACGACACATACGGGCGGTCGTTAACGTAATCAAACAGCCCGCCGCTTGCCTGCCCCGCCTTGCCCCGCGCTAAATTAATTGGGTCGATATCCAGCAAAAGCGCGGCGGTGGTGCGCTGCTGCGATACTTCCGGATAAAACACGTACGCCTTGCCGTGATTCAGCTCGAACATCTGCGGGCGGTATGGATTTTTGTATAAAAGATAGCCCAAATCGGTTGCGCTCTCTCCGGTATATGTAATAGTTAAAAGCATGGAAAATACTCACCTTTCTTTGTAAGTTAACAGTTAGCTCTCATAAATAACAGTTTGCAAAAAATAAACCCTTTTATATCCCGAATAATTCTGCGTAAATGCGTTAGGCTTGCCGCCGTCATGTGTTACCGCCGGAAAATTTAATTAAATCTATCATTTTTCAGCACGTAGTACGCCGATTTTGTCCTGCCAACCTTCTCAATAAGACCGTCTTTTGTCATCTCCAACAGGATTGCGCGTATACGACCTTCGCTCAAGAATAACATCCCTGTAATCTCTGAAACGGTCGCTTTCCCGCGCTCTTTAAGACAGTCTATGATGACCTGTTTTTTTTCGCTTGTATTATTCGCTTGTTTTCCGCTTGTTATTCGCTTGTTATTCGCTTGTATTTCGCTTGTCTCGGCAAGCGGAATAATCGTTGTGAAGATATCTCCCTCTATAAGTTCGGGCTCGCCGCCGGAATAGAGTTTTGTATACTTCACGAGGTTTCGCACACCGGAACCAAGAGTGTCTGCGTTACCGATATTCACAAAAAAACGGGCGATAATGGGGTTTTTGGGGTATGGCTCAAAGTTTGTGGGGTCAATGCGCCCGTGCCTGAGCGCACGGTTCCAGTTCTCGGCTACTATGCTGTCTTTTTTATTATGACCCGTGCCGGAAACGTTCCTGAAAACTCCCTGTGGACAAGAATATTTGAGACAATTTCTTTGGCTATGTGATCTCTCACACTGATGTTGCGGTTGTCTATCAGAAAAAAAGGGTCATCGGTGTGTTTCGCTATGAAAGCCATTATCTCGTCAAAGCTCTCTATAAGGTTTTTATCCACTCGAAGCCTGTCGTCGTAGCGATCGGTATTTTTTACACGAAGCAGACAGTCGGTAACGTATCCGGGTGCAACTTGCTGGATTATCTCCTCGCGTCCGAAAAGCAGTATCGCCGCCCGATTAAAGCCTTTCTTGCCGGTTCTGATATCCTCGTCATAAAGGCCGGCGCTCTTTATAATCTCCATGTCCGACATCGTCTTCCAAGGGTGGTTCGCCATTCTGACCGTTGCCATGTTGCGTACCATTGGCATAAGTTTGTCTAAAAGCAGATGTTCCTCCCTTGCATAGGGGAACACCTCGCGCTCGGTGAACTGACCGGACTTACGTACAGCCAACTGTGCCACCAAGTCGGTGGAGTTAGTTATGTCAAAGTCGCCGTCCTCACCGCGATCGTATATCTTGCCGGAGCAGGACTGTATCTGCGAGCTTACCGGGATGTAGGCATGGAGTAAATGTTTGCGCTCGTACTCAGCTTCCTCAAGGGTAAAAAACAGCGACGGTGAAGTTTTCTGCGGATTATTCAGCATATTTACGAAGTTCCTCTTCATCTGCTGAATTGCCTTCGGGTTCACACCAATTACCTCGCCGTCGTCCCTCACTCCAAGCAAAAGATGACCGCCATAGCGGTTAGAGAAAGAGCAGACTGTCTCAAAAACGGTGTTACTAAGCTCGTTCACACACTCTTTGAACTCAACCGTCAAGCCTTCGCCTCCAACAAGCAGTTTTCTTATTTGCCCTGATGTCATGTTTTTGTACCTCCGCTTTAATCCAAGGATTGTGCTTATGCTGCCGGGCTATATAACTCCCGCCTCTACTATGGAAAATGATTTTGCCTCACATTTTATTTCAGCTTGAGCACCATACGGAATTATAAACATTGGTGAAGAAAGTCCTAAGTTTAATCCGTACAGTATTGGCAAGTTAATCAGCTTAAGTTCATCGCTGACAACACTTTTTATCTTGCTGCCGTGTTCAGCAAAACTGATATTCTCACATATTAAACCATTTTTCGCTGTATTTATGAAAAGCCTGCGCCTCAGATATCGTTGTAAGAAAGTTATGCCCGTAAAATGACGATAGCCCACTCTTGTAACATAACAGATGAATGTTCATAACATCCGAATAACCGATAAAGATTTTGGGATTACGTTTTATGATTTCATCATTAATAAATGGGATTAGCTTGATACTGTCATTGCCGCCAACATTCGCAATTATCGCGCTTACATTCTTGTTTTCGAATGCCCACATAATATCTTCGGCGCGCGTTTTTGGATTGTCCCTTAAGTATTCGAAGCCTTTCATGGAGTTCGGCGCAGCTATAACACGCAAATTGAACATTTCTTCAAGACGTTTTTTCCCTAAATTGTACTTCCAAACAGTATTTGGCTCACCCGCCCAACCGTGAGAAACGCTTACGGTTGCAATAGTATCTCCGGCAGTTAAACGTCTTGGCTTTATCAACTTCATAATTTCACCAACTCTAAAGCAATATGATACTGTACATAAATTCTGCCTTGCCTAATTATAACAGGCACAGGGCGATTTTTCAATCTTTTAGCTGCCCCAAAAAAAGCTAACGATTGATTTGACGTTGTATCGCATATCAGCTATTACAAAAACAGCGGACGGCAGTCTTGAGCTTTGGCTCTTGACAAGGCGTCCGCTTAATAATTTTTAGGAGAGGTCAACGTGAAAATTGCCGACAACAAATACCAAGTGCCCGCCGACGCAATCGAAACGTTGGCCCGGTGTCTGCTCCCTGTGATTCGCTCTTACTTCGAGAGCGATGAGGGCAAGGCGGCTTTCGAGGAATGGAAGTTGCAGCAACACACCAGCACACCGTCAGTACCGGCACAAAAGAAATTGGCCGGCTGACACAGGCGGGCGTGGGAGCGAAGTATTTTTGTCACCGCAATGATGAACAGTGTACCTGTTAACGGAGGTTAGTTCATCAGTATATTCTTCTTTTCAGCGTCCATTTTTTCTAACGCATACCGAAAAGCTACTCGTGGCATGACAGCTTTGTGCTTTAGCAAATAATCGAAAATAATATTCGCTTCCTTGATTGAAAGCACTTTTAGCATCCACCCATATCCCTTGCGAACCAAATCATGTTCGTCCAACATGAGCACATCGGAAATTCGTAAAGGGTTTGTTTCCTTATACTTATCGTGCCAAATTGACGGAATAAGAACAACAGCAGCAGCGCGGCGCATCCAAAATTCTTCTCGCCTTGTCCACGCAATAACTCTTTCGGAAAGCGTTGTGTTTTTGCATATCAGTTCTCCGAACGCGTGAGTACAAAAATCGTCACAATCGCCCCAACCGCGCACATATTTTTCAAGCCAAGATTCAAACAGCGCAAAGGTCTTATCATCATATTGCTTTTTCATACGGTATGCAAAGTCAAAAGCAATAACGCCCATAGGCCAGTTACGTTGTTCCAGAAGCTCTTGGCAGATTGAGAAAACATTTTCTTTCGACCTGTCCGTTAGGTTACGAAAAAGATTGGAAGACAGTTTTCGGATATCTCCGGTTTTAATATGGACACCTTGAGGCGTGTTTTGGAGCTTGACCAGATCTTTTTCTGCATTGAGAATTATGTCACTCATCAAACTCACCCGCCAATGGCGTATATGCTCCTGTAACCTCAATGACATTATCGTCCGGATCTGTCAGTTGAAAATAGTAGTACGGGCTGACATTGTACACATATTTTATTTTTGTAAGGTTGTCCGAGATGTTAAGACTCTTGACTCTTTCATATTCGCTCCGTAAATCTTCATCCCAAAAATTAAGAACAAACTTGTGCGTGTTGGGAGCAAGCGCGATACTTTGTAAGCTATCCATTGATTCCGAATGCATTCTTTAACACCCCTTCTGTTATCATAAATCCAGTATACTGCATACCGATTAGTTTTTCAATCACTCCAACGGAAAAACAAATGCGAACGCCTCCCCGACAAAGAAAAATCGGGTTGGGTTCGCATTTGTTCCTAATGACGGAGCGGGTGGGATTCGAACCCACGGTACCTTTCGGTACACCTGATTTCGAGTCAGGGCCGTTATAACCACTTCGATACCGCTCCCCGTGGAAACACAGTCAAGAGTATAGCCCACAATAATAATGATGTCAATATGCGTAAAAAATAAAACTTGCAAAAACCAAAGGGAAAAAACGGGAAAACCGTCAAACCGCAAAACTGCTGTTATTTCCACTATTCACTAAAATTTTAATCGGTTAACCAACCACGCATCCAACCTCTAATCAATAAAAAACGTTTCCGGCGGGCCGAAAAATGATTGCTTAAGTTCGCCGTTTGCCAAAACCAATTTTTGAAGAAGCACACCCGCGTCCATCCCATAAACGCGCAAATTATGCAGCCCTTCGGATAGTTCATACGCATTTACCTTTAAAGCCCGTCCGGAATTAAGCACACTTTGCCCCCACGCGGCGTTCTCGTTAACTCCCGAAAGATACCCCGCGGGCAGTGCGCTTATTTCGCAAAATTCCCCGCCGTCAAGCCGCAGTGCGCAGCGCATTTGCACCTTATCCGCGTATACGTTGTTGCTTGGGCCAAAATACATTGTAAGTTCATATTTTCCCGGCGTCTCAATATAAAAGCTGTACTTCAAATACGGAGCGTCTTTCGGGTTTTCGAAGAACGATGTTGTAGGGAACATTTTCATTGTTGAACCGCTTTTGCCGTAAAACTCAATTTCCTCCCACGAAGCCTCCCCTGCCGGTTCTTTTTCGGCGTAATGGTTCGCGGTTATGGAAATAACGCCGCCTTCCGGCAAAAATGTCATACGCGGCAGCATATCGCCTTCCATGTAAACCGGTTTTGGCGTAACTCCGGTTGTCGCGCTCCACGATTTAAAATCGTAGTGATTTTGGCTCATCATATTTTCCCAGTACCCGCCGGACATGGTTTTATTGTAGTATTCCATCAACTGCGCGTCAAGCTTCAGCGCGTTTTCAGCCTTTTGCGCGTAATTGTTCGTAAGCGGGCTGCCCGAATTTGCGTAAAACTTATTAAAGGTCATATAAAGCCACAGTTTGTTAACAACCGCCGTTGCTTTGGCAGGGTAATACACAAGCTGGAAGAATGAATCCGCACATATAGAATTTTTAACCTTTTCCCACATTTCATCCGCGTCTTTTTCCAGTTTTAAAGCCTTTTCAAGTTCAATTCGCGCTTCGTTGTAGTTTTCGGCGTGAAAGGTTGTTTCGCTTATGTGTTCCGGCCTGCGCCGTCCGTTCATGTTCGTATAACCGGTAATTAGATTCGCAATTTTTTTAATTTCGCCGTTTTCCAAACCGAGAGCCGCAAACTGCCGCCTAACCCAGTTTTCGGTGTATTTATCCGTGATGTTAATTTTGCTGTGCGTTTCATAGTCGTACGCCAAATCGCAGAAATACGACAGCGGAAATTCCATCGGTTTAAGGTCTCCGGCGTTTACAATCCACAAATCGCGTATTGAATAATCGTAAGCCATTGTCATATTGTTCCAAATTCGCTGCAGCGGCGTTACGTTAATCCACATGTAGGATTTAGGACAGCCCACATAATCAAAATGATAATACATGCCCCACCGGCGGTTTCGTTCGTTTGCTTTTGGCAGGGTGCGCAAATAGCCGTTGTTATCCTCGCACAACACCATAATATCGTCCGCAAGCTCCGGCATTTGGTTTATACCGGGGTATTCCTCAGTACCGTACCAATACGTTTCCACTTCTTTATATATTACAAGCATCTGCTCGCAACCTTCGCCGCCCTGCGCTTTTAAAATTTCCTTTTGGTCGGTAATTACCCGCTTTAACAAATTAATATTTTGACCAAGCGTAAAAGATGACCCGTCCGGGTTTGTAAGATGGTGGTCGTTTTCGCCGCGCATTCCTATGGTAACGGTTTCTTCAAAGTTTTTATTGCGTGCGTACCCGTCCTTCCAAAAATCATATATATTGGCGCTGTTAAGGAAATAATTCCATTCGTTTATTGGAGCGTTCGAGACAGGCTTGTTGTAGACAGGCGGATTTTGCGCCTGCAAGCGCTGCCACTCAACACCGGAACGGCACATAGGCTCGTGATGTGAAAGGCCAACAACAACGCCATAATAATGCGCAATTCTGGCGTTTGCCAAAGCGTCTCGTTCATTCGGAGGCAGCTTATCGGCGTTTCGGTTATCCTTTGAGTTTTCAATCTTTAAAATTCCGTCGCCGGAAAAGCAATTGTTCCACATTGCCGGCCACAAATAATTTGCCTTAAGGCGCAAAATAAGTTCGCAAACATTTGCGTAAAAAAGGTAATTGCATTCGCCGAACCTGTTTTTAACAAAGTTAGTAAGCGAGGGAGCCTCGTCGTTTAGAAAGAACCCCCGGTATTTAACGGACGGGGTTTTGGAGGTTGTTTCAAGCTCATCTTTGGTAAAGGATAAAGTGTCCTTTTTAGCGGGCAAAACGTCCGCCCAATAAACCCACGGGCTAACGCCGCATAAATCCTGCGTGATATGAAACAAGCCGTAAATTACGCCGCGTTTGTCGCTTCCGGCTATAACAATTTTGGTTTGAACGCCTTCGTTTGGCGCGCCCTCTATTACTTTTATTTGGTACCTTTCCCATTCAGGGCTTTTTGTGCTGTTTAAACTCGGCTTTATTTCCCAAGGCAGGTTCAGGTTCGAAATTATAGAATCCTCCAAGGTGCCGGCAATAATTACAGTTTGAAAATTTGCATCCGGTTTGCTTCCGGTAATAAGGTAAATGTCGTTTGCGGCTGCGTCTGCGGCAAGCTTTAAGCCGTAATAATCCTTTGATGCGGTATCTGTTATAATAGGCGCGCTACCGGTTTTGCAGGATATGGTTATTGCGTTTTGTTGCTGTGTCAAAATTAAAACCTCCCCAAGAAATATTTTGACTTATTATAGCGGATTTTTGGGGAAAAACAAACTTTTAAAAGTACGGAATTTTTGAGGAGTTTTCGATATACGCGGCGGTGAATTCGCCGCAACTGCGGAAGTTACTTTTGCTATTTACCCTATTGACTTTTTCGTAACTGGCATTATTTGGGCGGGTAATTAAACTTGCAATTTTCACGCAACCGGCCGCTAACAATATTACGTTGAATAAAAATAGAGTACATGATACATTATTCATGTTGAAAATCTATAACGGGAGGCGGAATATATGAAATACGCTGCACAAATAGGCGAATTTGCTTTAGCCTTTGAACCCGACGCGCTTGGCGAAGCGGATTTGGAACAGTTTTACTATAACGGCACCATGGCGATTCGTATGAACGATGAAAATGAATCTCCGATAAATGACATTTATAAATCCTGCCTGACAGCAAAAAACCAAAACGCGCATTTGCTTTTGGGGGGCACAGAGGATGCGGTAAAAGCACGGAGCTTAACGTTTTAAAGCAAAGGCTTGAAAAAACGGGAAGAAAAGTTTCGGTTATTGAATGCCTTATTGAAACGGATCTGATGGGCGTTGCTTATTGGGATTTGTTGGTTTTGCTTGGCAAGCATCTTTGTGAAATAGCAACAGAAATTAATTGCAACTTGCCCGCTGATTTACTGGATAATTTGAATAACTTTTGGAAAGATGAAGAAATTACCGAAACAAAAAACAAAAGCGCCAACCTTGCGGTTATGGGTAAAATTTCATCAGAGACGCCTAAAATATTACAAATAATCAGTATGTTTGCGGGTTTGTCCTCCGAACTTAGATTCGGCAGCGATAAAAAAGAAATTTTAAGAGAAAAGATTAAAAAAAGTACGGCGCAGTGGATAGGATACATCCGAGAAATATCGGATTATATTTCTGATTCTTTAGGCGGCAAACAACCAATTATTATTTTTGAGGATTTAGATAAACTAACTCCCGACAAGGCATGGGAAATCTTTAATAACCCGCTTTCGCAAATGCCTTTTCCGGTGATATTCACATTTCCCATCAGTTTATCTTACGATACAAAATTCGCGGCGCTCGAAGCATCTTTTAGCAACAATGTTCAGATTTTGCCACTGATAAAAATTCGCTCGGCGGACGGTGCCGATTTTGTAAACGGAATAGATGCCATAAAAGATATTATAGACAAACGCGCCGATTTGTCATTGTTTGAAGGTGAATCCTTGATTTTTATGATTAAGAAAACGGGCGGCATTCTCAGAGACCTTTTTAATTGCATAACAAACGCCGCCAACCGGGCGGAAAACCGTAACTCCGCAAAAATTGAAATGGAAGACGCAATTGCCGCCGCAATAAAACTCAGCTCGTCTCTTACAAGGCGTATTGAAAGCAGAAATTACCCTTTGCTGAGAAATATTTATAAAGGCGGCAAATACAAAAAGCAAATTGAGGATAGAAAAATGCTCCTTGATATGATGCAAGGGCTTATTGTACTTGAATACAACGCAGAGCGCTGGCACGACTTGCATCCGCTTGTGTAGGATTATTTACTTGAACAGGGTGAATTAACGTGACAAAAACCGCCGGAAATAAAGAATCTTTTAACACTCTGCAATGGGTTCTGAATAACGCGGAAAAGGGTTTTTATCTTTTTACCGCCTCTGCGCTGATGCAGCGCAAGGTTGCCGAACACTACAAAGATTATGGTATTTCAATATATGACTATACAAAAAACAACGCAAAATATTCTTTCGGCAAGCTCGCAGGTTGGGCAAATAAACAGAAAACCAAAATCTTTTTTGTAATTAACATGCAAGATGCGTTTAAAGATGAATCTGACATGCAAAACCTTAACCTAAGCCGGGACTTGCTTTCAAAAACAGGCAGTGTTTGGATTTTTGGCATGACAAAATTCGCGGATGATAAATTAGTTAACGCCGCGATGGATTTTTATTCGTTTATTAGGGTTTCGGCTGATTTTGATAAACTGCAACCACGCACTGCGAATTCACGAGCATAAACATGGTTCAACAACTCTTTTTGTTCATCCGCCCGCTGCGTAATAGCGTTGTCTTATTGCAGAGAAAAAAAATATAACGAAGCAATGAAATGGTTTAACAAGGCCATTCAAATAAGCAAGTCAGTATTAGGAAAAGAATTTCAATACTATTTGGATTTATGTGAAGGTTTAGGGGAATTGTATTTTCAAATGGGAGAATATGATAAAGCAATGGAACTGCACAAAAAAGCATTGTCGGATTCACTTCTCCTAAAAGCAAGCCTAAGCGAAAACCACCCGGTAATGGCATCGGTATATAACAACATGGCTCTAATTTATGAAAAACAGCAGGATTACCGTACCGCAATAGAACTTTACGAAAAATGCCGCAAAATATTTTCTCAGGTTCTGGGCGAAAAACATCCCAACACAATAACTGTTAAAAGCAATTTAAAGAACGCTGCCCTTGCTTCCGGAAGTTGACATGTACTAATTTTATATTTATAATCTGTTCAAGCTATTGCGGGCGGACAGGCCAAACCCCGAAAGGTGGTGAAGCCATGACGATAACCTTAACGCATTTTGAATTTATTTACTTAATTCTTCTTGTAGTTTCGATAATTGTCAGTTGCAGAAATGCAAAAAAATAAGCCGCCCTATTTGCCAAGGAAAACGGCTTATTCCATCAAAAAATAAAATGGGTTTGTCATTTCCGCCGCAGCGGTAGCGACTAAACTGAGAGAGTGCTACGCACTCTCTCTTTAATTCTGTCTACATTATAACGGTTTTATACGGAAAAGTCAAGAATTAAAATATTAAAAATGCTATGCTTAAAAATGATACGCTGCATTGCAATTTTTCGCGCTTTTCGCGTTTAAAATATCAACCTTAAGCAACGCAAACGTTTTTTTACTAAAGTATTATTTTTCCTGCCTAAAGCACTGCGAACATTTTTTGCTAAAGCAAACTTCCCCGCCTAAATCGTCTTTTCCGTCATACAGTACAGCGTTGAACCCGTGAAACAAATTGAAGAATACGTTCCGCAGATAAGCCCTAAAATAATCGGCAACGAAAATTCTTTAATTGTGGGAACGCCCAAAATATAAAGCGTTGTAATGGTTAAAAGTGTTGTAATAATGGTAAACAGGCATCGCCTTAAGCTTTGGTTAATGCTCTTATCCACAAGCTCGCCGAAATCCGTCCGCTTGATAAGCTTTTTATTCTCGCGGATTCTGTCCAGTACAACGATGTTGTTGTTTATCGCGTAACCGATTATTGTAAGAATAACCGCGATAAACGAATTGTTTAACGGAATACGCAAAACCCCGTAGCAAACTACGGTAAAAAGAGCGTCGTGGATTATTGTTATAACAGCGCTTGCGCCGGTTGTAATTGCCTTAAACCGAAACGATACATACACAAGCATCAGCCCGAACGAAATAAGAATTGCGTAAACGGCGGTTTTTTGCATTTCGCCGCTCACGGTTGCGCTGATATCGGCAATTTCGAAGCTGTCGGCGGTAATAGCGTATTTTTCGGATATTGCGGTAACCAAAGCCGTTCTTGTTTCCGCGTCCACCGAAAGGATTTTTATCGCAACCTGGTTCGTGTTTTGCACCCTTTGAACCTGCGGAGCGTTTTGCCCTGTAACTTCGGTAATAATCGCCGCTATGTCGTCATTGTTAAAATCCTGCCCCAAATCCACATTCATGGAAAGCCCGCCGGAAAACTCCACGTCTAAGTTAAAAAACCCGCGTCCGGAGAAACCGTTAAAGAGTATTACCGCAAGCCCTATTAAAAGAACCAATAACGAACCTATAAAAAACTTCCTTCTGTTTTCTATTATCTTCATGAATTTGCGCCCGCCTTCCTTTTACTGCTGTACAAATTAGGATTGTTTACCCCGATGTGTACAAACGCGTTTAAAACAAACCTTGTAATTACAAGCGCGGTAAACATCGAAAGAATTACGCCGATAGAAAGTGTTTGCGCAAACCCGCGAACCGGGCCGGAACCCATACCGAACAGTACCGCCGCCGCTATAAGCGTTGTAACGTTGCCGTCGAGTATTGCGGGGAATGCGCGTTTAAAACCTGCGTCTATCGAAGCGCGAAGCGTTTTGCCAAGCGCCAACTCCTCGCGGATTCGCTCAAAAATGATAACGTTCGCGTCCACCGCCATACCAACCGATAATATAATACCGGCGATACCGGGCAGCGTTAGCGTTACGCCAAACAAACTCAGGCATAAAAACATAAGCTCAATATATATTATTAACGCCAAATCCGCTGTAACTCCCAAAAACTTATAAATAAAAAGCATGAACAAAACAACCAGGCAAATGCCTATTGCTCCGGCAAGCATACTCGATGATAACGCGTCCACACCAAGTTTTGCGCCCACGTTATTAAAGTAAATAACGTTTAAGCTGAACGGAAGAGCGCCGCCCTGAATCATATCCGCCAAATTTTTAGCTTCTTGCTGCGTAAATCCGCCTGTTATTATCGCGTTGCCTCCGGTTATACGCTCATTTACCGTTGGCGCGGATAGCATTTGGTTATCCATCATAATATATATCGGTTTGCCTATATTTCTGCCGGTGGCTTCCTCAAAAATAGCCCGTCCTTCCGGTGTAAAATCAAGAGTAACAACATACTCCGGCAAGCTGCCCTGCTGCTGGGTTTGAACCATAGCCTGCGCGCGCTCAACCATTTCACCGGTAAGAATTATATTAAGCCCCAAAGCCGCTTCGGCCGGGTCTGCTGCGGCAGTGCCATCCGCCGGCGCAACTGTTACTGTGCCATCGGCAGCGGGCGCAGCGGTTTCTGTACCATCCGCAGCGGGCGCAGGTGTTGCTGCACCATCAGCTGCGGGCGTTTCCGCTGTTGTACCATCCGTAGCGGGCGCAACTGCCGTTGTATCCGCAGGGTTTACAACTTCAACCGTTGGCTGTTCAACAACTATATTAATATCGCTGGAACTGCCGCCGTCAATTATAGGAGTAATTGATGCCAAAGGCTCCGTCGTAGCGGCGGTTTCTTCCGCGAACATAAGCATTGCGGTTGCTCCTATTTGGGTTATCGCCTCTTCCGCGTTTTCAACGCCGGGGATGTCCACCCTTATACGTTTTCCGCCTTCTATCGCAACCTCCGCTTCCGTATAACCGAAGTTATCCAACCTGCCCTGAATTACGGCTGTTGCGGCGTCCATTTGCTCAACGGTTGGGCTTTCCGCGTCCGCTTCGTACAGAATGGATACGCCGCCTTTTAAATCCAACCCCTGTTTGATATTTGCTAAACTGAAAATTTTACTTGTTCCGGCTCCGTAATAAACAAGGAACCCGAAACCTACAAGCGCCAAAAACAATATGACTAAGACAAGAGCGCTTTTTCCCTTCATTAAATACTTCCTCCTTGCAACTGTTTTATTGAAGTTTTTGAATTTTCTTCAGTTTTACAGTCGATAATTTCAGTTATTATATTGATTTGCCATCTTCAAGTCAAGCATATCGTTCAAATTACCTTCACCTTCACGGTAACTAATAACGTTTAAGGTAAACGGAAGAGCGCCGCCTTGAATCATATCCGCCAAATTCTTCGCTTGCTCCCGCGTAAAACCTCCGCTTATTATAACGCTGCCTCCTGTTATGCGCTCACTAACCGTTGGCGCGGATAGCATTTGGTTATCCATCAGAATATATATCGGTTTGCCTATATTTCTTGCCGTTGCCTCCTCAAAAATAACCTGCCCCTCCGGCGTAAAATCAAGAGCAACAACATACTCCGGTATGCTTCCCTGCTGCTGGGTTTGAACCATAGCCTCTGCGCTTTCAACCATTTCTCCCGTAAGAAATATATTAAGCCCAAGCGCCTCATCAGACGGGTTACTCTCGGCGGCTTCCTCCGCGAACATAAGCTCTGCGGTTGCTCCTAATTGAGCCATCGCCTCTTGCGCGTTTTGAAATTCTTGTTCGTTTACGGCTTCGGGTATATCAACTTTGATACGTTTTTCGCCTACAATTGAAACCTCCGCTCCCGTATAACCCATGCTGTCTAACCTTCCTTGAATTACGCCGGCTGCCGCTTCCATTTGTTCCGCGCTTGTGTTTTCCGCTCCCGCTTCGTACAAAATGGATATGCCGCCGCATGACGTTAACATGCTTGCCAACGCTAAAAGCGCTAAACTTGTTATTAAGAATTTCTTCATATCATACCTCTCTTTGATAAAACTTTTTCTAAGTGAATCAAACATGAAACTAAGCCTAAAACTGTTGTTATGCTACCACCGAATCACCTATGAATCAAGTAGTATTTCAGGTTTAGGTGATATTACAGCACTATGAACGTTGCTATTCACACCCTAACCGAAAACAATAGTATTGCAACGCTTTGAATAATAAGGCGGCGCTGCAAATTTTAAAATATATCGTACATAAGTTTGAAATTTAGAATAATTAGTGACATATATATGTCACTAATTATTCTATAAGTTCAAATAGCCGCAGCGCTAAATATTTACATTGTTCATTGTTTGCGGTACTTGCAACTTGCTAAACGCGCATATTTGCGGCTTTAATCTATATGTACCAACGGCAGAACCGAAATGATATTCTCACCGCGCTATAACCCTTTCGCTTCCTGCAAAGAACACACACGATTATTTATGCCCTCCTTTCGCCGCCAGCAAAGAACATGCTGCCGGGCTTCGGCGCAGGTTATATTGCACAGCATGATTGTGCCGCGCGGCGGGGAAACAATTTTCGCCGTCATGAAATAATCTCTGCAATACACTGGGGGGTGAACAGTAACCTATGAACAGAGAAACAAAAAAACCGCCTGCATTTTACAGGCGGTTTTTTATTTAGTTTATGTTCATTAGCCTACGTAAATCCATTCGCCTACCCACTGCTCAAGGGAATAATTGTACAAACGTTTGTACAACACGCCGTCAAAAAAAGCTATTCTCCAATCAATATAATCGGCATAAACTATTACATCAACGCCGTCTTGCGAACAGGGAGCCACAGGAACATTCGTAGCCGCTACATCAACACTAATAAGGCTAAGTAATGTAAAGCACATAACCGTACTAATCAATAATTTTAATTTTTTCATTCTGAAGCACCTCCTCTAAAGATTCATATTTTTGAATGCCGTCAAAAATAGGATCGTCACCCCCTTTTGTAACTCCTATGTATACCCCTTCCGAGTACATATCATAACTTCCGTCCGGCCTTCTAACCATGAAGGTGGATTCATTATTTGTAACATACGTGTTTTGCGCATCCTCGGAACTTACTGACCTTGCCTCAAATACATACACAAAAGATACAGCCATGGTTATAACGGCGGTAGCCAATAAAATAAGCATTTTCCCTAAATCTCTTTTAGGTACTTTGTTATAGAATTTAAATTCCGCCAACACGGATATTCTTTTTTGCAGAAATGAAACCGCATAGCTGTTAAGAGAAAAACTGTAATTATTCATTCGCAGTTTTTCTCTATCCTTCGCAACCTTTAGAAGAAACTTAGCATAATTAATTCTTTCCGTTTCATCCATAGTTTTGGCGGCAGCCATATCCGTACTTACTTCCAAATATTCGCAGGCGAACCTCCTTAACAAGTACCCGGCGGGGTTCCACCAATACACAATACATAAAATATCCAAAGCGATTTTCATTATTGCGTCGCCATTGTAAAAGTGCGATGTTTCGTGCCTTAAAACATACCTCAATTCATCATCTGAAAGGCTGGCGGCCGGTAATGAAATTACAGGCTTAATTACGCCAATTATAAAAGGCATTGCTCCAACCGGCGCGTTTATTAATTTGAACTTCGTAAACCTCCGGCGCCCACTTGTTACCTCATTAAGAATAGCAACTACTCGTTCGTTTTTAATTTCGGGAAAACTTAAAACGTTTTTTTTAAACCGCACATAACAGCGAATATAATGCACAAATTTTACTGCCGCGCCGCAAACCCACGCGTAAAATAAAATGTGAGAAATATATACCCTTGTGTTTCCAATACTTAAATACCGAAGCCGGACAAAGCGTGTAATTTCGGGATATACTTTTGTTATGTAAATTTCGTTTGAAAAAGCGGTTATTTCAAACGGAAAAGCCATTCTTAAAGATACCGCCAACAGTAAAAACGTAAGTGCACCGAAACCAAAACGATAAGCAGCCAATTTACTTTTCATGAAAATTACGCATATAAGCATTGCGACATTGTTAAATAACGTAGTTGATATCAAAGATGAAAACGTAAAATTCATTTATTATCACCTTGTTAACTCTTCTGTTTTTCTCTTAAATATTTTTCTAAAGCATCAGCCAAATCCTGGTTGTATTCTTCGCAGTCCAGCAGAGCGCTGATAATGCTAACCGCAGAAATATTTTTATCTATCTCCTTATAGTAACGGAGTAAATCGTAAGATAAAAAATCGCTCTTGCTGAGAACCGGACGGTAACGCCTTGAGAGCACTGTTCCGCTGTGCTGGATATCCGCTACCTCTACCAAATTCTTCTTAAGCATATTTTTTACAGCCGATTGAACGGTATTAATGCTGAGCTGTTCGTTTCTGTCAGTTAAATGTTTTGCAATTTGTGAAGCGAAAAGCGGTTCTTGCGATTCCCATAAAATATTTAAAATTTCGCCTTCACGTTGACTTATTTGATATCTTCTTTTAAGATTATTTGCCATGTTTTTTCACCCTTTCCTTATATATATTTTATTGTTTGCATTGTCATCTTTTGTAGTTTATAAGGTATTATTGAAAATTATAGCAACATTTGCACAGTTAGTCAATACGCAAATTTTTGCTAAGTAATTAAATTTTTTTATCAGATTAGATTGTATTAAATAAATTAGTAACTCAACCGCCTTTAAACCAATAGTTTATTGCAATATCAAAATATGCTGATAAAATAATGTTAACCTGATCAGCAGCAAAACCCAGGCAATACCCGCAGTGCCGCATCAAATTCCGGAGGTGAGGCAAATAGTAGATACAATAAAGGTAAGTTTATACCTGAAAGAGCAACGCGTAAAATGCAGCCTTACCCAACAGCACGCGGCAAATTGCCTTGGCATAACGCCGCAGGCAATATCCAAATGGGAGCGCGGCGAATCCCTGCCGGATATTACGCTTTTGCCTGAAATTGCGCAAATTTACCGCACAAGTGTAGAACTCATTTTAAAAGCGGGAAACGAAGTTGAAGTTTGCGCAAACGAACACTTCCCGCAAATACTTAACCAGCTTATAAACGACGAACTTTTTGAAAAAATTAAAAATATATTTTCAAAAGCAAGAAGCGTAAGCGAGTTAAAAATACCGTTGGATTTTTTCGCGGCGCTAACCGCAAAGCAAAAGGATATCCTACTAAACTTTTTTCTCGATATGGACGGTTTTGCCGACGCAATAGACGATATTTTGCCAAGCCTTAACCCCAAGCAGCGCGCGCGGCTGATAAAACGCGTTGCGCTAAACGGCGATACCAATACGCTTGAAACTCTTATACCGTTTATGACAAGGGATGTGCGCACCGAAGTAACACTTATAACGCTTACGCTTGGCAAATTTGAATTTTTAGAGGATATCATAATGTTCTTAACCACCGCGCAAAAAGAAATGGTTTTGCGATATTTCGCGGAAAACGGTTTGGATTTTGGGATTTTAGAAAACATCATGCCTTTTTTTGAAAAAATTATTGAAAATTATTTTAAAAAGGATTAATGGAACGGATTGATCGAAACGGATTAAACGAAACGGAGGAATTAATATGAGCGAAGAAAAGCTTAAAATTTTGGAATTATTAAAGGAAGGAAAAATTAACACGGAAGAAGCGCTTTCACTACTTAATCAAGTTTCGGACGAAAAAACCGAAACCTGCGGATACGGCGGTAATAACAGCGATTACGAAAATTATAACACGGGCGCAAACCAAAACAATAACGAAAATGATAACGGCTACGGATACAAAACTCCGGAGCGGACATTTTGGGGCGCCGCGCCGGGCAAAACAAATGCAAACCCATACCCATACCTTGATTTAAGTTTTTTAGACGATATCCGAGGCGCCGTGCAGGACGCGTTCACGGGCGGTATGTTTTGGGGCTGGCGCGAGGAAACCTTTCGGGAAGAAATTGAAGCCGCAGGGCAAGTGGCGTATTCGTTTGTTTTAAACGGAAAAAACGCTCCCGTAAAGCTTGAATGCCGCAGCGGCAATAAAATTGAAATTGAGGTAAATTACAAGCTTAAATTTAACCGCGACGCACATATTTCTTTGCGCAAAGAAAACGGCGAAATATACCTTGATTACGACCCGAACGCCCTGTATTCCCTGGGTGTTAAGGCGTATGTGCCAAAAGGTTTTACAGCCGCAAATGTAAGCCTTAATACAAGCAACGCGCAAATTGCCGCAAAAGATATAACATGCCAAATTTTAGAGCTTAACACCAAAAACGCGCATATTAAAGCGGAGGATGTTAACGCCGCGCGCATAGACTGCAAAACGACGAACGCGTACATTTCATTTGACAATGTGAACGCGGACGAAATTAAAGCGCAAACATCGAACGCGAAAATATCGCTTGAAGAGAGCACTGCGTACCGCGCAAACCTTACAACAAGTAACGCGGGAATAATGCTGGATGATACCGGCGTGGCGCAGCTTGACGCAAAAACATCCAACGCCGGTATATCTATCGACGATTTAAAATTAACTCGCAGTGAAAACGATTGCTGCTATATCGACGCAACAACAAGCAACGCCGGAATAGCGCTTCGGGTTCCGCGCGGCGATTACCCGGTAAAACTACGCGCTTCCACTTCCCACGCCGGTATTTCAAACGATATAAGCGGCCTTACCTACCTTGTTAACGAAAAAAATTACATTGAGGCGCAAAGCGCGGAAACGGCGCAGAGCGGTGCAAAACTAAACATTAACCTTAAAACGAGTAACGGCGGAATTCATATTAAAAAATAGTTACGAGCGCATATCCGTATATTCGGTTACCTCGCATCCTTTAGCGGCAATTAACGCCTTTGTACCCTCCGTTGAATCCTTTGTGCTGCCGGAACTTGAAACCATGACAACCTCCACCTTTTTTCCGGGCGGCAACTTTTCAATTGCGGCATTAACCGGCGGCACGGGGTGCCCTGCCCAAGTTGGCGAAAGGATTACAATTTTCTCATAACCGTCAAGGTTTGCGGCCAAAGGCTTAATAGCCCAGCTTTTGCGCATTATAGACTTAGGGCATCCAACTAAAAACGCGCCGAATTTGGAATGCTTTTTTTCGTCTAAAATTTCCTCAATGTCCGCAGTTAGTTCCTTTGCCTTTTTCTCGGCAATATCCTTTGTTTTGCCGGTAAACGAATAAAATAAAACCAGCGTTTTCATTTTCATTCTCCTCCTTTATAAACGCAAGGCTTTAGTTGCGGGGGTTTTCCGCGCGGCAAGCCTTTTTAAAACCCGAAAAAACCTGGAATAAAGTATGTAAGTGTTATCATAATTACGCCCGCGCCCAATACTCCAAGCGCTATAGCCGGAAAGGATTTCTTAATGGGAATTTCTAAAATAGACGCTATAAGCGCACCTGTCCACCCGCCGGTTCCCGGAAGCGGTACGGCAACGAAAAAAAACAACCCCCAAAGCTGACCCTTGCGGATAGAATCGCTCTTTTTTACCGCCTTTTCTTCTATCCAATTTATGAACCCGGTTAGAATATTATGCTTTTTCATCAAAGCAAATATTTTTTGAATAAACAGTAAAATAAACGGAATGGGCAAAATATTACCCAAGAAACAAATTAGAAACGCGTTTAAAAGCGGCAAACCTAAAAATTTTGCGGCAATTAGCCCGCCGCGCAGTTCCAGTATGGGAAGAAGCGAAATAATAAACACCGTAAGCTCCGGCGAAAGCCCGAACCCTTGCAATAACTCAATTACCGTTTGTGAAAGCGACATATGTTCTCCTTTTTCGCCGGTTTGGTACCGGCAAAATTAATTTGGCACAGTATACCACAAGCGGGAGCATATTAGCAAGAATCTTGTAATCCAAAACCATCCTCTAACCTTCTAAATATCTGTTAAGGTCGCTCCTGTCTATTCCCGGATGCAAGCCAATATTCAGCGCGTTGGCAATAATTGCGGATAAGCGCTCTATAACCGCGTCCACTTCCTTCGGAGTTACAAACATATTTTTGGTGTAAGGGTCAAGCACCTGTTTAATTATTTCGTATTTCTCCTCTTCCTTAAGCTCGGCGAGCATTGTGTAAAACTCTGTCCCCGAATCGGTTTCGCTTATCATGGATTCAAGCAAAATGTCCATTGTATCGTTAACAAGGGTTGCCGCATCCACAACCGTTGGTACGCCTATCGCTATTACCGGAACTCCCAAAGTTTCAATGTTAAGAGCTTTTCTTTTGTTGCCGATACCCGCGCCTGGGTTTATCCCCGTATCGGACATTTGTATGGCAGCGTTAATACGGTTTGCGCGCCTTGCCGCAAGCGCGTCTATCGCAATAACCAAATCCGGCTTTACGCGCTCCACAATTCCGGTTACAATTTCGCGCGTTTCTATGCCTGTTTGCCCCATTACCCCCGGCGCAACCGCGCTAACGCGGCGCACCTTGCCCTCAAGCTCCGTTGGCAAAGCATCCCCCAAATGCCTTGTTACAAGAATTTTTGAAACAACCTTAGGGCCAAGCGCATCCGGCGTTACGCTGCGGTTGCCAAGCCCCACCACAAGAATTACCGCGTCCTTGTGAAGCTTGTGTAAAAGAGCCAATTTTTGCGACAATATTTTGGCTATTTCCTCGTGCGCAAGCGTATCGTTTTCCTTTATCGCCTCGCTTTCTATAGTAACGTAGGAGCCAACGGGTTTGCCTATTGCCGCCGCGCCCTCTTCGTTTACTACGTCAACCAGCGTAACTTTTATGCCAAATTCTTCGTTTTCCTCTGTTTTATAGCGTATTCCCTCAATGTCGCTTTCCGGCATCATCTCGCGGGATTCTATTACCAAGTCTGTTCGGATTTTTCCTTCATTAAAATTTTTCATAACTTCCCTCCGTTTTTTAATATTTTTTGCCGCATTTTTTAAGATATTCATTGACTTATTAAAAAATATATTTTAGAATAGCACTTAGCGCTTATAAATTCTAAAAAATCAAGGAGGAGCAATAAATGGCAAACATAAAATCCGCCAAAAAAAGGATTAAAATTTCCGCTAAGAAAACACTGCGCAATAAAATGATTAAGTCGCGCACCAAAACCGAAGTTAAAAAACTTTTAACAGCGTGCAAGGCCGGAAGCATTAAAGAGGCTCAGGAACTTCTTAAAAACGCGATAGCCGCGGTTGATAAAGCCTGCTCAAAAGGCGTTTATCACAAAAACACAGCTTCGAGAAAAAAATCTCGTCTTGCCAAAATGGTAAATAAAATCGCATAGTTATTTTGCGTAAAGGGATGCTTAATGCATCCCTTTTTATGTGGAAATTTTTCACGTGTGCTATGCGGTAATTTGAACAGGTAACTTTTAGCTACCGCCGGATGGCGGTAAAGCGCCAGTTACCGAATGTGCGGCGAATTTCATCGGGGGCGAAAAAATGCAAATTATCGAATGTGTTCCGAATTTCAGCGAGGGCAGAAACGAAAAAGTTATAAATTTGCTTGCGCAAACCGCTCAGAAAACTGCGGGGGTTATGCTGCTTGGCGTATCTTCGGATTACGACCATAACCGGAGCGTAATTACTATAGCGGGAAACGAAAGCGGCATTGAAGAGGCGGCTTTTTTACTGTGCAAAACGGCGGCGGAAAATATAGACTTGCGCCAACACGAGGGAGTGCACCCGCGAATGGGCGCGGCGGACGTTATCCCCTTTATTCCCCTGCAAAACTGCGGTATTGAAACTTGCATAAACCTTTCAAAGCGTGTGGGCAAACGCATTGCCGATGAGCTGAAAATTCCGGTTTTCTTATACGAACACTCCGCAACGAACGAAGAGCGCAAAAACCTTGCCGCTATTAGAAAAGGCGGTTTTGAGGGTATGAGTGAGAAAATTCTGCTTGAAAACTGGCAGCCGGATTACGGAGAGCGAAAAATTAACCAAAGCGCCGGGGTTTGCGCGGTTGGCGCAAGGTATGCGCTAATTGCGTTTAACGTAAATTTGAATACGGGCGATATTAAAATTGCAAAAAAAATTGCCGCTAAAATTCGCGAAAGCGGCGGCGGGCTTAAAACGCTTAAGGCAATAGGCGTTTCGCTTAACGGTTCCGGTTTGGCGCAAGTTTCTATGAATGTTACAAATTACGAGGTAACTTCCATGCACGACGCGTTTTGCGCGGTAAAAGAAGAGGCAAAAAGGTACGGCGTCAGTGTTTTATGCAGCGAAGTTGTGGGTTTTGTTCCGGCGCGCGCGCTGGCGGAATCCGCGCGGCGCTGCCTTATGATTAAGGATTTTAACTATGATACTTATGTGCTTGAGGCGTTTGGAATTTGCGTAAGCAAACGCGAGCCAAGCCAAATGGAATAATATTTATATTTAAGGAGGGTTTTAAATGAAAAATCGCGGCATTTCGCAATTTATTTTACTGGTGCTTTTAATTTTTACGGTATCGTGCGCAAGCGCAAGCGCGGCGGAAACAGTTCCGGAGGAAACAAAAGCCAAAACCGATAAAATTGCCGAAATTCTTTCTTCGGGAAAAGCGGAGAATAACGAAAGCGAGAAAGAAACTGATAACGAAGAAAAAGAGGGAGAAGTTATGGCAACGGAAATTACAACGCAAAAATTTTACGCAAGCGGCGAGAATGTAAAACCAATAGGACGAGCGTATTTTTCGGAAAACATTCTGTGGTGCGCACATTCCGGAACCGGCGCGGAATTTTCGTTTAAGGGAACATCCGCTAAAATTACAGTTCAGGGGGATAGCGCCTCCGCAAGGTTAAACGAAGGAAACCACGCAAGAATCGCAATTTACTTAAACGGCGAACGCGTTATAGACGATTTGCTTAAAGAACCCTCGAAAACCTATACCGTTTTTGAAACGGAAGCCGAACGCGACGCCGTTATTACGGTTGTAAAGCTATCCGAATCCGCAATGTCCACATTCGGGATAAAGGAAATTGAGGTTACCGCAAAAGGCTCTATCTCCCCCACTCCCGAAAAGGAGATGCTGATTGAATTTATTGGGGATTCCATAACCTGCGGGTACGGCATAGACGACGAGGACAGAGAGCATCATTTTTCCACCTCAACCGAGGATTTTACCAAAACCTACGCCTACAAAACCGCGCAGGAACTGAACGCGGATTACAGCGCGGTTGCTCTTAGCGGTTACGGCATAATTTCCGGTTACACCACGGGAGCTAAGGCTTCAACCCAAACACTGCCGAAGTATTATGATAACGTGGGCTTTTCCTACGGCACGTTTCCCGGTTTTGACGCGGCGCAAACAAGTTGGGGGTTTACGCGCAAGGCGGATGTTATTGTTATAAATCTTGGCACAAACGACGACAGCTACTGCCAAAACGACGCGGATAAGCAAGCGGAATTTACCGCCAAATACGAAGAATTTATAAAAACCGTACGAGAGCACAACAAGGACGCAAAAATTCTGTGTACTTTGGGAATAATGGGAGGCAGGCTGTACCCTTCGGTGGAACTTGCGGCCGAAAACTACATAAAAGCGACCGGCGACGAAAATGTTTTCTGCATGAAATTTGACGAACAGCAAATGTCGGACGGGTTGGCGGCGGATTGGCACCCAACGGAGCGGACAAATGTAAAAGCGGCCAAAAAACTTACCGACGAAATCAAAAAAATTACGGCTCAGTGACATTGGCGGTTTTGAAAGCAGGCAAAGTTAGGGATGCTTTTAATTGATTGCATAGTTCTTTGAGGAAATGCATTGTTACTATATCTGTTTAAATAGTTACTATATCTGTTTAAAATAGTTTCTATATCTGTTTATATATGAAAGGAAGATTAGCATTGAAAAAACTTATATCCTTTATTTGTATGTTTTGTATTCTTTTCGTAGGAGGTTGCGGTAACGGCGCGGCGGAGGCACAAAACGAAACCGCTAACCAAGCGCAAGCTGACGCGGCGCAAAACGAAGCGGCAAGCCAGGCGCAGGCTGAAACCGCGCAAAATGAAGCGGCAGGCCAAGCGCAAGCCGAAACCGCGCAAAACGATGCGGCAAGCACACAGCCGGAATCAGAAGCCGGACAGACGGCGGCGCAGCCGGATAATGCGCAAGCCGCCGCGGAGCCGGAATACGTGGAATATGTTGTTCGCGAGGGCGTTACTCCGAAAATGGTAAGCCTTTCGCAGTTAAACGCCGGTAATCAGGTGCGGCTTGCGGAAAAACTGAAAAAAGCGCGTGACGGCGGGGAAATTACAATTGCCTTTATAGGCGGCTCTATAACGCAGGGTACAAGCGCCGGTTCGGACAACTGCTACGCAAAGCGAATTCACAACTGGTTCAAGGTTGCCTACAGCGGCGCGAAGGTAAATTATATAAACGCAGGAATTGGCGCAACGGGTTCGTACATAGGCGTACACCGCGCGGATACAGATGTTATTTCCCACAACCCGGATATCGTGTTCGTTGAGTTTTCCGTTAACGACACAACCGAGGCAACCGAGCGCAATATTAATTCCTACGACAGCCTTATTCGGAAATTATGGCTTTCGGAGAGTGCGCCTGCGGTTATCGCCATAGCAACAACACAGGAAAACGGCACAAGCTTTCAGCAGTATCACCTTGAAACCGCCAAAGCTTACGATATCCCGTTTATCTCGTATAAGGACGCGATTCTTGATGTAATTAAGGAAGGTTATATTGTATGGGACGATATTTCGGACGATAATATCCACCCGAACACCGACGGACACAAAGCTCTTGCCGATTTGCTGGTTGCCTACCTTACCGATGTAACCGAAAACTTGGATAGTATAACCGGTGCGGAAAGCGATTTTACAACCGCGCAAACCGCCGACAAATACAAAAACGCCCGCCTTATAAGGCCCGGCGCGGATGAAGTTAAGCAAGCGGGAATTTTTGAAGTAACCGAAAACGATTTCGGCGGGTTTAAAGGAACATGGCGCGGCAGCGCGGCAGGGGAAACGGACAGCGGCTCTTCGATTGTATTCGAAGTTGAGGCGCAAAATATCGCTCTGATGTACGGGCGGCTTCGCAACAAAGCGGGAAGCTTCGAGGTTATAATAGACGGCGAATCCGTTAAAACCATAAACGCGCAATTCCCGAACGGCTGGGGAGATTATGTGGAGGTTGCGGAAGTTGCGTCTTTTGAGGAAACGGGAGTTCATACCGTGGAAATAAAACCTGTGCCCGTTGAGGACGGAAGCGAAACTAATTTTGTAATTTCGTCGCTTGCGGTAAGCTGATTATGGCTTTTATGGCTTTTTCGGTTTTCGTGTAGAAATATTCGATTTGTCATGTTATAATGGATTTTGAAAAAGTCGTTAATATTTGTGTTATGAAATCCTGTAAACTTTGGTAACAATAAATAGTAAGGCGAAGTGAGGTTTGCCAATTGACTATCTCGGTAAATCTTACCTCGCCGTCTTGCTGTACGCACGCGCGTATAATATAAAAGGTTGGAAAATTTGCACTCGTGCGTATAATGAATGAAAACGGGGTGTTTTAATCATGTTGCTAAAATATATAGTACAAAATTATAAATCTATTGGTCATAAAATTGAATTTAATATGTTTCCTACTCAGAACAATATTGATAAAAGGTACTTGGCAAACATCAGAACAAAAGCCGGCACATGGGAAGTGCTTAGACGAGGCGCATTATTCGGCGCAAACGCTTCGGGAAAATCAAGTTTTATTGAATCTATTGATTTTGCACGGAGTTTCATTGTTAACGGAATTAAAAGCGGCAGAAGGATAGACTTAAATAGGTTTAGAGCGGAATTTGATGATTTAGACGGCAGTTCTCTTTTCCAATTTCAAATTTACATTAACGCAAATGTATATGAATATGGGTTCTCATTGTACCCTCAAAGGGTGTTTGAAGAATGGCTGATGGTTTTAACTTCTAAAGGCTTTGAACCTATATTTCAAAGGAGAACGAACGACGATTTTGTTACGGATATTGAAATTACTCCTTTGCTTGGGAAATCAAATTATAAGGACAGAAGAATTGCTGATGTATTAAAAGAAGGAATGAAGGAAAACCAAAGAAATCAATTATTTCTCTATAAATTAGCGGATAACGGTGTAAAAAAAGCTGAAGCTGTTATGCGATGGTTCGAAAAACTACAAGTTATTTTTCCTCACTCTAAATTTCATATGCTTGAAAAGAAACTGAAAAATTCAAGATTAGCAGACTTTTTAGGGGAAAAGTTAAAAAGCTATGACACAGGAGTTGATAAAATCTTTTCAACATTCAAAAAAGTAAATATAAACGAAATGTTGAATGAAATGGATGTACCTAAAAAAATTATTGAGGATATTGAGGAAACTGAAAGCGGGTTAGTGGAGATAAACGGCAAGATTTTTATTTTTGACGGAGAAAAGGGCGAAACTGTTTTTTATGAACTTCAGTTAGAACACACTTTAAATTCAAATAAATTTAATTTTAATAAAGAAGATGAATCGGACGGCACTAAACGATTACTGGATTTGCTTCCAATTTTATTTAATTTGGAAAACAAAGATTCAGTATATTTTGTTGATGAAATTGATAGAAGTCTTCACACAAAAATTACTAAAAATTTCGTTAAAAGCTTTGCTGAACATGCCGCTGACTCCATGAATCAAATGATATTTACAACACATGATGTAAACTTAATCAATCTTGAAGAAATGCGGCAAGATGAAATATGGTTTGTGGATAAAAGTAAGGAAGGAGAAACATCAATAAGACCTTTCTCTGATTTTGAACTTTCAGACGGTTATGATGCAATCAGAGCATATATTGCCGGACGGTTTGGGGCTGTACCGACGATTAGAAACCTGTAGCAAATTCGTCATAAATATAAACTTTGCATTTATCAAGGTTTTATTCTTTTCGATGTTTGTCAGCGACTATTTTAAAGTTAAAATTGGAGGTAAATTTAGTAATGGATCTGAACAGCAGAGTACAAAGCAGTATAAAGCCATTTCGTACTATACGCCCGGCAAGTAAAAAAATAATTTTTTACTCCTGTGAGGGTGTTGTTACCGAAGAGGAATATTTCAGCATTCTATCGCACGATATATTTAGCAATATAAAGGAAAAATTGACGTTGGCCACCGTTCGTGAAGATTTTATTAATACACCAAAAAAGGACAGATCACAGCAGGATTATGACGAACAAAACAAATCTACCCCCTTGCAAGTTATGGAAAGAATGAAGCAATTTAAAATTGATAAAGCAAGCACCTATAAATTCTCTGAAAATTTAGATGATGAGTTTTGGTTAGTGATTGATGTTGATGACCATACTGATAAATATCATATTGATGAATTTAATTTTGTTATTAAAGAGAGTAGGAAACCTGAAAACAATTTCAAGCTCGCCGTTACAAATCCATTTTTTGAGTTTTGGTTATTTGCCCACCATCTAAGTGTAACCGATGAAGCTAAAGCTCATGCAAATACCGTTAATAATCCGTTTTTTAGGAACAAAATGAGTGACGAAGCAAATGTAAATTTGATAAATGACAAAAAACCGGAAGCAAAGGATTATAATAAGCAGAAAATTATTAAAGCAGTAGAAGCGTGTAAAGAATTACATACAGATAAATCTGAATACTATCCTTCTCAATTAGGAAGTCATGTATATTTATTGGTTCAGCAGTTAATTGAGCTAAGTGATAGTTTCTGAGCCTTACATATTTTCAAAATTAAGATACTCCATATGCTCGTGAAAATTTCCAATTTCTTCGGGATTACTGACAACTTTTTTTCGAATATGATGATTGCCTTCTTTCAATTTGAGATTGTTTTCACGCATATAATTTGCAATTTGCAAGCGAATACCCTTATCAATTTGGTCTAAAGCACTTGTTTCATCATGTGGGTTAATAAAATCTTTGTAATCAACAATCTGTCCTTCTTTAACAAAAAAATCAAAATGTGTCTTGCTGAGCATTTCAACCTCTGTTGTTTCAACCCAGTATATAATCATGCCAACGTAAAGAAAAATACCCAAAATAAAAATTCCCGCAATAAATAGCAGTGCCGTTTTCACTCTTTTAGGTGACAATACACATCGCCTTCCCTTCTGCCGCATTTTTCATCAAAGGTTTAATTTATACCAAGGTTTAGGACTATTTTTTTACCGTTTTTCCAATATATCAGTTTCTGTAATATACTTTTTACTGCCGAACAGATCGAACATAAAAAAATCATCATGCCTTACAGGATACAATATATCCCATTCACTAACCACGTACTCGCTTGCGTCTTCATTTATCGCTTCCGAAAATGATGTCCTTTTTTCCTCAACATAAAAGACAAATGTATTTCCCGCTGTCATAAACTCGTATTTAGGTTTTAATTCACCTAAAGGATCTTCACCTTTAACTATGCAATAGTCAAAGGCATTATTTGCGCCGGTTCCTCCTATTAAACGCCACTCAAAACCCGTTACGCCGCACGGCTGACATAAAATATAGTTTTGCTTCCCTAATCCACTATAAAATATGGCTGATTTTAGTATTTTATCCGGTTTAATAAATGCAGGCAAATTCGAGATAATAAATAGCATCAATAAAAAGAAAAGCATACCAACTATTGCTTTTAGAAAACCGTTTTTGAAAATTTTCAACTCAGCACCGCCTTTTCATTTTTTGTGTAACCCAATAAATTATATTGCAAATTATAACACAATCCGTATTAGATGCAAAAAAAAGCGGCATTTTGATGTTACCAACAATTTATATCTACTCCCAGCCGAATTGACGAGCTTATTTTATTTGGCTATAATCCCTTTAACCAAAGAAGAATAGGAGATATGTTATTGAATTAAATCCGCTTCACGGTAATATGCCGGAACCCTTGGAATATAAGCAGATTACACACAAGCGTGTTTTCGGCGTTTCGCCGCTTTGGATGAAGGAGGTTATCTTCAATGAACGTAAGTAAAATATGGGATAACTACATACATTCCGATGATTTTTCCGGGGTGTTTTCGGTTACGTGCGAGCATGGCGGCGTAATTTTTGAAAAGTGCCAAGGACTACGCAACAGAAGCGAAAAATTGCCGAACAACATTGATACCGCGTTTGGAATTGCCTCCGGCACGAAGCTGTTTACCGCTTTGGCGGTATGCAAGCTAATAGACGAAAACAAGTTGTTGCTTGAAGAAAAGATTTGCGATATCCTGCCGTTTAATTTGGGGCAGATTGACCGGAACGCAACTGTTTTTCATTTGTTAACCCATTCATCGGGGGTTGGCGATTATATAGACGAAGAATCACCCGATAGTACCGCGCAGATGGAAGAGTTAAACAGGAAATACCCGGTTTACTTATGGGAACGTCTTGAATACTATCTGCCGATGATTACGCCTCTGCCGCCCAAATTTAAGCCGGGCGAAAGGTTTGGTTATTCAAACGCCGGTTTCATTTTATTGGGGCTTGCCATTGAGGCGATAAGTAAAATGCCGTACCAGCAGTTTATCCGCAAAATTATAATTGAGCCGTTAAAGCTTAACCGCACCGGGTTTTACCGCAGCGACCTTTTGCCCGCCAACACCGCGCTCGGTTATTTAAGCGGCGAACTGTATAATGAACAGCGCACCAATGTTTTCAGCTTACCCGTTATAGGCGGCGCTGATGGCGGAATTTATACCTGCGCAAGTGATTTGGACATTCTGTGGCGCGGTGTGTTTTCCCGCAAAATTCTTTCAGAGAAGATGACAAACCAATTTTTAAAGCCGCAAATTAACATTGGAAACGGGCAAAGCTACGGACTGGGCGTGTATATTCATAACCGCGATGGTAATTTGGTTTACTACGCGGTGGGCGGCGATTTTGGCGTTGATTTTTTTACGGCATATTTTCCGGAGCAAAAAATTGTTGCCTCCGCGCTTGGAAATACCGAAATTAATACATATCCTTTGCTGGAAGCATTAATTTCTCTTTAAAAAGCCGCCCTGCAGGCGGGCGGCTTTACTGTCGGTGTTTAGAAATTACGGACGAAATTCTGTTTGTTTGAAAGAATTTAATCTGAATAAAGGAATCGGTTTCTCATTTTCGTTTATTCGCTCTTCAATTCAGTTTGCAATCTTATAATAATCTCAATTGGCAAACTCGTTATATCTTGAATTGACTCAACAGGAAAACCTTTCCCTATTGCCTTTTTAGCAATTTCTGTTCTATCGTTTGTTACAGCGTTTTCCACTGCTTTTTCCACTGCTTTTTCCACTGCTTTTTCCACAGTTTCCTCAATATAATCAGCTAACATGCTACTCATTTTTATCACCTCCAGAATTTTATCGCGTCCTGTATTGTCCAAATACTTTTCGGCAAAAGCGTAAGCTGCCGCAATGCAAGCGTCACGCTTATTTTGTTCCTTTATCGTTTGCGCTAACTTTATTGAATTTACAGCCAGTTCATCTCTCGGTACAGTATCTTTCATTCTCATCAGCGGCATAAAAATTAAATTTACCATATCCAAATCGGACAATTCCTCACCATTATTTATTTTTCTGTTCAATTGCTCATGGATAAGACTGCCGTCATAGTTTACCATCATAACCTTATCGGGATTATACAGCAATGACCCTACCTTTAGCTGGGTATCCGCGCTTTTTACATCCGAGGTATAAATTATAACAGTTTTAATTTCGCGCCCGTCACGTTCGGATAAATGCAAATCATAAGCGGCGAACCTGTATAAGTCCTTCCTATTATATGTTGTTTGAAACTCTAAATGCAAGTATGAACTATCCTCCAGCAGAAATACGGCGTCCATGTCCGATGCTTTTACCGTAACCGTAGGAAGCTCAATATTTATGAGTTCCTTTATTTTTGCCGTTTTGATTCCGTAAAAATCCAAAGTGGTGTCCTTAAATAAATTGCTTGTGTGTTTCTGAATTAGATCCTTTGCTTGCTTTGAAATTTTTGTTTCCATTTATTCGCCTTCCTTTTTAGTGGTTAACTATTGGCTTAGCGGTAAACTGTTGCGCTTTGCCTATAGTTTTGGCTTCTTGTAAAAATACATGTTCCTGTTGTTATGACAATATCGCTGTAAATCTTACATTCGAATCTTATCACAAAAACAACCATATTTCAACTAAATTATTCCAAAACGCACGCCCCGCTATCTTTCTCATAACCATTTCTAATTCTTTTTTAATGCTGCTTTTATTGCCCTTTAAACCAAACAATCTAAATTAATAGCGTACCAACCAATCCCCAAAACAAAAAAGATTTTCCTTCCTCCTTTTTGGCGCATACATACGCGGGGATACACAACCAAAGGCGGGCTGCGGAAAAACCGTTCGTTCTTCCGCGGCTTAAGCCGACAAAAAATTATTTTCTCAAATAAATAAAACGTTAAGGGGTAATTATCATGGCAAAAAAAACGTCCGCAAAGAAAATTGTAAAACGGCTTGTTACACTTATAATAGTTGCGCTTCTAATCTTCGGCGGGTACACGGCTTACCAAATTTACACGAGGAACCAAAACATGGCTGCGGCGCGGGAGGTTTTTGCGGCGGCGGGAAGTTATGAAACGGAGGAAGCCGCGCGTTCCGATGTACAGGAAATTGTCACCGCGTCGGGCGTTGTGTATTTAATGGAGGAAAACACAATAATTTCGGAAAGCGCGGACAAAATATCGGCGGTTCATTTTGAAGAGGGGGATTTTATCGCCGCCGGGGATACCGTCGTAACCTACGATGTTTCCGAAAACATAAAAACATTGGAGCGCAAAATTTCGGAATCTGAAATTCAGCTTGAAAACGCGCGGCTTAATTTGGAGAGCTTAACGCTTCCGATAACGGAAACCGAAGCGGCAAAACTCAAAGAAACGCTCACATCTGCGGAAAAAACCGTATATGACAGAACAACAACCCTAAATAACACCCAAAAGGATATAGAGCTAAAGCAGCAGGAAATAGCCGACGCGCAAAAAACGATAGAAAGCAACAAAATTTTGCTTGACGTTGGCGCGATAACAAGCGAAGAGTACAAAAAAAGTGAGCAGGCGGTAACGGATTTAAACACCGCGCTTGAAAAACTCTATGTTACTCTATCTTCAAACGGACGCGATTTGGCTTCGGCGGAAGAAGCGCGAACAACCGCAAAATATAACTTAGACCACGCATACGACGTTTTAACCGAAGACGCCGAAAAACTGAAATACAAGCAGCAGGAAAACTCTGTAAAAAGCGCCGAAGCAACACTTGCGCAGTCCAAACAGGATTTGGCGGAGATAATTTACGAAACCAAAAGCGCGTACAGCGGCACGGTGCTTTCGGTAACGGCGGCGGAAGGCGCGTCAGCGCCCGCCGGTTCTGTTTTGTATACGGTAACGGATTTGAACGCGCTTATTGTAAAATCTGATATTTCCGAATACGACGCGCCAAAGCTTGCGCTGGGGCAAACGGTTAACATGACATCCGACGGCATACAGGGCACGGTGTACACCGGGAAAATTTCAAAAATCGCGCCGCTTGCCACAACCAAAACAACCTCCGGCGGCACGGAATCGGTTGTGGCAATTGAAATATCAATTGTAAACCCCGACGGCGTGTTAAAACCGGGCTTTAACCTTGATATAGATATTATTACGGTGGATCTTAAAAACGTTTTGAACATTGCGCAATCGGCACTGCTTCGCGACGCGGAAACAAAAAAGAACTATGTTTATACGGTTAACTCCGAAAACTTAGCGGCAAAAACATTTGTAGAAACAGGGCTTTACGGCGATATGCAGGTGGAAATACTAAGCGGGCTTACCGAAGGGCAAAAAATTATATCCAACCCATCGGACGAAATTTATGAGGGAATGGTAATTATGCAGTTCCGTCCGGGGCAAGGCGGCACGGGCGAGGAATCCGGCCAAATGTTCGGTGGCAACATGATGTTCGGTGGCGGAGGCGGTATGCCTCCGGGCGGCGCGGTTCGTATGCAAGGCGGCGGTCCCGGCGGGTTCGGCGGCTGAAACGATACGCGCGTACGTGTATTGCGGGCGGCACGCGAAGAAATACCAAGAAATGCGCTTGGAATTTCTTCGCGCACCTTAGTATATTTTGGAGGTAAGAAAATGCCTGAAAAAAACAAAGTAATAGAAGCGGCGGAATTAACAAAGCTTTATTATCCCGGAGAGGAAAACCAGGTATCCGCTTTGGCGGGCGTTTCAATGGCTGTTGAAAGCGGCGAATTTGTGGCTATAATGGGCGCTTCGGGTTCCGGAAAATCCACTATGATGAACGTTTTGGGCTGTTTGGACAGGCCAAACTCCGGCAATTATTTCTTAGACGGAATAAACATTTTAAAAGCGCGGGATTCGAAGCTTGCGGAAATTCGCAACAAAAAAATTGGCTTTGTGTTTCAAACCTTCAATTTGCTACCGAAGCTTACCGCGCTTGAAAATGTGGAACTGCCGATGTTTTACGCCGGTATTTCCGCGGGCAAAGCCAGAAGAATCGCCAAGGACGCGCTTGAAAAGGTTGGGCTTGCCGACAGGATGAAGCACAAACCGAACGAACTTTCCGGCGGGCAAAAGCAAAGAGTTGCAATCGCGCGTTCGCTTGTAAACTCTCCAAGCCTTATTTTGGCGGACGAACCTACCGGCAACTTGGACAGCCGCTCCGGGGATGAAATTATGGCAATATTCCAAAGCCTTAACGCGCAGGGCGCAACAATAGTTATGGTAACTCACGAACACGATATCGCGCGGCATACCAAACGTATTGTAAGCTTCAAGGACGGGCTTATCGTATCCGACCTCGCGGTGGAAAACCCAACAATCGCGGCGCAAAAAACCGCGTAATTATGCGCGCGCAAATTTCCAACCCAGAACAGCGCAATCGCGCATACGGTTGGGGCGGTGCGGAAAACTTCCCGCGCCTTGGAATAAACAAATTTACGATTAACACAGGAGGTTTCCGCCGTGAAAGTATTCCGTTCGGTAACAATGGCGATTAAAAATATATTTTCCAACAAAATGCGTTCCATCCTTACAATGCTGGGCATTATAATAGGAATAGGCTCCGTTATAGTAATAACCTCAATCGGCGCGGGTTCGCAGGCTTCCATTAACGAGCAGTTTGAAACGCTCGGCGCGGGCAGAATAACCGTTTCCGTTTCCAACAGCCGAAGCGCCTTAGAAGCAGACCTGCTTACTATGGAAGACTATCGGCTTCTTAGGGATTTTGAGGGTATCCGCTATATTTCCCCCACCTACTCCGGCTCCGGCGTATCGCTTAAACTGCTTGACCCAACCGAAACCAAAAACGCTTCCGTTACCGGCATAACCGGGGATTATTACAACATAGAATCGCAAACGCTTCTGCACGGCAGGTATATTAACGATAACGACGTGGAAAACTCCAATAAGGTATGCGTAATAAACGATACCACCGCCGAAAAGGTTTTCGGTTTTTCGGGGGAATCCGTTATAGGCGAGCGCATTTCAGTAAGAACATGGCGCGGTTCGCAAAAATACACCGTCGTAGGGGTTTTGGAGAACGAAAACGCGCAGCTTGAAAGCCAGTATTCGGATATGATGCCGGAAACGCTGTATTTGCCAATCACAACCGTAATGAAATTTTTTAATTCGAAATTCATTTCCAACTTTTCAATAATAGTGGACGACCCGGATAATATAGACGCAATTTCCGTAAATATAACCGATGCTCTGCACGAAGCGCACCGCAATGCCGACAAGTATTACGCGCAAAATATGATGAATATTATGGAGCAAATAAATTCGGTGCTGGGAACGGTAACGCTTTTAATCAGCTTTGTTGCCGGCATATCTCTTTTGGTTGGCGGCATTGGCGTTATGAATATTATGCTTGTAACCGTAACCGAACGCACAAGGGAAATTGGTATAAGAAAATCTATCGGGGCTAAAAATTCAAATATACTTGTACAATTTCTGATAGAGGCTATAATACTAACTGGGACAGGCGGCGCTTTGGGGCTGTTGCTTGGCTGGGGCGGGGGAAATGTTGCCGCGAATTTTATGGATATTTCGTCCGTTTTATCGGTGCAGGCAATTGTTATCGCGGTTTCAATTTCCTTAACCATAGGTATTGTGTTCGGTGTTTACCCGGCGCGCAAGGCTTCCCTGTTAGACCCTATCGAAGCGCTAAGGTATGAGTAAACGTAGCGGAGGTGCGAAGTGGAGCAAAAGCATATTTTAATTGTAGAGGATGAAAAAAAGCTTGCGCGTTTTATAGAGCTTGAACTTACGCACGAGGGGTATATTGTTGATATAGCGTATGACGGCGTTACCGGGCTTACGCTTTTCGAATCCCAAAAATATGATTTGGTTCTTTTGGATTTAATGCTGCCGGGGCTTTCCGGAATAGAAATTACGCGCAGAATCCGCAAAACCTCCAACATCCCGATTATTATGCTAACCGCGAGAAGCGAGGTAATAGATAAGGTTACCGGGCTTGATTCCGGCGCGGACGACTACGTTACAAAACCCTTTGCGATAGAGGAAGTTTTGGCGCGAATGCGTGTTGCGTTTAAAAAGCAAAATTTGATAGGCGAGCAGTTTGGCGGTGCAGAAAAGGAAACTCTGCGCCTTGGCAAGCTTGTTATAGACCCTAAGGCAAGAAGCGTTAAGTACGACGGCAACCTTATAGAGCTTACCAAAACCGAATTCGAGCTTTTAAAATATATGGTTACGAACAGGGATATTGTGCTTACGCGCGAACAAATTTTAAACAATGTGTGGGGTTACGACTATTTCGGCGAAACCAACGTAGTGGACGTTTATATCCGCTATCTACGTCAGAAAATTGACGACAGGTTTTCGGATAAATTAATCCATACCGCGAGAGGGGTGGGTTATATTGCGAAAAAAACTGAAACGGATGACAATATCCAATAAAATAACGCTGATGTACGGAGTAATTTTCGCGATATTCGTGTTGGTTGTTAACGCGGTTATTTTTGTGAATTTGTATATGTTTTACCGCGATATTTCAAGGAACGAGGTTGAGGAAACGGTTGAGATAATTGCAAACCATATCCGCGCGGGCGGCGAAATAACGCAGGAGCGGATAAACGCGCTTATTCCGTATAAGTATGTAAGCGCCTCCGTAACGGACGCGGGCGAAGCCATTCGGCAATATCCGGAATTCGGCGGCAAAACGGACGGGGAGCGTATCCCGCCGCCCGCTTTTTTCGATTCTTTCGCCGCGCAGCCGCCCGAAAACGGAAACGGTCACGGCGGTTTTATGGCAAGAATCATGAATACGGGCTTCAGCCAAATCCTTTTGGATTATAACGCAACCACATACCTTATTACAACATCCCGAAGTTTCGAACGCGAAATACAAATTTTCCGCGTGTTTCAATCGCTGTTTGCGCTTTTTAACATGATAGGAGTTGCGGGCGCGTTTTTGGTTGGCAGGTATATCAGCCGCAAAATGCTACGCCCAATAACCGATATGATAAAGTTGGCATCGGAAATAAGCATAGACGATTTAAGCAAGCGCATTGAAATTGACGGGCCGGACGACGAAATAAACCTGTTGGGAAAAACATTTAACGATATGATATGCAGGCTTTCCGTTTCGTTTGAAAAGCAAAGCCGCTTTGTATCGGACGCTTCGCACGAACTTAGAACTCCCATATCCGTAATACAGGGCTACGCCAACCTGCTTGCCCGCTGGGGCAAGGACGACCCGGCAATTTTGCAGGAATCCATCGAATCTATAAAATCGGAAACCGAACGTATGATAACCCTTGTTAAAAAACTCCTTTTTATGGCCGGAGACGACAATTTCAAGCAAACCGTGCGCGATTACATTTGCCTGAACGACTGCCTGCGCGATATTTTAAAGGAAATACAGGTAATGGATTTGCCGCACGAAATAAAATTTGAAGAAAAAACGCAAATAAATATTTACGCCGACGCGGATTTAATGCGCCAAATGCTGTGGATATTTATTGAAAACTCAATGAAATACAGCAAAAACGGCAAGGCAGAAATTACGATACGAATGTATGCCGACGATATAAACCAATACGTTTCAATAAAGGATAACGGAATAGGCATTAAGGAAAAGGATTTGCCGTTCGTTTTTGAAAGGTTTTACAGGGGAGATAAGGCGCGTTCACAAATAATAACCGGAACGGGGCTTGGGCTTTCAATAGTGGATAGAATTATAAAAGCGCATAACGCAAAAGTTTCCATTACGAGTAAGCAAGACCTGGGTACGGAGGTTATCGTAAGTTTTGAGAAATAGGAGAGGGCGGCATCGCGGGAAAGGCACCGCGCTGCTCGCCTATGCATCCAAGGGAGAGGGAGAATTATAATGAAAAAAAGACGCGGAATTTTGAATAAAATTTTATCGGCGGCGGCGGTTATTGCGCTAACGTTTAATACCGGAACCGTTGCGGCTTTTGCGGCGGCGAAAACGGAAGCCGCGCCGGAGGTACTTACGGTACAAAACTCGGTAAATTACGCAGTAACAAACTCCAATTCGCTGAAAAAAGCCGAGGAGGATAATTATATTGCAAGGGAAAACCACGAAACTTTGCTTTGGAGCTTTCACTCTGCGGTAACGGAGGAGGAGCATATAAAAGCGGCAATCGCCCTTACAAGGAACGAAGTGCAAACCGCCCTTGCCTACCCGGAAATTGCAAACCAGAAAAAAAGCCTTGAGCTTACTATAACAAGGTACTTTGAAACAATACTTTCCGCCGAACGAAGCCTTGAATTGTACGATGAAAAGTTGGAACTTGATAAAAAGGATTTGGAAATTACGAAGGTTAAAGCGGAGCTTGGCATGGTTTCGAAATCCGCGCTCGATTCCGCGCAGCTCGCGTACGATAAAGCCGTTATAAACCGCGACTCTAAGGTAAAAGCCATCGACGACGCGT
Organism: Clostridiales bacterium; assembly: GCA_031271295.1. Lineage (GTDB taxonomy): Bacteria > Bacillota > Clostridia > Lachnospirales > WQUN01 > JAISVZ01. Next base: position 624 of record JAISVZ010000050.1, on the reverse strand, counting down.
ACAGAACACTGCGGCAAACAATGGGAGTATCCGAAACTAAAAAATACAAGGTTGCGCTGAAATTTACCTACAAACCTTTCACGGAAGGCAATTTGGACGGGTACATAAACGACGCGTACGTAACAAACCTTCAAATTATGACACTTACCGAAAACTACAACTTGGCGAAATACGAACATGATATGACAAGCTTCGCAAGTCTGTTTGAAGAAGAAAGCTCCGTGCTAAAGCTTAACCAGCAGCTTCGCAGTATAGAGGAAGCAAAAACCAAGCTAAGAGATACGATAAAAACATATTACGAGGATATCCTTTCCGCGGAGCAAAACTACGATTTGGCGCTTGTAGATATCGCCGCAATGGAAAAGCAGCTTGAAATTAAAAAAACGCAGCTTGAACTTGGGAAAATTACGCAGATTGAAGTTGACAAATACGAATATGAAATACTGAACGCGCAAAACTCATTAGAGGATATTATAGCGAACCATGAAATGACGGTTTTACAGTTTGTAAACACAGAGCTTTTGTAAAAGTTACTGGGCTGGTCGGTTCGAAAAAAATAAAATATTCTAAATTTAAACGCACAGGGAATCTAAAACATGCATAACAAAAAACACAAAAAAAATA
>JAISVZ010000215.1 GCA_031271295.1 Clostridiales bacterium | reverse complement strand
AAAAAACATCACGTTCGGAAATAAAGACGAGCCTAAATTCGCTTTGTGCGGCGTTGACCAAAGCAGCTTTTGGGGAGATAACCTTGTGTGCCTTGGCTGGTATGAATCAATGGACGACGTAAAAGCGGAACTTAGCGAAATTTATAACGCGATTAAAAACAACGAAACAACGTATCAGTTAAAGTATTATACGGAGGTTGTGATGAAAGCGCTCGGCCCGAAGAAAATTAAAAAGGAATGACCGATTATTTGCGAATTCTCATATTCTTGATTTTTCGGTTCCTTATTCTTTTATTTTCTTTTCGTTTCCGGCGAGAATACTTCAATCTAAAATAAAACTTTGGCGATTCGCAAGGTTTATCTTCTAATTGCCAATAGTATAGTCCTATTGACGGAAAGGCAGGGCGTGTACCGCAAAATTCGCAATTTGGGTCGCCGCATTTGCTATTTGTCCATATATCGCACCGGGGGCAGCAGTCTGCGTCATACTTGGGGAAATAAACTAATTTTTCTCCGCAAACTCTGCAACTTTGAGAAAAACGGAATGATTTGTGCTATACTGGTCAGCATACATAGCTATTTTCAAAGCCGGAAAAAAAGGAGATTACAATATGGCAATACGAAACTTAACAAACTGGAGCGATCCCATTTTCCGCAAGCAAAGCCGCGCGGTTGAAAAATTTGATGAGCGTTTGTGGGTTTTGCTTGACGATATGCGCGAAACTCTTGAAAAAGTAAACGGATACGGCTGCGCCATAACAATAAACGGAAGCGATTTTCTCGCGGCAACCTTCTGCCACGAGATTGACCACTTAAACGGAATTTTATTTACAGACAAGGCGGTGGAAGTTATATGAAAATTACGCTGATCCACGGGCAAAACCACAAAGGAAGCACGTACCGTATAGCGCGGAAAACCGCGGAAAAAACAGGCGGCGAAATTGACGAATTCTTTCTCCCGAAGGATTTTAGCGAAGGATGCTTGGGCTGTTTGGCTTGCCTGCATCGCGGCAGGGAGTATTGCCCGAATTCCGAAAAGGTGGGTAAAATATTTGGTTCCATGCTTTCCGCGGACGTTATAATAATATCTTCGCCCACCTATGTTATGGAAATGACATCGCACTTGAAAGGCTTTTTTGAGCATATTTATACCGCGTGGCTTGCCCACAGGCCGGAGGAAGCCATGTTTTCCAAAACTGCCGTTGTGGTATCTACGGCTGCGGCTATGGGAATGGCGGGCGTTACAAAATCTATGGCAAAGCAAATGTTTTATTTGGGCGCAGCTAAGGTATATAGGCTTGCGTTTAGAGTTATGGCAAGCGATTGGGACGGAATAAGTGATAAAACTAAGGCGGAAATAGAATCCAAAACTGATAAGTTGGCGCGGAAAATAATTTCGAAAAGCGGACGCGTAAAACCGGGTTTTAAAACGAGGTTTATTTTTGAAATGATGAGAGCGTTCCAAAAGAAAAATGACTATGCTCCGCTTGATAAAGAATATTGGGAAAATAAGAACTGGCTTGGGAAAAGCCGCCCTTGGAAGGGCGGCTGAATTCCGTAAAATTTTTCAATTTTTCAAACCGGAGAGAGAAAATGTCTGCTGAGGAAGCGCTTAAGGTATTGCACAAACATACCGGAAGTATAAAAGGCAGCATTGATTTTGAACAGGAAAGGGTTGAGTAATGAGCGCTATAAGCCAAAATACTCTTCCCTAATAACGGAATATCTCATCCTGTCGCTCATATCCCTGCCGAATTTTCGCAGCGTTCCCTCATAAACGAATCCGGTTTCCAGCAGAGCTTGCCTTAACGCGGTTTCGCCGCTTCCGCACAAAGAGAAGGCGGCTTCTAAGCCAAGCTCGCTAAACCCGTAGTCAAGCATAAGCCTATGCGCCTGCGTAAGATATTCTGCGCTACTGTATTTTTCGCAAATATTAACCTCCAACTCTCTGTACGCTTTATACCGGTTAACGTCCACAAAACCTGCTACGCCTATAATTTTACCTGTTTCCTTCAAAACAACAGGGTACATTTCCTGAAACTCTTTCCATATTTTTATACAGTCCAACGCCTCGTCCAAATTCCCTATTTTCAAATAATTAATAAAACCGGCCGATTCGCGCTTTAATTCGAAAATGCCCGCAGCATCGTTATCGTTCCATCCCCTTACAAGCAGTTTGGCGGATTCAATGGTTTTCATTTTGTTACCTCCAAGGTTAAGTAAGTAATCAACAGAAACACTTTTAAAAATTCTACTTCCCAACGCAAAACTCCGAAAAAATTTTGTCAACGATATCATCCGCCGCGGTTTCGCCTATAATTTCCCCAAGTGCTGTGTAACAATCCGCCAAATCCTGAGTTAAAAAATCCTCGCTTAAATTAGCCTCGGCGGTTTCAAAAACCTTTTCCAAACTTGCCGCCGCACGCCTTAAAACCTCCAAATGCCGCTGTTTATGAATCGCGAATTCCATGTTCACCGCAATATCGCCGCTTAAAAACATGCCGTTTATTTGCGAATACAATTCCTTAATTCCCTCTTTGGTTTTGGCGGATATTTCTATAACCGGAAAAGACGGCGTAATTTTGCTCATCTTCTCCTTATCTGTTTTAATTTCAAGGTCTGCCTTATTTATTATTACAACCGCTTTTTTATCGCGGATTAGTTCAAGTATTTCGTAATCCTCCGCGTTAAGTTCAGCCGAACCGTCCACCACAAACAAAACAAGCTGCGCGGCTTCCAAATAAGTTTTCGCAAGCTGAACCCCTATTTTTTCTATCGCGTCCGATGTATCGTGAATTCCCGCGGTATCCGTAATTTTAAGCACTATTCCTTCCAAATTAACATATTCCTGCAAAACGTCGCGCGTTGTGCCCGGAATATCGGTAACAATCGCCCTGTTTTCGTTTAAAACGGCGTTTAAGAGTGAGGATTTGCCAACGTTCGGCCGCCCTGCTATAACGGTTTCAATTCCCTCGTGAATTATTTTGCCGTATTCGGCGCTTCCAATCAGGTTTTTAATTTCTTCGTATATTTGCTTGCTTTTGCGGTAAACCTCGGCGGTGTTAACCTCCTGCATATCGTGTTCCGGATAATCTATGGAAACTTCAATTTGCGCAATCATAGTAAGCAGGGTTTCCCTGAATAATATAATTTTCTCCTTTAAATATCCGTTTAGCTGGTTAAACGCGGTTTTGCGGGCAAGCTCGGTGGATGAATTAATTAAGTCGCTAACGGCTTCCGCTTGGGATAGGTCAATACGCCCGTTTAAAAAGGCGCGTTTTGTAAACTCCCCCGGTTCGGCAAGCCGCGCGCCGCTCTTTACCGCCAAGGCAAGTATTTTCTGCGTTACCTTCAGCCCGCCGTGGCAGTTAATTTCCACAACATCCTCTTTGGTGTAGCTTTTTGGCGCAAGCATTACGCTTACTAAAACCTCGTCTATAATATCTTCGCCGTCGGCAATTTTGCCGTAATAAATGCGGTGGCTCTGCGGGTTTTTCTGAAATTTGCCGCATAAAAAAATTTTTTTCGTAATTTGAACGCTGCCTCTTCCGGACAGGCGTATAATTGCTACCGCGCCCGCCGCCGGAGCGGTTGAAATTTGCACAATAGTATCTTCCATAATATCTCCATAATATCTACATAAAAAAAGGGACGCCGCAAATTTAGACGCCCCTGAACAATTTACCTTTTTGGTGAAATAACTACGTTCCTGTAAGGCTCGTCGCCCTCGGAATATGTTGAGACAGACCTGTCGCCTTGAAGCGCCGCGTGAATTATACGCCGCTCGTTGGAACTCATCGGCTCTAAAACAACATTGCGCCTTGTTTGTTTCGCTTTTTTGGCAAGGTTGCGCGCCAAATTTTCAAGGGTTTCTTTTCTTTTTGCCCGGTAATTTTCGCAGTCGAGTAAAATATTAAGAAACGGCGCGTTGCCCTTATTAACAACAAGGCTTATAAGATACTGGAGCGATTCAAGCGTTTGCCCGTGTTTTCCGATAAGCCGGCTCGCGCCGTCTCCGGAAATGTTTATAATCATAAATTTTTCCTTAACCTCAATTTCGAATGTCGCCGCCAAACCCATCGCCGCTATTACCTGACGTAAAAACGCGCGCACCGCGTTCTCGGGGTTATATTTTTTAGTTACCTTAACCTTACACGGTTTTGAACCGACAAGCCCTAAAAAGCCCTTAACACCCGGGTCTATCACCTCAATTTCAACCTCATCCGGTGTTGCGTTAAGCTCTTTTAACGCGTCCGCTACGGCCTCTTCCACAGTTTTGCCGTACTTTTCAACACTGTCCATAAAACCCTCCTTCTCTCTTTTTACCGGCTCAGCTTAAAATTATTACCTCACTTTAAATGTTAAGCAATTGCCGAAACAATTTATTGGAAATAATTACTTCTTTTTTTCCTTAATTACCTTCACAACGTCCTTATCCGCGGGCTTTGCGGAATCCTTTGTAAGCGACGGCTTGTAGAACTTGTTTAATATAACCTGCTGGCCAAGCTGGAACGCGCTTGAGGCAACCCAGTAAAGGCCGACGCCCGCCGGGAACGATACGGTTGTTATACCCATAAATATCGGCATACCGAAGAGCATCATATTCTGCATCATTTTGGTTTGGTCGTCGGTACTTTTTTGCTGCTTGTTCATAAGGTACGAGGACGCGAACATTAAAACGGCGGATAAAATAGGAATTAATATTCCCGGCCACATATAACCCGCGTTGTCAAAAAGGTTTATACCGGCGAAATGCTCGATATTTTCTTTTTGGCTTACCAAAACGGATAGTTTTTCATGAATATCCGCCGGAACCTGCTCAAGCAAAGTTTTAAGCTCGCCGGAGGTTATTTTGTTTAATATTTTTTGGAGGCCTTCAACGGATTTAATATTAAATTGAAGACCCGCCTCAATTTCCTTAGGGTCGAGATGCGCCCAGCCAATATCCGCCACGTATTTTGGAACCGCGGCCGGGTCCTTCGTCGGAATAGAAATTATAACCTCCGCGATTTGGCTGTAAAGGTCCCCAAGCTTGTTTATGAACATATAACAGCGGCGCATAATATCGTTAAGGGCGAAAAAAATAGGCATTTGGATAAGCAGCGGCAAACATCCGCCAAACATATTTACATTGTTTTTGGAATAAACCATTTGAACTTCCCGCGCCATTTTCTGCTGGGATTCGGTATCCTTAAGGCCCTCGTACTTCTTTCTTATTTTTTCAACCTCGGGTTGCACGGCCTGCATTTTAACCGTAGATTTTTGCGCTTTAAGCGCCAGGGGAAGCATTATGAACCTTGCGGCAATTGTTAGGAGAATTATTGAAATCCCCAGAGAGTGCCTTTCGGTAAAAAAAGCGGCGATTTCATAGAAAAAATTCATCAGCAGCCCAAAAAATATTGATATCGGCTTGATTAAAATATTCTGATCCTTCGCTATATAATCGCTTAACAAAACCATGCAGTTATTTAAAATCATCTAAGCGGTTCCTCCTCAATTTAATTTAGGGAACAGGGTCGTACCCGCCTTTGCAAAAGGGGTTGCATCTTAAAATTCTTTTACACGCAAGAAAAAGCCCTTTTACAACCCCGTACTTATCCACGGCTTCAAAGGCGTAAACCGAACAAGTTGGGTAAAAACGGCAGGCGTTTGGCAAAACCGGCGAAA
>JAISVZ010000198.1 GCA_031271295.1 Clostridiales bacterium | reverse complement strand
AAGTACTGCTTAATCAGTTTTACAAGTTCCGCAATTTCCTTACCGAATTTTTTCGCAATTTCTTCCTCGGTAACTTCCGTATCCTCAACAACATCGTGCAAAATGCCTCCGGCAATCGTTTCAATGTCGCACTTTAAATCCACAAGAAGAAGCGCAACCGCCATTGGGTGAATCATATACGGGTCCCCGGATTTGCGCAATTGGCTGCCATGCGCTTTAACCGCAAAATCATACACGCGGGTAATAATTGAAAAATCCTTTGAAGGGTGGTAAGTGTCCATTCGTTTTAAAAGCTTTTCGTACATTTGCTTGTGAGTTTGTGCCATATATATCACCTCCTATGAGTGCTGCGGATTTGAAGATAACACATTATAGTAATTTTCAATGTAAAATGCAAGAATATTTAAATATTTCGGATTTTTCGGATGACGGCATAAAATAAACGCCCCAAGTTTTTGATAACAAGGGGCGTTTTAATAAAATTTTCAAACAACAATTCCATCCAATTGATCTTTTGTCAGGCCGGTTATTCTTAAAATAAAATCTGTTGATGCGGATTCCCCCCTCCGAAACCATTTTAGCATATAATTTCTACTCAATCAAATAATTATGCGTAATTTCGCGGATTTCATTTTCCATATAGAAGAACACATCCACCAAGGCAGGGTCGAAGCTCGAGGCGCTGCCTTCCTCTATAACCTTCGCCGCCTCGTCGTGAGTATATGTCTTTTTGTACTGCTTCCAAGTAATCATCTCATTGTAAGCGTCCGCTATTGCCATTAAACGGGCTTCAAGCGGTATCTCTTCGCCGCGCAGGCCGTGCGGGTATCCTTTGCCGTCCCACCTTTCATGGTGGAAACCTATTATGGATAGCGCGTAATTAAATAAATCGTACTCTTCAGTTTCGTTCATTATCTTGGTTATCGTATCAACTCCAGCCGGAACATGGGTTTTCAATATATCCTCTTCTTCGGGCAAAAGCTTCGTATACTTATTCAAAATATTTTCGGGTACGCCAAGTTTGCCCACATCATACAACCCCGCCGATTGCAACATCAAATCCATATCCCAATCGGAAATAACGCTCAAATGCTGCTCCATCCTAATAAGACCCGTTATAAGCGCCTTCATGTACGCTCTAATGCGAATTATTTGCTCGCCGCAAGATTTGTCGTGTAATCCTATAAGAGTTACTATAATATTCATAATTGCGTTTTGACGGCTGTTTAACTCCGTCTTTTTGGCGGCGGCTGACGCTAAAGCTCCGGAGCGTGCGCTCTCGTTATGCAAAATTTGATTTAGGGTATTAATTCGAACTATCTCCGATAACTCTTTAACGTTCTGGGTTATTGTTTGCCTTTGCTCGGCAATTAAAAGCTGTGTCTTGATGCGCCTAATTAAAAGCGGCGGAGAAAAAGGCTTAAACACATAATCCGCCGCGCCCAAGTCAAAACCTCTCATCTCGCTTTTTTCATCACTTTGCGACGTAAGAAAAATTACCGGTATATCGGCATAATTTTCGCTGGATTTAAGGCGTTTTATAGCCTCATAACCGTCCATTTCGGGCATATCGATATCAAGTAAAATTAAATTCGGCGTAACCTTTGTTAATATGTCAAACATTCTTGCCGCGGAAGGAACCGGATACACCTCATAAAAAAGTTTCAAAAGGTTTTTGCCCGTGGTCAGGTTTGACGGATTATCGTCCACAATAAGTATAGTTTTCCTGTTTTGTTCCATTTTCTTCACCCCTTGTAATTATTCGCACGGCGGCCATTCACCGCCCGCTATTTCCTCAAATTCTATGCCGTTTACCTTTTCCCTAAGCCACGCAATAAGCTTTTCTCCCTTTTCGTAACGAAACGCCTCAAGCTGCTCAATTATTGTATCCACCCTATCCATATCGAAAGCGTCGCTCGCCTCGCGAAGCTGCGCCAAAAGCGCGGTGTCGGGCTCTTCGGCGGTGGGCTTGGTTATGGCCGCGTCAATTTTTTTAAGCGCTTCGTCAATATCGCCGAGCAGCCGCCTAACTTGCTCCTCAAACGCCGCGTGACCGGATTTTATTTCATCAATGAAGCCGTTCTTCGAAGCCATTTCAAGCTTTTCCGCAGCCCGCCCTGCATCGGCCGCGAAAATCCCGTAGCTTGAACCTTTAATTCCGTGTACTATTATCGCGTAATCCGCAAGGTTTTCCTCCGCAAGATGCTCCCTCAGACGGCTTAAAAGCGGCGGCGTGTGCAGCGCGTACGAACGCAGTACGTCCGTCCAAACGCTTCCGCCCGCGCCGAAGCGTTCCAACGCCCTTACTGTATCAACACCGTCTATTGTTAAGGACGCAAAGAAAGAAGCGGTTTCACCCTCCTCCTCTTCCGCCGACGAAAACTCCACTTCAAGGTTTTTATCCCTTACCCAGCTTCGCAGTATGGTATCCAATTTCCCCATATCAATAGGCTTTGAAATAAAATCCTGAAAACCTTTGATTAAAAACATTTCCTCGTTTCCGGCTATTGCGTTGGCGGTGAGCGCTATAATCGGCACTTCCCTTGCGTAATCCGTGCCTATTTCCTCGCGGATTATCCTAACCGCCTCTATCCCGTCCATGCCGGGCATCATATGGTCCATAAACACGGCGTTATAGCGCGGGTTTTCGCGGCGCATCTTCTCTATTGCCGCAGGGCCGCTGCTTGCGCAGTCCGCCTTTATGCCGTAAGGACGCAGCATTCCCTTTACAACGTCAAGGTTTGTTGCTATATCGTCCACAACAAGCACATGTGCGTACGGCATTTTTATGCGGGCAATTTTGGTGTAAGCGGTGCGGCGAACTATTGTATAACGCAATTCCGCAAGGTTTTGCGCCACCTCCGCCCCAATGGGCACATCCGATAAAAGAATTTGGCGCACACGCACATGAAACACCGAACCTTTTCCGTATTCGCTCTCCACCTTTATTGTTCCGTCCATCATTTCCACAAGGCGCTTGGTAATTGAAAGACCAAGCCCCGTTCCGCCTATTTGACGGTTTGCCTGCACGTCCACCTGGTTATAGTCCGAAAACAGCCTTTTTAAATCATCCGGTTTTATCCCGCGCCCCGTATCATATATGCCGGAATTAAGCCATATGTCGTCGCCGTCGCGCTCAAATGATACCCGCCATTCAACCGTACCGGCATCGGTGTATTTAAACGCGTTTGAAAGCAAATTGTTAAATATCTGCTTTATTCGAAGGTCGTCTCCGTAAAGCTTGCTCGGAAGGTTTTCGTCAAGCAAGAGTTTAAAGGTAATCGGTTTTTCGCCCACGCGTACAATGTTCATCATAATAACATCGTTTATAAGGCTTGGCGTATCATACTGCACGGGGAATGTTTCCAATTTTCCCGTTTCAATTTTTGAAATATCCAAAATATCGTTAACAATGCTAAGAATCGTAGAACCGGCGCTGCTTATTTTTTCAAGGTTTAACTCCGCTTCCCCGCTTAAATTTCCTTCCCCCAGCGTAAGCTGGCTTAAACCTATAACGGCGTTAAGGGGAGTTCGTATTTCATGGCTCATATGCGCAAGAAAGCTGCTTTTCGCGTTGTTTGCAAGTTTGGTATCCTCCATCATAATTTGAAGCTTTTCATGAGTATCGCGCATTTTAAGCGTGTATTCGTTTCGCAAAACCGCGTTTGCCACAATCATTGCGCCGGACTGCATTATGGAGGCTTCGTTTTCGGCAAAAAGCTTGCCGTCGCGGCAATTAACAAAACCCACCATTCCCCAAAACTCGTCGCCGGTAAAAACGGGGAACATAATTATTGAAAGCACTCCTTGATTTTTCAGCCATTCCCGGTCGGACGCGGGCATATCCTCCACGCGTTTGTGAATATACTCCCTGCGCAGCATGGTTTTAAACATTTCCGGAGTGGTTTCGGTATATGCGGCCTTGAACGCATTTACGCTATCCGCAGACAATGTTGTATTTTCGCTCCACTCATATAAAAGATTGCGGTAATATATCCCGTCCTCCACAGTATTTTTAACCACGCGCATACGGTCTGCGCCAACAACACGCGCCATCATTTCCATGCACGATAGCAGATTGTTGTCAAAACTTTCAGGTTCAGCCCGCAAAAGACGGTCTGCCGCCTCGTTTATGGTTCTAAGCAAATGGTCGCGCCGCCCAATTTCGGCAATCATCTTTTTTTGCTCGCGCAGGTCGCGGGAATAGGCTGCAATAACATAGTCGTCCTTGTATGGAACGCGCACCAGCGTTATTTCACAAGGCATCGGCGTGCCGTCAAGCATACTGTACATCCATTCGTAAGTGCAGCCTCCTTTTTCAAACGCTTCGGATATTACATTCCTTATTTTTTCCCTTGTTAACTGCCCGTCGGGCTGGTACTTGGGGGAAAGTTCGAAATAACGCTCTATATATTCCTGCTTGCTGCGAAGGTTGAAAAGCGAAACAGCGGCTTCATTGCATTCTATAAGGTTGTAGTTTTTATCCCATAAGCGGCATACCAAAGGCGTTGCGTCAAGCATAAGCTTTGCGCGCTCGTCCGCCTCGCGGGATTTTTTAATTTCCTCGCTTCGAATTACCACGGTTGCCAGCATAAAACTTGCGGAACGTAATATGTCCGCTTCCAGAGCGGAAAATTCTCTTTCCTCTTTAGTGTTTTCAAAGAGGGTATAGCCCCAAAAACTGCTGCCATTTAGTATTGGCACCGCAAGTATTGCCAAAGAGCCGGATTTTTTAAGCTCTTTGGCCTCCGGCAATTCCGAAACCGCAGCGTTAATAAATTTGCCCGCCTTAAGAACATCCACACAGCATTCGGGTATAAGGCTTCCGGCGCCTTCGGAAACATCCATGCGCTTTCCCTTATTCCAGTGATATATCCGGGTAAAACTCTCGCCTGTGCTCCCGCTGCGCAAAACCGACAAACTGCCAAATGCCGCTATTTCCGATATTATGTTCACTCCCTCGGTCATAGCTTCTTCAAACGCGTTGTCCTCGCGGGAAAGCATAACGACGGCAGCCCGGTTTAACGCGTCAAGTGATTTTTCCCGCTGGATAAGAGTTTCCTGCGCCCGCTTAATTTCGGTTATGTTAATTGATTGCAGCATATGTACCTTGCGTCCGCCCGGCCAGTCTATAATTTGTTCAATTTTGTGCATTGTTCTGCCAAGAATCGGGTTGTTATCTTCCGATAACACGGTTTTTTCGGGATTGGCCAAAAGTTCGCCCTTCTTGCACCACGGGCATCTCTCGGTTTGGTTTAATTGAACTACACGCCAGCATTTTTCGCCGCGGTCGTTTTCGTCAAGATTAAAATCGGCGGCCATTTTTTTATTTACAAACAATATTTCATCAGTTTGTAAATCGGTGGTGTAAATATGGCTGTCCATAGTGTCGAGTATATTTTCCAGCATTTCCTGCTGATGTACTCTCTCGGTTATATCTTCAATAGCTCCGGCAACCTTTAGCGGCGTGCCGTTTTCGTTTCTAAGCGTTAACCCAACCGCGCGAAAATGACGGTACTCCCCGTTTTTTGCCATCATGCGGTATTCAAGGTTGTACGGCGTTTGCCCTGTGTTATCGGTTAAATGCGCCGCAAAAGCGGAAAGAACGCGCTGCCTGTCGCCGGGATGCAGGCGGCTTGACCAGCTTGACAAAACATCCGGAAAATCATCCAAGCCGGAAAACCCGATAAGATGCCGGAATTCCTGAGACCATGTAAATTTGTTGTTTGGGTTTACAGGGTCGTCCGATACAACGTCCATATCCCAGTTTGCAATATGCAGAGCTTTGTTAGTAAGAGTGTATTTCACGGAACCGTATTCCGCCTGCACCCGCACATTCTCCAGAGCCTTGGCAAACAAAGGCGCAAGTTTTTGCTCTTCCCCGCTTAATTGGTTGGTATCAATGCTAAAGCGCAAGTGATTGGAGTTTTCCGAATTCGCTATTCGTTCCAGTTCGCTTTGCAAAATGCCGGTGTTGTTACTTTCATACATTTTTATTCACCCCCGTGACAGTTTTTATGTTGAAATTTTTGTCGGAATATAGTAACTATTATTTGTTTATTCTATATTTAAAACGGTTATATGTCAATTTACACTAAAAAACGGGCACATTTGTTAGAGGGTGCATTATTAATCTATTGTGCGGCATCTTTCTCTTTGGATTGACATACATAGAAGCCATGCGGGCGTATGTAGTGTGCGCGTCCATTAATTCTACAAAAAAAGAAGCGGTTCCCCGCTTCAATTCATTCGTTGCTTATCTCGGATTGTAACCGTTTAATTAGCTCAATTGGCAACTTAGTTATTTTTTTAACAAAATCGACCGTTGCACCTTCTTTAATCAAATTCCTTGCAATTTCTGTTCTGTCTTTCGTTATAGCTTCTTCCAAATAATTAACTAACATGCTGCTCATTTTTAGCACCTCCCAAATTTTTTTGCGTCCGTTATCATCTAAATATTTTTCAGCGAAAGCATACGCTGCCGCAACACATGCATCTTGTTTGTTTTTATCCTTTATAGTTTGAGCCAGCTTAATTGAATTTACCGCCAGTTCGTCCCTCGGTGTATCGCCTTTTATTTTCATTAACGGAAGAAAAATTAGATTCAGCATATCCAAATCAGATAATTCCGCGCCGTCTTTTATTTTCCTGTCCAGTTCTTCATAAATTGCGTTCCCGTCATAATCAATCATCATTACGTTTACCGGATTGTACATCAAAGAACCGATTTTTAACCCTGTATCCGCTTTTTTTACGTCCGAAGTATAAATAACCGCCGTTATGATTTCCCGTCCGTCACGCTCAAATAAACGCAAATCATAAGCGGCAAACCTTGTTAAGTCTTTCTTATTATACGTTGACTGAAACTCAAAATGCAAGTATGCATTATCCTCCAAGAGAAATACAATATCCATGCCATAGGCCTTTACAGTTACTTCGGGAAGCTCAACATTTATGAGTTCTTTTATTTTTGCCGTTTTAATTCCGTAGAATTCAAGTGTCGCGTCTTTGAATAGGCTGCTTGTGTATTTTTGTATTATATCCTTCGCTTGCTTGGAAATCTTTGATTCCATTTATTCACCCTCTTTCTTGTTGTCTTGCTCACAAAAAAACCAAAACGCCGTAACCATTGAGATTACGGCGTTTGTTTACTTGCGGAGGCAGGATTTGAACCTGCGGCCTTTGGGTTATGAGCCCAACGAGCTACCAGACTGCTCCACTCCGCGATAAATGGTGGGAGAAGGATTTGAACCTTCGAAGTCACAGACGGCAGATTTACAGTCTGCTCCCTTTGGCCACTCGGGAATCCCACCTGAAAAAGGTAAAGCAAGCCGACGACCGGACTTGAACCGGTAACCTGCTGATTACAAGTCAGCTGCTCTGCCATTGAGCCACGTCGGCGTAAACTTCCATCCAACTCGCACCTTCAAAACCGAATATAAACTCTAACACGAAACAAAACCGAAACAATTATACCACTAACCATTAAAATATTCAAACCTTCTTTTAAAACCTTAAACCATTACCATAAGCGCAAGCGCTCACCTCCAACATAGAGGACAAGCCTTCGACCAATTAGTATCGTTCAGCTAAACATGTTGCCATGCTTACACCTACGACCTATCAACCTTGTAGTCTTCAAGGGGTCTTATTGCGTTAACCGCATGGGAAA